>JBBJLY010000413.1:0-5294 GCA_037720695.1 Kofleriaceae bacterium | reverse complement strand
CTTGAACAACGGGCGATGCTTGTCACCGACGCCGCGGCGGCCGGAGACCAGCGCGACGCTCGCATAGACGTTCGGCGCCCACGCATCTGCGATCGCGAGCTCGATGCCCTCCGACGCCGACGCCAGCTTCTGCACGCGCGCCTCGATGATGCCGTCGCGCTCGACCGTGATCAGCGCCGTCGGCTTGACGAGGTTGGTCTGCGCGACCAGCCGCGCCTTGTCGCCGGGCTGGTACACGGGCTTGCTCGCGACCAGCGTCATCCGATCGCCTTCGTCGCCCGACCAGAACGCCTCGCCCTTGCCGATCACCCAGATCTCGCTCGCGACGATCACCGGGTTGCCAGCGGCGTCCTTGGCCTCGGCCTTGACGATGTAGTTACCCGGCTCGGTCGGATAGATCCGCTCGACGTGTGAGCCGGCGTTCGCGATCGAAACGTCACGCACGAACATCACCTTCTCGGCGGAGTCGCAGCGCTCGAAGCTGCGCGAGCCGACGTCGTTCCAGGAACAGGTAGCGACCGTGCGAATGAACGACAGCTTGGCCCGGGTGGCGACCCGCGCACCCTCGTGTGCCAGCGCGACCAGGTTGACGCCGAACGGCATGCCGACGGCCTGGACGAATTCGTTGGCGTGCATGCCGAGGTAGAACCCGGTCTTGTGCGCGGTCACGAGCGCCGACTTGCCCATCGTCTGGTCGGCCTCGTCGGTCACGTTGGCGGACAGGATGTAATCGACCGGTCCGGCGAAGCTGGTCGCGCCATCGCGGGCCTCGATCGCGAGGTGTCCCTGGGCGTCGGTCTCGCCCGTGCCGTCGGCGAGGAACTCGCCATAGTCGTCGGCGGACTCGTCCCACCACCAGTCGCGCGGGTTCGCCGAGAACGTGTACTGGTCGAAGCCCTTGAATGCGACCCGGTGGGCGCGCTTGCGCAGGCTCCACTCGACCTTCGCCTCGCTCGCCGGGGCCCCGAACAGGTACTTCGCGCCGAGCTCGAACGTCAGCCGCTCGCCGGGCTTCGGGGACGCAGTCGCGCTCGCGAGCTTGATCTCGAACGTGGCCGGGCGGAATTCCTCGACCGAGAACTTCTCGCGGAACACCTGGCCACCGAGCTTCGCGCGGACGTAATAGTCGCCGACGGTCGCGTCCGCGCCGAGCGGCAGCTCGAACGCGAAGCCGCCGAAGCTCGATAGCTTGGACCTCGTGGTCAACACCGTCTGGCCGCGGCTGTCTTCGATCTCGATCTCCGCCGCCTTGCCGGCCGGGACGCGCGGCGGGCTGTGCAGCCCGACCTCGCGCGCGATGCCCTTGAAGAACACGGTCTCGCCGGGCCGATACAGGCCGCGGTCGCTCTGGATGAAGCCACGGATCCTGGTCGCGCCGCCCCGGCGATCCTCGGTCACGCCGAAGTTCCAGAGCTGGATCCCGTTCGACCAGTTGCCGTCGACGATCGCCAGATCGTTCGCCTTCTCGACGATCGCGATCAGGCGCTGGCTTCGATAATTGGCCCAGTCGTCTTCGCCGCCACGTCCTGCCGCCGCGGTCTGCGGCTTCAGCGTCGCGCTGCCCGGGATCGTGAGGATGCCGTCCGCGGTGGTCATACCGACGAACACCTGCTTGCCCTGCGGCGTCAGCACCGTGACCGTCGCGCCGTCGATCGGCGCACCGCTCGACAGCGCGGTCACCCACACGAGGCCGAGGCCGTGCCGGTCTTGATCAGCACACCGAGGTCGGTCACGTTCGCGAGCACGCGGTTGCGGCGTGGCGACAGCCAGCCGCGATCGGGGTCGGGCACGATCTCGTCGGAGCGAACCTCGGCGAGATAGACGCCCCGCGCGCCCGCGGTCGAGCCGCAGGCCTTGCCGAGGTCGAGGTCGGCGAGCTGCCACTTGTTCTTGACCGCGTTCTTGACCGAGGTGGTCTTCGCGCGAACTTTCAGCTTGTTCCAGTCGAGCGGCTTGTCGTCATCGTTGCCGCCCCACGGGTCGTAGTTCATGTCGGTCGTCAGCAGCTGGACGACGCGCTCCTTCGGGATCGTCGCGCACTCGATGTAGTACTTGCCGATGTTGCGCGACCACACGGGATAGCCCTTCGCGCTGGCCTCGAGCGCGTAGATGCCGCGCTCCATCGAGAGCCGCGGGCGGGCGTCGCCGGTCTTGAACGTGTGCTTGGCCGGCTTCAGCTGTCGCTGGCCGAACGTGTCGACCAGCCCGGAGACCTCGAGCGCGTAGGTCGCGCGGGTCTCGAGATCCGCGGTGACCGTGTAGACCAGGCCGTCGCCACTGATGTAGCCGCGCTCGAGGCCGGGGATCGCGGGCGTGCTCCTGATTGCCTTGCGCGCCGCCTCGACCTCGACCGGCGTCGTGAAGTTGAACGTCAGCGCCACCTGGTCGGCCGCGATGTCGTCTCCCTCGGGCTCGATGCTCGTGATCTCGAGCGCCGGGCGGGTCGACACCGCGAGCGAATACGGCTGGGCGAGTGGCAGGTTGCCACCGGCGCCGACGAGGTTCACACACGACAGCGTGTAGCTCGTGCCCGAGCCGAGCGGCCGCGCGGGCCGCAGGGTCAGGTTGGCGGCCGCGGCGCCTGCACCCACGACGAACGCGAGGTCGCCCGCGTCGCCGACCAGCTTGCAGTGACGCGCGGCATCGGCCGGGTGCACGGGCTGGTTGAACGAGATCGGGAGATCGCCATCGGGCGGCAGCATCCCGCTATCGACGCCCCACACGCCTTCGACCGCGATCGGCTTGTGGACGAACGTGAACTCGAAGTCCTTCGTGCGCTTCGCGAGCTCGCCGGTCAGCGAGATCTCGTACTTCGTCGAACCCGCGAGCTTCGCGGACGGATCGATCACGAGCGTCCGCCGGTCCTGCCAGAACCCGGTCCAGCTGAACGCGGGGGTCACCGCGACGGTCGTGGGCTCCGCGGGCTTGCCAACCCGCTCCTCGCCGACGACCGGCTTGTCGAACCGGATCACGATCGACTCGGCCTTGTCGATCGGCCCGGCGGGCGTGAACGACATGACCTGGACGTCTTGCTTTCCCGCACCGCCGCAACCGGCGAGCGCGAGGGTCAACCCGGCGAGCGTGCCGGTGGAGATCGCATATGTCGCGATGACCTGGGTGCGAGTGAGAGGCGAGGATGGAGGAAGCCAGCGCATGACTCCGGTGCGAGTGCATCGCGAGTGCCCACGTCATGCGTCGCGATCCCGCGCGGTTGGCCGATCGCGTGGTCGGCCAGACACGGCAGTCTTACCGGCCGCGGACACGCGAATACGCCGTCGCGTCGCGGCGTTGTAGATCTCCGTACGCGGCCGTGCGTGTAACGTGCTCACGGCATGCTGCGTCCCGGGCTCATCGCGTGCGTGGTCGTGATCCTCGGGTCCGCGCCCGCACTCGCCGGCGAGCTGCCGCGCCAGATCGGGATGTATCCGACCGCGGGGCCGGCCCTCGCGATGCTGGAGAGCACGATCGAGGTCACCGTGCATGGGCCGATCGTCGAGGCGGTCGTCACCCAGAAGTTCCACAACCGGACCGCTCACGCGACCGAAGCCACCTACGTGTTCCCGCTGCCGCTCGATGCCGCGGTCACCGCGATGTCGATCCGCACCGGGACGCGGACGATCCGCGCCGCGATCGAGAAGCGCGACGAGGCACAACGCCGCTACGAAGCCGCGGTGCGCGCCGGCGTCGGCGCCGCGCTCCTCGATCAGGAACGCGCCGACGTGTTCACCCAGACCGTCGCTGCGATCCCGCCAAACAGCTCGGTCGAGGTCACGCTCCGGTTCGATACCATCGCCCGTCATCAGGCCGGCGTGTGGGAGCTGGTCGTGCCGCTCGTCGTCGCGCCGCGGTTCGTGCCCGGCACCGCGACCGGTCGGCCGACGACGGGCACCGGTCGCGCCCCGGATACCGATCGTGCGCCTGATGCCTCGCGCGTGACGCCGCCGGGTGCGCCGGGTGCCGGCGGTCCAACGCGGATCGCGATCCACTTCGCCGACCCGCCGATCTCGGCGTCGAGCCCCACGCACGACCTGAAGGTGACGGGTGCAGATGCGACGCTCCTCGATCCGAAGTCGGACCACGATGCCGTGATCCGGTGGGAGTCGCGCGAGACCGCCGCGGGCTGGGTCGAGGCGGCGAGCGACGGCGGCTATGCGGCGGTCGTCGTCGCGGCGCGCGGCGCGATCGCTGCCAAGGCTGGGCCCGTGCGCTGCACGCTCGTGCTCGATCGGTCCGCGACATCGCTCGGCGATGCCGACGCGGTCGCGCGTCCACTCGTGCGTTCGATCCTCGCCGCGTTCGGCACGACCGATCGGGTCGCGGTGGCCGGTAGTGATCGCATCGGCTGGTCCGCGCCCGCCGATGTCGCCCGCAAGCTCGATCAGTCCTGGTCGACTCCTGCGGGTGCGTTCGATCTGACGCGCGTGCTCGGCACGCTGCGGCCGGAAGGTTCGCCGATCGTGCTCGTGACGAGCGGCCTGGTCGCCGACGATCGCGCCACGGTCGCCGCCGCGATCAAGCTCGGTGTTCCGCTTCACGTGATCGGCGTCGGGCCGGCCCCCGCGCGCGCGACGCTGACCCAGCTCGCGACCGCGACCGGCGGCACGGTGCGGTTCGCGATTCCAGGCGACGATCTTCCCGCGCTCGCGAAGTCGGCGCTCGGCGATCTCGCGAACCCACCGCCCGCGCTCACCGTGACCTGGGGAACGCTCGCCGCGAGCGACGTGGTGCCGGGCATCCTGCCTCGGCTCGGCCACGGCCAGGCCATGCTGGTGCTCGCGCGCGTCAAGCGAGCGCAATCCGCCAATGCGCGCGCACGTGGAGACCTGTTCGCGATCGAGACCTTGCCGGCAGCGCGGCCGGTCGACGGCGCGACCACCGCGATGGGGCCGCTGGCCCGCCGCTGGGCGCGCAACCGACTCGACGAGCTGATCGCGCAGCGCGCGAGCGCCGGCACGATCACGGCGCACGCCGTTCGCTACGGGCTGGTCTCGCCGTTCACGTCGATGGTGGCGATCGGCACCGAGGTGATCGTGACGGGCGGCTCGAAGCGCAGCGTGGCCGTGCCAGTCTCGGTGCCTGCGGGGATGAAATGGCAACAGGTCAAACAGGAGACCACCGTCGATACCAAGCGCAAGGATGCGAACCGCGAGGAGGTCACTGCGCGAGTCAAGAAGGCGGCCGACAAGGTGCCCGAGAACAAGCCCGCCGAGAAGGCGGTGACGCTCGACAACAAGCCAGTTCGCCAGCGTCCGCAGGTCGAACTCGACCATCTCGGCCACCATCTCGGCGAACGA
>JBBJLY010000030.1:0-51913 GCA_037720695.1 Kofleriaceae bacterium | reverse complement strand
TGTCGTGGGAAGGCGCGGTCAAGGTCTCCGACTTCGGCATCGCGAAGGCGCGCGCCGCATCCAACGCCACCGCGAGCGAGATGATCAAGGGCAAGCCGGCGTACATGAGCCCCGAGCAGGCGAACGGCGAGCCGATCGATGGGCGCAGCGATCTGTTCGCGACGGGCGTGATGCTGTGGGAGATGCTGTGTGGCCGCGAGCTGTTCTCGGGCACGACCACGCAGGAGACGCTCGCGCGCTTGATGTTCGCGCCGATCCCGTCGCCGCGCGAGCTGCGCCCGCAGGTCGGCAGCGATCTCGCTGCGGTCACGATGCGTCTCCTGGCCCGCGACCGAGCGGGGCGCTATGCGAACGCGAGCGCCGTGCTCGCCGACCTCGTCGCGTGCGATGACCACCCTCGCAGTGGACGCGAGCTCCTCATCGAGTTGCTCGGCGAGCGGTTTCCGGGGCGCGCCCCGCAGCGTGCGGCCAGCCGCGATGGCATCCCGACCGTCGAGACGCCGGTGGGCCCGGAGCGCGCGTTGCCGCGCCCGATGGATGCCCGGCCCGATCGCGGCGCCATCCCGGCGATCCATCCCCACCCCACGGCCGGCACAGCCGTCGCGCCTGCGCTGGCTCGCCATCGCAGGCGTGCTCGTCGCGCTCGCCGCCGCCGCGATCGTACTCGTCGCGCGCCAGCGCAAGCGCGAGGATCGGATCGCCGATCTGGTCGTGCTCCCCGATGCCGCCGCGAGCTCGCCGCCGCGAGATCCGGCGCCGCCGCGGCCTCGCGATGCCGGCCTTGCCGCGACGCCCCCGGTGGTCGATGCAGGCACCAGATCCACCCGGCCACACGCGCGGCGCGCGGCGTGGCCCGATCTGTCGCTCGTCCCGCCGCCGGTGCAGACCACGCGGCCGAGCGGCTACGCGATCGGCGAGATCCTGATCGCGGGTGGAAAGCACGCGAGGAAGACGTGCCCGGGCTACCAGGCGGGCACCCAGTATCGTGCGGATCTGGTCTTGTTACCGAACGGCAAGGCCCACTCGGTCGAGGTGACACCCGACTCCGAGTACGGTGCATGCCTCGCGAAGATCCTGCGCGCCGGTCGGTATCCCGAGTACGAAGGCGGACCGATCGATCATGGAATCGTGTACTGACCACGATCGCGCTCGCACGATCGGTTACGCTGGGAGGGTCGGTGAAGAACACGGTCACGCCAACGATCGCCGACGACGCGTCGCGCCTGTATACGACCATCGCCGACTCGCCCGAGGACCTCGAACCACACCTCGGGGCATGGGACGAGCTGGCAGAGTGCGCGGTCGAGCCGAATCCGTTTTACGAACCGTACGCGCTGCTCGCGGCCTGGCGGAACCTCGCGCCGCCCGGATTGCGCGTCGTCCTGGTGTGGATGCCGAACGCGTTGCCGGGCCAGCCGCCGCACCTCGCGGGGTTGTTTCCGATCACGCGCAGCGCGCGCTACAAGGGCCTGCCGATCGTCGTGGTCTCGACGTGGCACCATCTCTACACCTATCTCGGGACACCGCTCGTGCGCGCGGACCGGGCCGTGGCGACGCTCGAGGCGTTCCTCGCGTGGGCGCGTTCGACCGACGCGATGCTGTTCGAGTTGCAAACGATCCGTTCGGACGGCGCGTTCGGGCATGCACTGATCGAGACGTTGCGAGGACTCGGCCTGAAGGCGTTCCACGAGTCGTCTCACACGCGCGCCTTGTTTCGCCCGGCCGCTGACCTCGAGCGCTATCTCGATCACGCGATGTCGGGGAAGAAGCGCAAGGAGCTGCGCCGGCAGGAGCGCCGGCTCGGCGAGTCCGGATCGCTGGTGTACGACCAGCTCGAGCCCGGCGGTGATCTGGAGCGCTGGCTGGAGGAATTCCTCGAGCTCGAGGCCCTCGGCTGGAAAGGGCAGGGCGGCACGGCACTCAAAACGGATCGAGCGACCCTCGAGGTGTTTCGTGCGTACGCGCGTGGCGCGATGGAGCGCGGTCGCTGGGTGATGCTCGCGCTGCGCCTCGATGGCCGCGCGATCGCCATGAAGTGCAACCTGCTCGGGGGCGATGGCGCGGTCGCGTTCAAGATCGCCTATGACGAGAGCTATTCGCGGTTCTCGCCGGGCGTGTTGCTCGAGCTCGAACAGCTGCGCCGGCTGCACGCGCCGGGCGCGCCCGGGTGGATGGACTCCGGTGCAGCCGCCGACCATCCGATGATCGGACATCTGTGGCGCGATCGCGTCGCGATCGAGACCCTCGTGATCCCGAGCGGCCATCGGTTCGCAGAGCTCACCGTCGCGGCGTTGCCGCTCGTACGCTTCCTGTCCGGTGCGCTTCGCGATGTCTGGCGCCGCGTCCGGATCCAAAGGACGTGAGCATGTCACTGCTCTCGATCGACTCCGAACGGTTCACGACCGACTTCAATCAGCGGCCGTTCTCGGTCCGGCACTCCCTGGTCGGCCATCCCCTGTTTTCCCTCGAGCGCCTGGTCGAGCTCGCGCGCCGGATGCCGCCCGAGGCGGTCGAGTACAACGCCGGCGACTTGCCACTCACGCAGGACCCGACGCAGACGCCGCGGACGGGGCTGTCGATCGAAGAGACGATTCGGCGCATCACCGACGCGCGGTCGTGGATGGTGCTGAAGCGCGTCGAGGTCGATCCCGAGTACCGGCGGATCCTTTACGAGTGCCTCGATGAAGTCAGGCCGTTCGCTCCGGGGATGCGCGCGCGGCAGGGCTTCATCTTCATCTCCTCGCCCGGGTCGGTGACGCCGTATCACATCGATCACGAGTACAACTTCCTGCTCCAGATCCGCGGCACCAAGTCGATCTCGGTGTTCGATCGCAGCGTGCTCGGCGAGCAGGAAATCGAGCGGTTCTATCGCGGCGAGCATCGCAACCTCGTGCTCGACGAGCAGCGCACGAGCGAAGCGCGCACGTTCGAGCTCGCGCCCGGCGATGGCGTGCACGTTCCCGTCAATGCACCGCACTACGTCAAGAACGGAGCGGAAGCGTCGGTGTCGTTCAGCATCACGTTCCGCACGCCCGAAGGTGATCGCCGCAGCGCCGTGTATCGCGTCAACGAACGGATGCGCGCGCTCGGCGTGCATCCGCGACGCGTCGGGGCGATGCCGCTCGTCGACCGCGCGAAGCACCTTGGTTACGCCGTGTACAAGCGAGTCCAGCGCGGGCTGGCGCGCTGATGTCGCTCGCGCGAAAGGCCGCGCGCGGAGCGCTGTGGACGATCATCTCGAGCATGGGCGCGCGCGCAATCGGCGTGGGCGGTACCCTGCTGATGACGCGGTTCCTGAGCCCGCACCAGATCGGTGAGGTCTCGGATGCTGCGATCATCTCGATGACGGCGAACTGGGCCACGATCTGGGGCTTCGGGCAATACGCCGTGGTCAAGGGGCGTGGCGAGGACAAGGCCGAGGTCACATGGCACGCGACCGTCGCATACATGGTGCTCGGCGCGGTATCGCTCGGGCTCGTCGCGATGTTCGGGGGGCGGCTCGCCCCGTTCTTCGACGCACCGGCTGCTGCCAACTACATCCCGGTGATGTGCCTCGCGCTGTATATCCGGCGGCTCGGCGCGATGCCCGAGCGCGTCCTCCAGCGCGATATGAAGTTCCGCGCCGCCGGCATCGCGCTGTTCTTTGGCGAGACGTCGTACACGATCGTGGCCCTCTCGCTCGCAGCGCTCGGCTACGGCGGGTGGTCGATCGTGCTCGCGAACGTCGTGCAATCGGTCGTCGTGGTCGTGGTCCTCGTGCGGGCGGCCGGCATCGCGAGCTGGGCCACGCCGGTGAAGCTGCGGTGGTCGCGGTTCGCGGACATGCTCCGCTACGGCGTGCCGCTCGGCATCCAGGGGCTCGCGCATGGCGCGTCGCGCTACTGGGACAACCTCACCATCTCGCACTACTTCGGGCCGGGGCCGACGGGCGCGTACAACATGGCGTACAACCTCGCCGACATTCCTGCCGTGCAGGTCGGCGAGCAGATCGCGATGGTGCTGATGCCGTCGATGGCCGAGCTACCGACGGAGCGCCGGCCGCGTGCACTCGAACGCTCCACCGCGCTGCTGTCGCTGATCATCTTCCCGCTCGCGGTCGGGCTCGGGCTGATCGCGTACCCGTTGATCGAGCTGATCTTGCCGGCGAACGAGTGGCAGCTCGTCGCGCCGCTCCTCGCCGTGCTCGCCTGTCTCTCGGTGTTCCGGCCGATCGTGTGGCTGCTCTCGGCGTATCTCGAAGCCGAGTCGAAGACGAACCGCCTCATGTTCCTCGAGCTCGCGAAGCTCGGCCTGTTGATCGTCGGCATCATCATCCTGCAGCGCTACGGGCTCCGCGAAGCGAGTGGAGCCGTCGGCATCGCGTTTGGCATCACGGCGATCGCAGGCGTGATGCTCGTGCTGCGCGAGGGCCCGTCGCCCCGGCGGCTGCTCGCCGGCTTCCTCCAGCCGGTGATGGCATGCGTGGTCATGGCAGGTGCCGTGTTCGGGGCGCACCAGGGCCTGGTCGCGATCGGCGCCGACCATCCCGGAATTCTGCTGAGCGCGATGATGGTCGCCGGTGCGCTGGCGTACATCGGCGCCGCGTTCGTGTTCTGTCGCGACACCGTCCGGGACCTGCTCGGCCTGCTGAAGACCGCGCTGTCGAAGCAGCCGTAGCGCAGGGCGTGCCAGCCGGGCCGACCGGACGATGTTTCGGCCTGCCATCGTCGCTGCCCAATCGCCTTGCTCGTCGGGGCCGCGGTGGGTACGGTCCGCAGCTCGAGCACCGACGAGCAAGCGACTGTTTCCAGTGCCGTGAACTTCGATCCGGTGCCACCGGTGGCCCAAGGACTTGGGCTCGCCCCGGGCGCGGTGGCGGCGGTGATCGCGATGCTCGACGAGGGCAACACCGTCCCGTTCATCGCGCGCTACCGCAAGGAGCGCACGGGGGGCCTGGACGAGGTCCAGATCCGAGCGATCGAGGAGCGCCGCGAGTACCTGGTCGAGCTCGAGACGCGCCGCGCCGCGATCCTCGCGTCGGTCGACGAGCAGGGCAAGCTCACTCCGGAGCTCGAGGCCAAGCTGCGCGCCGCGGACAGCAAGTCCGACCTCGAGGACCTCTACGCGCCCTACCGGCCGCGCCGCAAGACCCGCGCCTCGGTCGCGCGCGACAAGGGGCTCGAGCCGCTCGCGCAACGCATTCTTTCGCAGTCGAACGAGGGTGACCCTGCCGCGGAGGCCGCGGGCCTCGTCACGGCGGGGCTCGAGACGAGTGAGGAGGCGCTCGCCGGTGCGCGGGACATCGTCGCCGAGATCGTGGCCGACACCGCCGAGGTTCGCGCGTTCGTTCGTCGCGAGTTCGGCGACCACGGCACGCTGATCTCCGAGGTCGTGCCGGGCAAGTCCGACGAGCCGACCAAGTTCGAGCAGTACTACCAGTTCAGCGAGGCGGTGAAGACCATCCCCTCGCATCGCTTCCTCGCGATCCGTCGCGGCGAGGCCGAGGGCGTGCTCCGCGCGCATGTCGCGGTCGAGGCGCCTCGCGTGATCGGCGGCGTCGAGCGGCTGGCCAAGCTCGATCCGAGCTCGCCGTGGAGCGGCCAGCTCGCACTCGCGATCGCCGACGCGTTCAAGCGGCTGCTCGCACCCAGCGTCGAGAACGACGTGCGCGCCGAGCTCAAGCAGCGCTCCGACACGGCCGCCGTCGACATCTTCGCCGGTAACCTGCGCAACCTGATGCTCGCCGCACCGCTCGGCACCGCCGCCGTGATCGGCGTCGATCCGGGTATGCGCACCGGCTGCAAGTGCGCCGCGATCGACGCGACCGGCAAGTTCCTCGGCACCGTCACGATCTACATCACCCAGGGCGATGCCCAGCTGGCGAAGGCCAAGGACGAGCTGCTCGCGTTCGTCAACAAGTTTCCAGCGCGCGCGATCGCGGTCGGCAACGGCACTGGTGGGCGCGAGGCGGAGATCTTCGTCAAGCGCACGCTCGGCGATGCCGGCCTGCGAGAGGGTCCCGACGCCCCGTTCGTCGTCCAGGTCAACGAAGCCGGCGCCAGCGTCTATTCCGCGTCCGACCTCGCGCGCGAGGAGTTCCCCGAGCTCGACCTGACGATCCGCGGCGCGATCTCGATCGCTCGCCGGCTCCAGGATCCGCTCGCCGAGCTGGTGAAGATCGAGCCCAAGTCGATCGGCGTTGGCCAGTACCAGCACGACGTCAACCAGAACCTGATCATCAAGAAGCTCGGCGATGTCGTCGAGGATTGTGTCAACCGGGTCGGTGTCGAGCTCAACACCGCCAGCGCGCAGTTGCTCGGGTACGTCGCCGGCATCGGCAAGTCGCTCGCGAAGAAGATCGTGCTCCACCGCGACAGCAACGGCAAGTTCGACTCCCGAGATGCCGTGATGGCGGTGTCGGGCTTCGGGCCCAAGGCGTTCGAGCAGGCCGCCGGCTTCCTCCGGATCGCCGGTGCGGCGCACCCGCTCGACAGCTCCTCCGTGCATCCGGAGCGCTACTCGCTGGTCGAGAAGATCGCCGCCGACGCCGGCGTCGAGCTACCGCAGCTGATCGGCAACCAGGACCTGGTCGACAGGATCGACTTCTCGAAGTACGTCACCGCCGACGTCGGAGAGCCCACCCTGCGCGACATCGCCGCCGAGCTGTCGAAGCCGGGCCGCGATCCGCGCGCCGAGTTCGAGCCGCCGAAGTTCCGCGACGACGTCACCTCGATGGACGATCTCAAGGTCGGCATGGTGCTCGAAGGCATCGTGACCAACGTGACGGCGTTCGGTGCGTTCGTCGACATCGGCGTCCACAACGATGGCCTCGTCCACGTCAGCCAGCTGTCCGATCAGTTCGTCGCCGACCCGAGCGTCGTCGTGAAGGTCGGCCAGAAGATGACGGTCCGCGTGCTCGAGGTCGACAACCAGCGCAAGCGCATCGCGCTGTCGGCCCGCAAGGCCGGCGGTCAGCAGCAGCGCCAGCCGCAGCAGCCACGCGGCGACGGCCAGCAGGCGCGTGGGGACGGTCAGCCGCGCGGCGGTCGTGGCCGGGGCGGCCGGGGTCGTGGTCCGGGCCAGCCGGGCCAGCAGCAGCAAGGTCAGCAGCAGCAGCAGGGTCAGCAGCAGCAGCAGCAGCCGCAGGGTCAGCAGCAGCAGCAGGGTCAGCAGCAGCAGCAGCAGGGTCAGGGCGAGGTGCAGGACGGTCAGCACCAGAACCAGCAGCAGAACCGAGGTCCGCGCCGCGATCGCAACGATCATGGCCGCGAGACCCGGCAGTGGCAGCCGCGCGGCGGCGAAGGAGCGCAGGGCGGGCAGCGTGCGGACGGTGCAGTCGATCCGCAGCAGGGGCAGTCGGCCGAGAGCCCACAGGGTCAGGGACCGCAAGACCAGCAGGGCCAGCAAGGCCAGCAAGGCCAGCAAGGTCAGCAAGGTCAGCAAGGCCAGGGGCCGCAGGGTGCGCCGCGACAGAACCAGCGCGGCCCGGGACGCGGACGGGGTCCGCGTGGCAACGACCAGCGGAGCTTCGATCAGCGCGGCCAGAATAATGGTGGCCAGAATAATGGTGGCCAGAACAATGGCGGCCAGAACAACGGCGGCCAGAACAACGGCGGCCCGAACAGCGGCGGCCCGAACAGCGGCGGCCAGAACAGCGGCGGCCCGAACAGTGGCGGCCCGAACGATCGCGGCCCGAATCGCGGTCCGTATGGCGGCGGCCCGAATGATCGCGGAACCAACCAGCGCGGCCCGTATGGCGGGGCGAACGACCGCGGCCCGAACGACCGCGGCCCGAACGACCGCGGCCCGAACGACCGCGGCCCGAACGATCGGGGCCCGAACGATCGGGGCCCCAACGATCGCGGCCCCAACGATCGTGGTCCCTATTCGGGTCCGTACGATCGCGGTCCGAACGATCGCGGCCCGAACGATCGCGGCCCGAACGATCGCGGCCCGAACGATCGCGGCCCGAACGATCGCGGCCCGAACGATCGCGGCCCGAACGACCGCGGTCCGAACCAGCGGGGCGGGGAGTGGCAAGGCCAGAACCGCGGCGGCCCCCGGCGCGATGATCGCGGCGGCCCGCCGCGCGACGATCGCCGCGGCCCACCGCGTGACGATCGCCGCCCCGCCGAGCCGCCTGCGAACTGGGGCGTCGCGGGCTTCACGAACAACCCGTTCGCGAAGAAGCTATCAGGCAACGACAACGACGGCGGCAAGCAGTAGCCGTGACCAGGGACGGCCGGCACTTCTTCAGCGAGTCGGTCGAAGCGAGCACGCTCGCCGAGACGCTGGCGCGCGAGGCCTTCGTCGCCACCAACCCGGCCGAACGGGTCCATCGCGCGAAGCTGTGCGCCGACGAGATCGAGCGGTTCGTGATCGCGGTCCAGCACGGCACGCTCGCCGATCCGAAATATGCGTTCTACGCGGTCTCGAAGCCTGCGCGGCAGGTCTCCGTGATCGAGGACGACGCGGCGTACCGGCCGAAGCGCTAGACCCCGAGAAAGTTCTCGAGGATCCGGCGCCCGTGCGGGTGCGCGTGATCGAACAGCTCGGGGTGGAACTGGACCCCGAACAGCGGTCGCGTCCGATGCTGCATGCCCTCGATGCGGCACGTCTTGCTCGACGAGATGTGCGCGAAGTCCGGCGGCAACACCGGCACCTCCTCGCAGTGCGAATGCCAGATCGAGACCCGCGTGGGGAGGCCAGCGAACAAGCCGTGGCCATAGAGCTCGACCTCACGAAAGCCCCGGACGCGCAGCGCGCCCGTGTAGCCCTCGCCGGGGATCAGGCGCTTCATCAGCCGCACCTCGCCGCCGAAGCACAGGGCGATCTGCTGGTGCCCGCCACACACCCCGAGGATCGGCTGGCGGGCCTGACGGATGATCTCGAACACGCCGGCCAGATCCTCGGCGCGATAACGCGTCCATGGATCCGGCTGCCCGCTCAGCACGATGTGGGTCGGAGCCAGCTCGGCGATGCGTGCCAGCGACGCCTTCGTGTAGTGGTCGCGAACGAGCGGCGTCTGCGGCCGGAGCTGGGCGAATGCCGCGGCGAGCTCGCGCGGGCTCGTGCCCTTGCCATCGAGAGAGTTATCGACGAGGTAGATCACGCTCGCACAGCTTAGCGCGCGCCGACCGTCGCCACGAATCCGGTGACGCCGATCGACTTCCACTCGGCGAGGATCGCATTCTCGCGTTCGCGCGGCGCGATCGCGATGATCGCGCCGCCGCCGCCGGCGCCGGTCAGCTTGGCACCGTGGGCACCGGTTGCACGCGCCGCCTCGCACAGCGAGTCGAGCTGTGGTGTGGACACGCCGAGGCCGGCGAGGATCTCGTGCGCGCGATTCATCGCGATGCCTAGCGTCGCGTGATCGCCGGCGAGGAGCGCCGTCGTCCCGGAATCGGTGAGCCCACCGAGCTCGGCGAGGCGCTCGTCGGCGGGCAGGGCGTGGGTGGCGTCGGCGATCCGCTCGACCATCGCCGCGGTGGAGCGCGGTGTGCCGCTGGGCCCGACCAGGACGCGCACGCCGCGCGCGGCGATCGGGCGGAGGCCAGTGCTCTTGCGGTAGACCCCGATGCCGCCCGCGAGCGCGAGCGCGACATCGATGCCACTCGCGCGGCCGTGAAGTAGCGTCTCGCTCGCCCCGGCCGCGTTGCCGATCGTCGCCGGCTCGGGCGGGCGCCGGGCATGCGCGAGCAGGGCGCGGGCGACCGCGACTGCAAGCGCGGCCGACGAGCCGAGGCCGGCGCTGTGTGGGATCTGGGCATCGCCGATCAGCGACAGGGCGGGGCGACCGACGCCGAGGGAGTCCGCGATCGCGCACAGCCCATCGGCGACCGGGTGGTCGTCGCCCGCGCGGACCTTGAGCTCCCAGGCCGGGATATCGAGGCGCAGTGGGCCGCCGGCGGGAGTTGGAACGGGATCGATGATGACGCCGCGATCGAGCGCGGCCGCGAGCGCGGGGTAGCCGTATACGACGGCGTGCTCGCCGAGCAGGATGATCTTGCCCCAGCCGACGCAGGTCACGTGCGATCCAGCTGGAGATCGGCGAGGTACGCCCGGAGAGGCGCGCCGAGGTGGTGCGGCGCCTTGGCCAGCGCGCTTGCGGTGGGGGAGCCCGTGAGGACACAGATCGTTCGAAGCGAGGCGAGGATGCGATCGAGCTCGCGGCAGACGGCCTCGTAGCCGCCGGCGCGATGCGCGCGCAGCAGCGGCGCGGCCATCCCGCCGAGGCGGGCCCCGAGGGCGAGTGCGCGCGCGACGTCGAGGCCGGTGCGCATGCCGCCCGATGCCACGACCGTGTGACCGGCACGAACACAGGCGACGACCGAGACCGCCGTCGGGATGCCCCACTCGCGGAGCTCCTGACCGAGCGACGCAGCATCCGAGCCCGCCGCGGCCCGCTCGGCCTCGACGGCGACCCAGCTGGTCCCGCCCGCGCCCGCGACATCGACGGTGTCGACCCCGGCGGCCGCGAGGGCACGCGCGGCCTGGACCGACAGGCCGCAGCCGGTCTCCTTGACCACGATCGGCAGCTGCGTGGCCGCGACGAGCCGTGCGATCGCATCGCTGACTCCGCGGAAATCGCGGTCGCCGTGGGCCTGGATCAGCTCCTGGCCAGGGTTCAGGTGGATCGCGATCGCGTCCGCGCCGATCCGGTTGGCCAGCTCGACGATGCGAGCGGGTCCCATCGCGAGCGCCTGAACGCCGCCGAGGTTGCCGAGCAAGACGACGTCGGGGGCGACATCGCGAATCTGGTAGGTCCCGGCGAGCTCGGGGTGTTCGTCCATCGCGCGTTGCGAGCCGACGCCGAATGCGATGCCGGCCGCCTGGGCCGCGCGCGCCAGATCGCGGTTGACCGCCGAGGCCTCGGGCGTACCGCCCGTCATCCCCGTGATGAGGAGCGGCGCACGCAGCTGCTTGCCGACGAAGCGGGTCGCGAGGTCGACCTCGTCGACCGCCAGCTCGGGCAGCGCCTGGTGGATCAGGTGGACGTGCTCGAGGAGCGTCGTCGCCTTGAAGTCGGCGCGGCCGGAAGCGGCAACCTCGAGGTGGTCTGCCTTGCGCTTGGCGATGGCAGGCTCGTCGGGCATTGCGCTGTCTGTATCACGAGTAGATGAGGTAGAGGATCGTGACGCCGGCCGCGGCGAGCACGATCAGGAACAGCGGATCGCGCAGCATCGCCTCGGTCGGGCTCTCGTCCTTCGGGCGCCACAGCGCGAGGGTGAGGTAGCGTGCGACCCCGATCGCGACGAACGGCGCGGACACCACGAGGTAGTCGGTCTCGAAGAACCTGCGGGTGTGAGCGTCGAGGGTGTACGCCACGAACGCGGCGACCGTCGCCACCGCGAGCACGAGCAGCGTGCGGCGCACGACGCCCAGCCGGTAGCCGGCGAGCGCGGCGCGCGTGGTCGCCGCCTGGCCGCTGCGCTCGGCCCACGCCAGCTCGTGCGCACGCTTGCCGAGGCCGAGCATCAACGCGAGCAACGCGGTGCACAGCAGCAGCCAGCCCGAGGCGGCCACCCCGATCGCGGCGGCACCGGCGAGCACGCGCAGGATGAACCCGCTCGCGATCAACGCGACATCGAGGAACGCGATCTGCTTGAGCTTGATGCTGTAGAGGATGTTCTGCAGCAGGTACGCGCCGGCGAACGCCGCGACCTTCCAGTGGAGCAGCGCACTCCCGGCGAGCGCGCCGACGGCGAGCAGGATCGACGTGATCAGCGCCGTGCGCTCGGAGATCTTGCCCGCGGCGATCGGGCGATGGCGCTTCGTCGGATGCACTCGATCCGCCTCCGCATCGCGCATGTCGTTGAACGCGTAGACCGCACCCGAGAGTGCGCAGAACGCGAGCACGGCGAGGCCGGATCGCAGCGCGAGCTCCCAGTCAACGAGGTGTCGCGCGAACACCAGCGGTGCCGCGACGAACAGGTTCTTCACCCACTGGTGGGGTCGCAGGAGCTTGAGCAGTGCGCCGGGTGCCACGCTACTTCAAGGGCGGGTTGAACGCCGTGCTCGGGTTGGCCTTGACCCAGCCGGCAACTTCCTTCGCGATGCACCGGGTCACCGGCTCCTTGACGCACTCCTCGACCGCGGCGGCGGCACACGCGGCAGGATCCACCGGCAGTGCCACAGGTGCGGCCGATCCCGCTGATCCAGATCCGGCAGCCGAACCGGCAGCCGAACCGGCGCCTTCGGTCGGCGCTGGCGTCTCGTCGTCGTCCTGCTTGCCGCCGTCACCACCGCACTTCTCGGCGATGCACTCCTGGACGTCCTCGAGGTCGTCCTCGTAGTTGATGCGGCAGCTCGACGACGCGATGAACAGCCCGAGGCACTTCTCGTGATCCGAGCTCAGCTTGAGAGTGTCGCACCAGGCGGCCCGGCGGACGTACGGCTTGCCGTCCTGATCGACGATCGGGGTCGACTTGATGATCTTGCCCTCGGCGTCGAGCTCGTCGTTGGCGAGCGGCGCGCCAAACTCGTCGAGGTATCCGACCTCCTGGACCACGAGCACGGCGTCCTTGGGATTGTCCTCGTCGTTCAGGACCTCGACCGTCCACTTCGAGATCGCCTTGTACTCGCAGGGCTTGTCGGCCTTGCAGTTGGTGACGTCGACGAACAGCCGGCGACACGCGACGTAGGGTTTGCGCGCTTCGTTCGGATCGATCGCGGTCCCGGTGCCATCGCTCTTGGTTGCGGTCGCCTGGATCTGCTTGAGCAGCTGATGGCAGTCGTCGAGCGTCCGCTGGATCGGTTTGCCCGATCTCATCAGCGGTACGCCTGCACTGTCGACCAGCGTGACCTGGGTGACCGTGATCTTGGTCTCGACGATGCCATCCGCAACCAGCTCCGTCAGGTTACTGATCGGTGCGGTCCGAGGCGCTTCGGGGAAGCTTGTCGGATCGAGGCTCGTGATCGTCAGTGCCGGGACGTAGGTGATGATGAACAGCGCGACGATCATCGTGATGAGGAACGGGATCGTGGCCCACATCACCTCGGTGATCGGTCGCTGGAACTTCACGCTGGTCAAGAACAGGTTGAGCCCCACGGGAGGGTGCAGGTAGCCGATCTCGAGGTTCAACAGGAAGATCACGCCGAGGTGATACGGGTCGATGCCGTACGCGCGCGAGATCGGGGCGATCAGTGGCAGCACCACGACGATCGCCGAGAAGATGTCCATCACCGTGCCGACGATCAGCAGGATCACGTTGATCGCGAGCAGGAATACGATCTTCGAGCTGACGTGGTCCTGGGTGAACGCGACCAGCTTCTTCGGGACCTCGGCCTGCACCATGAAGTCCGTCAGCGCGGTGGACGCGAAGATGATCGCGAAGATCGCGCCGATCATCGCCATCGCTTCGGTGCTGAGACCCCACATCTGGCGGAACGAGATCGTGCGGAACACGAAGACCTCGAGGATCACGACGTAGAGCACGGTCAGCGCCGCGATGTCGGGCAGCGCGAAGCCGCTCGCGATCCCGAGGATGACGCCGAACGGGATGAACAGCTCCGGCAGCGCCGTGACGAAGCTCCGGCCGAGCTCGCCCGACACGAACTTCTGGCGCGGCAACTTGCGGACGACGGCGACGGTGATCGCGACTGCGGACAGCATCGCGATCAGGACCATGCCGGGCACGATGCCGGCGAAGATGAAGCGCTCGGTCGCCCACGCGCCCTTGTCGAGCCCGGTCAGACCGTAGACGGTGCCGTAGATGAACAGCGGCAGGGCGGGTGGGAACAGCAGGCCGACGGCGCCGGTGCCGGCGATCAGGCCCATCGAGAACTTCTTGGGGTAGCCGTTGCGGACGAGCGCCGGCATGAGGACGCCACCGAGCGCGATGATCGTGACGCCCGAGGCGCCGGTGAACACCGTGAACAGCGCGCAGGTGCCGATCGTGACGACCGCGAGCCCGCCCGGTAGCCAGCCCAGCATCGCGTTCGCGAATCGCACGAGCCGGTCGGCGGTCTTGGCCTCGGCGAGGATATACCCGGCGAAGATGAACAGCGGGATCGTCGACAGCACCTCGATCTCGTCGCGCGACGAGATCCGGAACATCTTGTTGATCGCGCCGTCGAAGTTGATCTCGAAGCCACGCAGCGAGAACAGCGTGCCGAGCGCGGTGCCGGCAAGCATCACGGTGAACAGCGGCGCGCCGCAGATGAACACCAGGGCGAGCAGGATGATGAGGACGGTCTCCATCTCAGTGTCCCGATCTCATCCGCTCGGGCGGAAGCTTGTGACGGGCGAGGTAATCGACGTCGATGATGATGTGGAAGATCGTGTGGAGGATGACGAGGCACCCGCCGACGGGGACCATCCAGGCGATCAGCGTCGGGGTGAAGATCAGCTCGTCCGAGGGCTTCTGGATCTTCACCGTGTGGTAGCCCGCGCGCACGAGCAGCGAGACGATGAAGACGACGAACAGCGACAGGATTACCTTGAGGATCAGCCGCGCGCGCGGCGACAGCCGGCGCGAGATCAAGTCCATCGCGAGGTGGCGTGACTGCTGGGTCGCGAACGCGGCACCGAGCAGCGCGATCGCGAACGTGCCGCCGCGGATGATCTCGTCCTTCAGGTGGATCTGGATGCCGGCGAGCTTGTCGAGGATCGCGTTGCCGGCCGCGAACAGGATGATCGCCGACAGCAGCGCGACCAGCACGCCTTGTTCGGCGACGCCGAGCTGCCTGTCGAGCTTGCGGACGCCTGCCGAGACTGACCCGTCGTCCGGGTAGATCAGCGGGGCGTGGTCGATCTCGATCGAGCTCGGCCGACTCGGTGC
Organism: Kofleriaceae bacterium; assembly: GCA_037720695.1. Lineage (GTDB taxonomy): Bacteria > Myxococcota_A > Polyangia > Haliangiales > Haliangiaceae > JABFXX01. The sequence continues at coordinate 37,151 of JBBJLY010000030.1, read as the reverse complement.
GTCGTCGGCCGTGGCCTCGGACTTCACCGCTTCCTGCTTGCGGGTGGCAGGGACCTCGAGGTCATCGCGAACCTCGCCGGTCGCCGCTACGTTATCGTCCTCTCGGATCGGGCCACCCTCGTCCCTGGACTTGGGCTTGCCCGATCCGTCCCCGTCGGCCCCGTCGGATGGTTCGCTCACCGCCGGATGGTAGGTGGCGTGTCAAGCGAACCGCAATCGGGGGTGACTACTTCTTTGCGCCCTTCTTGGCGCGGAACTCGTCACGGTACTTGATCACCATGTCGAGCTCCTCCTGGGAGTAGACCTTGCCGACCATCTCCTTGTGAACGATCGCGGCCTGCTTGGTGAACTCGTCGACCATCGCGGCCGGGGTCTCGACGACCTGGATGCCCTTGCGGGTCATCGTGGTCTTCGCATCCTCGTTCGCCTTGCGGATCGTCTTGCGCAGCTTGCGGGCCGACGACTTGCCGATTTCCTCGATCACCTTCTGGTCCTCGGCCGACATCTTCTCGATCGCCTTCAGCGACACGACGGTCGCGCCGATCGCGAAGCTCATCGGCATCGAGGTGATGTACTTGACCTTCGAGTACCACTGCAGCGCGACCGCCGCGACCGGCGAGCCGTAGCACGCGTTGATCCGACCCGACGTCAGCGACGGATCGACCTCGGGGACGCCCAGCTTGACGCCGCTGACGCCGAGCTTCTTGAACATCGCACCGACGAGCTTGTCGTCGCCCCACTGCCAGAGCTTCAGGCTCTTCAGCTCGGCGACCGAGGTCACCTTGGTCTTCGACATGAAGTAGATCCAGCCGACCTCGCCGCGATCGTTGAGCCGGAAGCCCTTCTTCTCGAACTTCTTCTGGAAGTACGGCCACATCTTGTCGGCGACGTAGTCGACCTCGTCCGCGGACGCGAACATGGTGGGGAGCTCGAGCACGCGAATCGACTCGTCGATCATCGACAGGCCGATCGACGTCACGGCCGCCCCGTCGAGCTGGCCGAGCTTGATCTTGTCGACGAAGTCACGCTCGTCGCCCTGCTGGCCACCCTCGAAGTACTTCATGGTGACGCGGCCGGCGGTCTTCTCCTTGATCTCGTTGGCCGCCTTGTCGAGCACGGACATCCACGGGCTGCCCGAGGGCGCGAGCGTCGCGATCCGGATCTCGCCGGCCTCCGCCGTGGCAGACGACAACGCCAGCGCAGCGCCAGCACACAGGGTGAGTAGCTTGATCATTGAAAGAGCTCCTTTTCCTTCGACAGATAGCGGCGCGCCTTACGATGGGCGACCTCGTTTGCGAGACGCTGCTCGGGCCACACCGACGGTGGGGTCTCGAGCACCTTCTTCAGCTCGTCATGGAAGAACTTGCGATCGTTCATCGCCAGGCCGACGCGGTAGGCCATCAGCGTGCGCGCGAGCAGAAACTTCTGGTCCGTGATTGCGAGCGCCTGCTCGAACGACGCCTTGCCCTTCTCGGGCTCACCACCCATCGACTTCGCGCGTCCGGTGTGGAGCATGCCGAGCGCGACGTGAGGCAGCGCGGCGTGCGACTTGTTGGTCGGCGCGCCATGCTTCGCGTCGATCTCGACCACGCGCTCGAGCATCAGCTGCACGGTCGACAGGTGCGCGAGCATCTCGATGCGCGTCAGGTTGTGATTGATCAGCGAGCCGAGCGCGAGGCCGGCGAACAGCAGCGGGAAGCGCTGGCCGTGGCCGGTGTCCTTGATCAGCTTCGCGACCACCTCCGGCGTACCGAAGATCTCCTTGCGCCAGCGCGGACCGAGCGTCGTCAGGGCGTAGTTCAAGCAGCGCGTGAAGATGTGAGTCGATCGGGTGTTGTGATACTCGATCTGCTCGAGGTCCTTCTTGAACTTCGCGACCTCCCAGTCGTCCTCGACGAACGCCGTGCCGTACTGGCAATAGCCTTCGGTCAGGATGCGAATCAGGCGCGGATTCTCCGGATCCACGATCCAGAAGCCCTCGATGGTCTTCAGCGCACCCGGGATCGCCTGGCGCGCGAGCTCGTAGTCCGCCTCCTGCTGCAGGCTCGGCTGAGCCCGCAGCAGGACCTTCGAGGTCGTGTTGACGGTGATCTTGCCGATGTCACAGCTGGCAAGACACGCGAGTGCTGCAAGAGCGGAGGCTAGGCGCATGGACGGAACGTTCCCCTTGTGACGATGCTCGCGGTCCTGCATTCACCGGCACCGGTGAACCACACATTTGACCGTGCCGGGACGCTAAGTCAGCGAATGCGGCGAGTCAATGCACGGGGTTCCCGGGGATGGGCCCGGCGTGTGGTGTAGAGTTTGGCGATGCGTCCGGCGATCGTGCTCCTGGGCGTGCTCGCCATGGCGAGCTGCGACCCCGAGAAGCCGTCCCACCGCCGCCGCGATCCAGGAGCGCTGGTCGTCGCCCATGCCACGGACGTCCAGTCGCTCGACCCGGTCCGGGTCACGGACACCGAGTCGGTCGAGGTCGGGCAGCTGATCTTCGAGGGGCTGGTCCGCTGGAAGCCCGGCACCACGGACATCGAGGAGGGCCTCGCGGAGCGCTGGGACATCTCGGCCGATCGCAAGCAATGGACGTTTCACCTCCGGCCAAACGTGGTGTTCCACGACGGCACCCCGCTCGATGCCGACGCCGTGGTGTTCTCGTTCCAGCGGCTGCTCGACCCCGCGCACGCCAATTACCTCGCGGGGGAGGGCGGCTCGTTCTGGCGGTCGCTGTTGAAGGGGGTCACCCAGGTCGTCGCGGTCGGTCCGCGCACGGTCGCGATCGACGTTGCCCATCCCTACGCACCGCTGCTCGGCGATCTCGCGATGTATCCGATTGTCTCGCCGACGGCGGTGCGCCAATGGGGGGACGCGTTTCAGCGTCACCCGACCGGGACCGGGCCGTTCTCGTTCGCGTCGTGGACCGTCGGCGAACAAGTGGTCGTCCGGCGCAATGACCGCTACTGGGGGTCGCGGCCGCGGATGAACCTGATCGTGTTCCGCGTCGTCGCCGACGAGCGCCAGCGTCTGGTCGAGCTCGAGTCCGGGTCGGTTGATCTCGCGACCTCGATCCTCCCCGACGAGCAATCGTTCGTCGAGCTGCACCCCGACATGGCGTTGCACCACACGCCGGGCAACGACGTCAGCTACCTCGCGTTCAACTTCACGCATCCGCCGTTCGACGATCTGCGCGTGCGCCGCGCGATCAGCCACGCGATCAACAAGGAACCGATCGTCAAGCTCGCGTACCAGGGGCGCGCGGTGGCCGCCGACGGGCCGCTGCCGCCCACCCAGTGGGGCTACCATCAGCCGAGCACACGCTACGGCTTCGACCCGGTGCTGTCGCGCAAGCTGCTCGGCGAGGCGATCGCGGCGAAGCGCTTCGATCCGGATCGGGTGTACAAGCTGTACTCGTCGTCGACCCCGCGCCAGTACCAGCCGCAACCCGAGCGGGTCGCACGGTTTCTCCAGGCGGCGCTCGAGCAGGTCGGGATCCACACCGAGCTGGTACTGCAGCCGCACTCGATCCACCGCGCATCGCTCGCGGCCGGCGAGCACGACCTCGCGATGTTCGGCTGGATCGGCGACACCGGCGATCCTGACAACTTTCTCTACGTGCTGTTCCACTCGGACAACGCGGTCGTCGGCTCGGCGCGCAACGTCGCGTTCTATCGCGACCCAGCCGTCGATCGCCTGCTGATCGAAGCCCAGGGCTCGACCGACGAGGTGATCCGCACCGGGCTCTACCGTGCGGTCCAGGAGCGCATCGCCGAGGACGCGCCGTGGGTGCCGATCGCGCACTCCGAGCTCGTGGTCGCTGCGCGCGCCGAGCTCACGAACCTCGTGCTGTCACCGCTTGGCCACCCGCTGTATCCGTTGATCGGACGGCGCGGGCGATGACCGAGACGCCGACCGATCCGCTGCCCGAGACCCAGGACACCAACCGCACGCGGCGCTTCGGGCTGTCGAGCTTGCGCATCCCGAAGCTCGTCACGCCGACGCCAACGCCCGAGCTGCGGCTGCGGATGCGGACGAAGCTGGTCGCCGCGATGGTGTTCGCGGCGCTGGTGCCGGTGGTGATCGTCGCGTTGCTCGCCACCCGCGTGATCCTGTCGAGCCTCGAGACCGGTCTGCGCGAGGACGCGGATCGTCAGCTCCAGGTCGGCCTCAACCTGGTGCTGCGCGCGGTCGAACGGCTCGGTGACGAGACCGTGCAGCTCTCGGAGTCGAGTGATCTGGTGACCGCGCTGCACGACGGGTCGACCGCCACCGACTCGTGGCTCGCGAGTCAGAAGACGCACATCCCGTCCGCGCGGCTCCAGCTGTTCGATGCCAATGGGACGGCGGTCCTCGAGCGCACGCTGGGCAGCACGGATGCGCGGTTCAAGGGAATCGGCGTCCAGCCGGGTGACGCGATCCTCGCGCTGGGTCAGGCATGGACGCGCGGGGTGTTCCTCGTCACCGTCGAGGATCGCGTGGTGATGCGAGCGGTCTCGCCGGTCGTCGACTCCACGCTCGCGCTCCGCGGAGTGCTCGTGCTGTCGACGCCGTTCGATGGCGACTTCGCCGATGGCATCAAGGGCGCGCTCGCGGCCGACGTCATGCTCGGTGGACCGTCGGGCAAGCTCGAGGTCACGTTCCGCTCGAGCCTCGGGCGCCGCGAGGAGACGGTCGTGCTCGCGCACGAGGATCGGATCGCCGCGACCGCGGGACACGTCGTGATCCGCGACCTCGATCTCGACGCCGGTCAATACAAGGTCGCGACCACGGCGTTGCTCGATCACAAGGATCGCCCGGTCGGGATCATCGGGGTCGCCGTCGATCGCGAGCCCCTGGCGGCGACCAAGCGCCTCGCGGTGCGGACCCTGTTCGCCGGCGGGCTCGCCGCGATCGGGTTCGCGCTCGTCGTCGCGCTGTTCTGGTCGCGCCGGCTCGGTGCGCCGATCGCGCGGCTGCATCGCGGTGCGATCGCGGTCTCGCGTGGCGACCTCGATCACCGGATCGACATCGCCGGTGGCGACGAGCTGACGGATCTCGCGACCGCGTTCAATCAGATGACTTCGACCCTGAAGGACAACCAGGCCCGGCTCGCCGCCCGCATGCGCGAGATCGTGGCGCTGCACGACGCTGGTCGCGCGGTGTCGTCGGTGATCGACCTCGACTCGGTATCGCGCAAGATCGTCGACGCGGTCGCTCGCACGTTCGACGTCCAGCTCGCCGCGCTGTGGCTGGTCGAGGGTGGTGCCAGGCCGGGACTTCGCGCGTCCGCGGCCCGCGCGCGTCGCGCCGACGTCTCGACCTCGCTCGCCACCGACGAGGCGCTCGCCGCCGCCGACGCGCTCCGCGGGCTCGCCCAGCAGGTCGCGACGTCGCGTGCCTCGATCAAGCTCGAGCGCGCAGGTTCCGACCCCGTGCACGGCGACGCGGCGATCCGCGCGGGCGCACACGGTGCCCTGGTCGCGTTGCCACTCGAGCGCAAGGGGCGGGTCGTCGGCGTGCTCGCGGTCGGTCGCACGCCGCGCGATCCGGGGGATTCCGGGCGCCGGACCGACGACTTCTCGGAAGCCGACTTGAATCTCCTGACGACCTTCGCCGATCAAGCGGGCGCCGCGGTCGAGAACGCGACGCTCTACCAGGAGGTCCGCGGGGCCAGCGAGGAGCTCGAGAAGAAGGTACGGCTGCGCACCGCCGAGCTGACCGCGATCAACCACGAGCTCGGCAAGGCCCTGGCGAATCTGCGCGAGACCCAGGCCCAGCTCGTGCTGTCGGAGCGGATGGCCGGCATCGGCGTGCTGGTCGCCGGTGTCGCCCACGAGATCAACTCGCCGACGGCGGCGATCCGCGGGTCGATCGATGGCCTCGGCGCCGCGCTGATCCGCGTCGCGCGTCACGGCGCGGAGCTGGTCGCGCGGACGCCAGCAGTGATCTCCGCGCTCGAGGCGCTCGCGCCCAAGCTCGCCGAACGCCCGCTCGCGACCAGCCTCACCACGCGCAAGGTCGCGCGCGAGATCGCGGGTGCCCTCGAGGCCGCAGGACTCGCGAATGCGCAGCAGGTCGCCACCGATCTCGCCGATCTCGGCGCGACGCGGGCGGACACCGAGGAGCTGCTCGCCCGCGCGACCCCGACCAACGGGATCGCCGTCCATGACCTGCGCCAGGTCGTCGCCGCGCTGACCGATCACGTCTATCTCCACCGCACCGCGTCGACGGTTCGCCACGCGGTTGGCCAGATCCAGCGGATCGTGGGTGCGCTGAAGAGCTACTCGCACCTCGACCAGCAGGCGACCCGGACCGAGGCCGATGTCCACGAGGGGCTCGAGACCACGCTCGCACTCCTTCACCACACGCTGCGTGATATCGTGGTCGAACGGCACTACGGCAACCTGCCTCGCGTGCCTGTGTACGTCGACGAGCTCAACCAGGTGTGGACGAATCTGATCTCGAACGCGCAGCAAGCACTCGGCGGTAGAGGCACGATCACGATCGAGACCGACGCCGATCCTGACGGCGTCACGGTGCGCGTCGTCGACGATGGACCGGGCGTGCCAGAGGAGGCGCTGCCGCGGATCTTCGAGCCGTTCTTCACCACCAAGGCGAAGGGCGAGGGGACGGGGCTCGGCCTCGGGATCGCGCGCCAGATCGTCGACAAGCACGGCGGCTCGATGCGCTGCACGTCGGAGCCCGGCCGGACGGAGTTCGAGGTCCGGTTGCCGCTCGGGAGACGGGTGTGAGCCCGCGCGAGGTGATCGTCTGTATTGACGACGAGGAGGGCGTCCTCCGGGTGCTGCGCGCCCAGCTCGGCGCGCGGTTCGGTCACGAGTGCCAGATCGCGACCGCGCGCTCGGGTGACGAGGCCGTCGCGCTGTTCGACGAGCTGACGCGCGAGGGCGAGGCGATCGCACTCGTGATCGCGGACCAGATCATGCCGGGGATGAAGGGCGTCGAGTTGCTCGAGATCGTCGATCGCCGGCTCCCCGCCACGACCAAGATCCTGCTGACCGGCCAGGCCGGGCTCGACGCCGTGATCGAGGCGATCAACCGCGCACACCTGAACCTCTACATCTCGAAGCCGTGGGACGAGACCGCGCTCCTGCTCGCGGTCGAGGGCCTGCTCCGCCAGTACCGCCTGGTGCACGAGAACAAGCAGCTGATCGCGTCGCTGTCGTCGAAGAACCAGGCGCTGCTCGAGATGAACCGCGAGCTCGAGGCCAAGATCCACGAGCGCACGCACGAGCTCGCCGAGGCCAACTCGCGGCTGGCGCAGCTCGCGGTCACCGATGGCCTGACCGGTCTTTACAACCACCGCCACTTCCACGAGCGGATCACGCTCGAGGTCGAGCGCAGCCAGCGCAGCGGGCTGCCGCTGTCCCTGCTGATGCTCGATGTCGATCACTTCAAGCAGTTCAACGATACTTACGGCCATCCGGCGGGCGACGAGGTGCTGCGCCAGCTCGCGCGCGTGCTCGCCGATACCCGGCGTGCGAACGACGTCGTCGCCCGCTACGGCGGCGAGGAGTTCGCGGTGATCCTCGTCGACACGGCGAAGTTCACGGCGGCGAAGGTGGCCGAGCGGGTCCGCGAGCGAGTGCAAGCGCACGACTTCTCGGACGCCGCACCGCGGGTCCCCAAGCTGTCGGTCTCGATCGGCGTTGCGACGTTTCCCGACGACGGTGGCGATGCCGAGGCGCTCGTGCGAGCGGCCGACACCGCGCTCTACGCGGCGAAGCGTGCGGGCCGCAATCGGGTCGTGCTGGCGACCGAGGCGCTCGTCGCGACGCCGGCCTGAACGCGGCGCGGATCCGTAATCCAATGTGATAGCGTCCGGCCGGCATGGCAACTACCGACATCGCGGTGATCGGCGCCGGCAGCTACGGCACGTGCCTGGCGATGCTGTTCGGCAATGCCGGCCATCGCGTCAGCCTGCACACGCGCAAGCCCGAGCAGGCGCAGGAGCTCGAGACCTCGCGGGTCAACAAGACGTACCTGCCGGCCTACCGGCTGCCCGACACCGTGTTCGTGACGTCGGATCTGGCCAAGGCGGTGCGCGGCAAGAAGTTCGTCGTCGGGGTCACGCCGTCGTACGCGGTGCGCGAGACGTTTGGCCAGATCGCGGAAGCGATCGAGCCAGATGCCGTCGTCATCAACGCCTCGAAGGGGCTCGAAGACGGCACGCTGAAGACGATCGACGCGGTGTATCGCGACGTGTTGCCCGCGCGGATCGCGAACCGCGCCACGTTCCTGTCGGGGCCCACGTTCGCGACCGAGATCGCCGCGGGGATGCCAGCGGCGATCGTGCTCGCGGGCCGCGACGTCGAGACCTGCTCCACCGCCCAGCAGGCGCTGTCGAGCATCCGGTTCCGCATCTACACGACCGACGACGTGCTCGGTGTGCTGGTCGGCGGCTCGATCAAGAACGTGATGGCGATCGCGGCCGGACTCTCCGATGGGCTCGGGCTCGGCTCCAACGCGCGCGCCGCGCTGATCACGCGCGGGCTCGCCGAGATCACGCGGATCGGCGTCGCGATGGGCGCGCAGACCCACACGTTCGCCGGGCTGTCGGGCATTGGTGACCTCGTGCTGACCTGTTCCGGTGACGCCTCACGCAATCGTCGCGTCGGGCTCGGCCTCGGGCAGGGCAAGGTGATGGCCGACATCCTCGACGAGATGAAACAGGTGGCCGAAGGCGTGAAGACGACCAAGGTCGCGCACGAGCTCGCGCAGCAGCTCGGGGTCGATGCGCCGATCACCTCCGTGATGCACGCGGTCATCCACGAGGGCGCACCGGCGCGGCACGCGATGGCGGCGCTGATGTCGCGCGCGCTGAAAGCGGAGCGAGACTAGATGTCCAGGCTCGGTTACGTCCTCGACGACATCTTCATCGAGCACCGCGCGCCGTCCGGACATCCCGAGCGTCCCGCGCGCGCCGAGGCAGTCCGCGATGCGTTGCTCGCCGCCGGGATCGATCGCGGCACCCGGATCGCGACCCGGTTCGCGAGCGACGACGAGCTGTCGCGCGTGCACGCCGCGGCGCACCTCGAGCACCTCTCGAAGATCATCCCCGGCCACACCGGATGGATCGACCCCGATACCTACTTCTCGCCGAAGAGCTGGGATGCAGCACGCGCTGCGGCGGGCAGCACGTGCCAGCTCGCCCTCGACGTGTTGCACGGCGCGCTCGATCACGGGATCAGCGTCGTGCGTCCGCCGGGACATCACGCGACCCGCGATCGCGCGATGGGCTTCTGCCTGCTCAACAATGTCGCCGCGGCGGCGGCCGCCGCGCGTGCGGCGGGTGCGGCGCGGGTCGCGATCATCGACTGGGACGTCCACCACGGGAACGGCACCCAGGACATCTTCGGGGATGATCCCAGCGTCCTCTACCTGTCGGTCCACCAGTACCCGTACTACCCCGGCACCGGCGCACCGACGGAGCTCGGCGGTCCGAGCGCCCTCGGTGCGACGGTCAACGTCGGCCTGCCGAGCGGCGCCGGCGATGCCGACTACGCCGCGGTGTTCGACCACGTGTTCCTGCCCGCGCTCGCGAAGTTCGATCCCGAGCTCGTGCTGATCTCGGCCGGGTTCGATGCGTTCGAGCACGATCCGCTGGCCGGCATGCGCGTCACGCACGCCGGATTCGCGGCGATGGCGCACCGGCTTCGCGCGGTCGCGGATCGCCATGCGCGCGGCCGCCTCGTCGCGGTGCTCGAGGGTGGCTACGATCTCGACGGTCTCGCGGGCGGCATGACGCAGGTCCTCGCGTCGCTCGTCGGACCCGCTGCACCCCACCAGATGATCTCCCCGTTACCGGTGGTCGGTGGCGTTCGGGCTGCGATCGATGCGACGCTTGCGGCACACGCCGCTGTGGGCGTCCCGATTCTCGCGCCCGACTCATGACTCGTCATCGCACCGCCGACCTCGACCCGACCTCGTTCGGCGGCCGCTACATGCTGCTGCGCCGGCTCGCGGTGGGCGGGATGGCCGAGATCTATCTCGCCCGCCAGGCGGCGATGCACGGCTTCGAGAAGGAGGTCGTGATCAAGCGGCTGCGGGCCGAGCTCGCAGATGATCCGCGGATCGTCGAGATGTTCCTCGACGAGGCGCGCATCGGCGCGTTGCTCAACCACCCCAACATCGTCCACGTCTACGACGTCGACGTGCACGACGGCGTGCCGTACATCGCGATGGAATACATCGTCGGCGAGGAGCTCAACGAGCTGTGCCGGCGCGGGCTGGCGTGGGACCGCTTCCTCCCGCTCGAGCACGCGGTCGAGCTGATCCGGCAGGCCGCGGCCGGCATGGGCTACTTCCACGCGAAGCGCGGCAGCGAGGGTACCGATCAGGCTGATCAGCCGCTCGAGATCGTCCACCTCGACATCTCGCCCTCGAATCTACTCGTCACCCAGGACGGGTTCCTGAAGGTGATCGACTTCGGGATCGCCAACGCGCGCGGCCAGCGCCAGCGCAGCGACGTCATCCCCGGCAAGCTCGGGTACATGTCGCCCGAGCAAGCGGGGCGCAAGTCGGTCGATCATCGCAGCGACATCTTCTCGCTCGGCATCGTGCTGTACGAGATCACGGTCGGCAAGCGGCTGTTTCGGGGCACCGCCGGTGAGGTCGTGCCCCGCCTCGTCGAGGCCGAGGTCCAGCCGCCGACCTTCGTTCGCCGCTCGTTCCCGAGCGCCCTCGAGTCGATCGTGATGCGCACGCTCGAGAAGCATCCCGACGACCGCTACCAGAGTGCGTACGATCTCGCCGACGATCTCGAGGCGTTTCTCCGCGATCAGCGGATGCATTCCGGACCGGTGCGGATCGCGCGCTACCTCGATTCGCTGACCCAGGCCGCCGGGGGCCCGCGCAGGCCCGAGCTGGTGTCCGAGGCCGAGGTCCGGGGGTTGCCGCCGCAGGACCTCGACTTCGACAGCCAGGTGTTCGACAGCTTCGCGCCGGCGAGCCGCCCGTCCCGCGACTGGGAGGATGCGGATCAGCCAGAGGCCGACGTCGCCGCGGCGCTCGGGCTCGAGCTCGCCGAGCTCCGGCTGCTGCGCACGCCGGTGCCGGTGATCCCCGCTGGGATGTCACCGATCACGGGCCGCGCGCCGAAACCTGCGGCGGCGATCGAGCGTCACGATGCCGATGCGACCAGCCCGCTGACCCGCGTGGATCTGATCGAGGAAGTCGACGAGCCGGCGCCGCGCGCGATCACGGACGAAGGCGATGGGCCCCCGGATGAGTTAGCCGAGCCCGACGCCATCGCCGCCGGCTCGGCCGCGAGCAAGCTGCCGCTGCCCCCGCCGCGGCCGTCGGATCTCGACGACGAGCGCACGCGGTTGTCGGCCGACCCGCCGGAGAGCACCCGCCCCACGCTGCCGCGGATCCAGCCGTCGGGAGGCCTGGGGCCGCCGCTTGCCCACCCAACCGTGGCACAGGCGCCGTCGGACCGGATACCGTGGCTCATGGTCGGTGTGCTGGTCGTGGCCGTGCTGGCGCTGGTGGCGTATATCGTCATGACGTGACCGCCCTGTCGTCGCTCGCGCGTGTGCTCGCCCCCGTGCTCGCGCTCGCTGCCTGTTCGGATCGCTCCAGCGGCCGCCAGCCGGCGCGCGAAGAGCCGCAGCGGCGCGTGATCGAGCCGCCCTCCGGCACCGTGCGGCCGATGCCGCCGCACGCGATCCGCAGCGTGGGGGTAGGGCCGTACTAGATCGGCGAACGGATCTCTTCGCTGCTCGCCCAGCTCTCATCGGGCCGGCGAATCGCGCGGCTGGAGATTCCGGGCCTCCTGCATCACAGCCTGATCCGCGCGGAGGAGGACTCGGTGCTGATCGGCGGCGAGTCAACGACCTCGCTGACGTCGAGCACGGCATCGTTCGTGGCCGTCGTTGGTACTGCCGAGGTCGCTCGCACGGAGAAGGGCGATATCCACGTCGGCTCCACCGTCGCCGAGCTCGAGGCCGCCCTCGGGCCGTTCGCCGAGGATGTCGACCGCGCGCGCGATCCACGCCTCGTGGTGCCCGGGGCGTTGCGCAATGCCCGGGTGTTGATCGAGCGCGACCGCGTGAGCGCGATCGTGGTCACCGCGGAGACGCCGCGGGTCGACGTCGTCACCGGGCCCGACTGTCCGCGCCCCGCATCGACCGAGCGCGGCACCGGTGCTTGCCTGCTGCCAGGCTCGGGCGGCGAGCTGATCGAGCGCGATCGCGACGAGATCGTGGTGCGATCGATCGAGGCCGAGACCGGAAGTGGAGGCTCCGCGGACGAGCGACGGTCCAAGGTGATCGCCACACTGCGCGTGCCGAACCTGGTCTTCGTCGCGCCGTTGCGTAACGCCACCGACGGCCGGGACGAGCTGATCGCGATCTCTCGGACCGACGATCCGCAGCTCAGGACCTGGTCGATCGTCGCCTACCGGTTCGATGCCAAGCAGATCACGAAGGTGATCGATCCATCACCGCTCTACCAGCTGTCGGCCGCGCAGACCCGCTGGATCGGTGCCGAGCTGCCCGATGTCGAGCTCTATCTCGAGCTCTCCAGCAAGGATGGGATCGAGGTCGGAGGTCTCCTCACCACCCGACCGTACGGCAAGCTCCGTGATGTCGTGGTGATCTCGCCCGTCGTGATCGCCCGCCGGCACGGTAAGTCCGCGACAAGCGAACCCACCGATGCCGGTCCGGATGGCCGTCCTAACGCAGGATCAGCCAGGCCGTGACACGAAGGCGCGGTCACTGGCGCTACCCCTTTGCCACCACAGTCTTTTTTGGCACACTTGCCGCTCGTGTCGCGTCGTGCCTGCTTCACCCGTCGTGATGCCCGCTGGGGGACCCAGGCGTGAAGTTTCTCTGCGACCGCTGCAAGACCCGCTATTCGATCGGTGACGATCGCGTTCGCGGCAAGATCCTGAAGATCCGCTGTAAGAACTGCGCGAACGTGATCACCGTCCGCGAGGGCATGCCAGCCGTCGACGACGTGAACCCAGCCGACGGTACCGCGCCCCGCCGGACCGGCAAGTCGACGACGCAAGCGCCCCTGCCGCAGGAAGCGCCGGCCGTCGGCTCGGCACTCGGTGCTGCGTTCGCGTCGGCGATGACCAAGCCGCCGCCTGCCCTCGAGGAGGAATGGTACGTCTCGATCGACGGGGACCAGCAGGGGCCGTTCTCCCTCGCCGAGGCGCAGCGCTGGGTCGCGAGCCGCCCGTTCGACGCCGAGCTCCACTGCTGGAGCGAGGGCTTCGACGACTGGCTGCCGGTCGACAAGGTCAGCCACTTCCGCGGCCTCCGCAAGAAGCCGCTGCCACCCGCCGGTCCGCCGCCCCTGCCACGCGTCGGTGGTGCACCGTCGCGGCCGGCGATGGCCGCCGCCGCCCCCGTCCCGGTCGAAGACGAGCCGAAGCCGCTATTCGCCGCCACGATGGCCTCGCTCGAAAAGGCCACCGGCGCGACGACCGCGATGGGCCTGCCTCCGATCTCGTCCTCGGTACGCCCCTCCGCCACGCCGCCCAAGGGTCAGCCCACGCTCGAGCGGCCCACGCCGGTTCCGCGCCCGACGCCGCTGCCGTCCGCGATGAAGACCAACGGCGCCGCCGCGCGGTTGCCTACCGGCCCAGCCGCCGCGTCTCGCAAGACGCCGCTCCCCAACCTCGCGCCATCCTCCCCCAAGCCTGCAAAGCTGTTCGACTCCAGCGAGGCAGTCGAGTCGCTGACGGCAATCGAGCCGCAACCGTTCGAGGATGATCAGCGCACCACCGCCGAGCCCGTCGCCTCTGCGCGCCGCGAGAAGGTTGGCACCAACGACGCCTTCTTCGACGCGCGCGCCGCCGAGGCCGCGCTCCCTGTTCCCGACGATGGCCCCGATCCCGCCGCGCCCGAGGACGACGGACTCGACATCGGCGAGGTCTCGCGCGTCGTCAAGCTCGCCGATCTCATGCGCCCGACCCGCGCACCCGCGAGCCGTCGCTCCGGTCAGTTGCCGACCGCCGCCACGACCACCGGCATCGGTCGTGCGACCGCCACGGTCCCGCGCATCGGTGGCGCCTCGTCTCCGGGCATTCCGCTCAACCCGCTCGCGCCGATCGGCGCCGACGGTCAGGTCAACAGCCAGGTCCTCGACCCGCACGCGCTCGGCGATCCAGCGGCCGGCGATCACGCGCACGATCTCGCCGCCCATGCCCCACCCGCGATCTCTCATCGCCGCGGCATGATCGCGCTGATCGTCGGTGCCGTCGGCCTGCTCACGGTCTCCATCGTGGTGTTCCTGGTCGTCGTCAACAAGGACCAGGTCACCAACAACAGCCTCGGTGGCGACTACTCGTTCGATCCATCGCGACCCGACGACATGCGCCAGGGCCCCGACAAGACCACGGGCCCGACCAACCCGAACCCGCCGCAGAACCCGTTCGTCCCGAAGAAGCGGCCGCCGACCCAGCCCAACATCACCAACACGCCTCCTCCGCCCACCGGCAACTCACTGCGGGCCGAGGAGATCGAGCAGATGGCGGCCAAGTACGGCAGCACCACGCAGCGTTGCTACATGTCCTCGATGAAGGGCGTCGACCTGATCAGCATCGGTGACGTCAAGAAGCTCACGGTGACGCTCTCCGTCCAGCCCGACGGCACCGTCAACAACGTGACGCTGTCCGACAAGCACGAGACCAACAAGCTCGGTAAGTGCCTCATCAACACGATCACTCGCTGGAAGTTCCGGACGTCCCCCGGCGGCACGTTCAGGTTCGTGATCCACTTCGGCTGAGCGGTTTGACCGGATAGCCCCGAGGCCGTCTGGCCGAGGGGCAGCGGAGGTCGCAATTGACCGGATAGCCCCGAGGCCGTCTGGCCGAGGGGCAGCGGAGGTCGCAAATGGTTGTCGTGGATCGAGGCGGAGAGTCGCCTCACGCTGCATGGCGCATCCCCGCACGACCGACCTCGAGATTCCCGAGCTGTATTGCCCGTTCGTGTCGCGGATCAGTCCGCACGCGGACGCGCTCGAGGCTGCAAACCTGGCCTGGCTCGAGCTCCTCCAGCTCGTCCCGCGTGGTGGGGCCCGCGCCCGGTTCGGGCGGCTCGCTGCGCGCGCTTATCCCGATGCATGCCTCGACACGCTGGGCATCGCGGCCGCATGGGCGACGTGGCTGTTCCTACGTGATGACCAGTGCGACGAAGGCGGCATCTCCTGCGACCCGCGCGCGATGCGCATCCTCGCCGATCATCAGATCGACGTCCTCGCCGGTCGCCGGCCGCACCACCGCGACGATCCGCTGACCTCCGCACTCGCTGACCTCCGCGACCGCATGCTCGCCCGCGGCGGCGGCCGCTGGATGGCGCGCTTTCTCGGCAACGTGCAGGACTACTTCGATGCCTCGATCTGGGAGTCCGACAATCGCGCGCGTGGGCGCGTCCCTGATCTATCCACCTACGTCCGCCTCCGTGACCTGACGGGCGCGGTCCGCACGTGCTTCGACATCTTCGAGCTGATCGAGGGCGCACTCGCGATCGAAGCCCGGCACGACGCCCGGCTCGCGCGCCTGATGCGTCTCGCGAACCGCGCCATCTGCTGGTCCAACGATCTGTTCTCGATCCGCAAGGAGCTCGCGCACGGGGACTTCCACAACCTCGCGATCGTGCTCCAGCACGAGGAGGCAATCCCGCTCCGCGATGCCATCGACCGGGCGGTGGAGATGCACGATGACGCGGTCCGCTCGTTCGAGCACCACGAACACCGACTGCTCGAGACCACCGGTTCGCCCCAGATCCACCAGTTCGTCGATGCCCTCAAGGGCTGGGTGCGAGCCAACCTCGACTGGTCGATCGAGACCGGTCGCTACGCCCGGATCGAACCGGCGATCGATGCGCAACGGATCCTCGCGTGAGGCACCTCGGCTACTCCTTGCCCGAACCGCGCTTGTTAGCGCGGTCGTCGGCACGCACCAGCTCGTCGATGCAGCCGATGAGGTTCAATCGCTGACCATCCCACTCGCAGGCGATCGTGCGCTCGTCGATCTCGAGGGGATCATTCCGTTCCCGGATCCCCTCCCACCCGCGACCATCCGGGTGCGGCCCGGGCGCTGGCTCGACGATCCGGCCCCGCGGGTCACGGAACGCGACCTCGCCAGCGCGAAGCTCGATCCGATATCCGTACTCGTGGACGAACCGATGATGATGACTGCACAGGAGACCAGATTCGTCAGCCTGGTCTCGCCGCCATCTGCCCAGTGCTCGACATGATGGCCCTCGACGAACAGGCGGTTGCTACAGCCCGGGAACCGACAGCCGCGGTCGCGTTGCAACAGTGCTCGCTTCATCGATCCGGGAATCGCGCGCGTCTTCCGTCCGACCGACACCGGAGCCCCCTCCACACCTTCCACCATCACGACGATGCCTGCGTCGCACGCGAGTCGGCGCACCACATCGAGGGAGACCGCGGTGCCATCCGCGCAGCACCCGACGTCCGAAAGATCGTCGACTGCGAGGTCAGGCAGATCGCCGAGCTCTGCCAGCTGCGACACGACCTGTGCACCACGAGCGCGGAGGCGGTCGGCCGAGATGGTCACGACCAGCTCGGTAGGCGACCGCGCGGGCCGGGTGCCCGAAGCACTTCCTGCGCGATCGCCACCAGTGCATCGGCGCGATTGAAGCGCTGTGCCATCCCGGCGGACTCGGTGTGTGTCGGCCGCGCGTACGTCCCGGAGGGAAGGCCCATGTTGCGGGATGCCGTCCCGCTCATCGCCCGTCCGGACGGTCCCGCGGGAACGTTCGTGCCCGCGATGTCGCCCCCCGAGATCTCGCCGGAATCGCCTTCGATAGCGTCATCGACATCGCCAACCGCGCGGCTACCAGGAGCCAGCTCATCCGGTGCAATCGCGGCCACCCGCACGTCAACGTCAGCGATCTCGTCGTCCTCGGCCGGTGGCAATTGACCGGATAGCCCCGAGGCCGTCTGGCCGAGGGGCAGCGGAGGTCTCAATTGTTGTGAAGTCCGCTCGCCCGACGTTCCCGCGGGAACGTCCCCGCGTTCGCTATCGCACCGCGCGCCGCGATGGCCTTCCTTCACGATCCGCTCGAGCGCAGCCACACCATCGCTGCCTCTTCTGGATGCAGCACCGCGGCGATGCGGACCATCCCGTCCGAGGTGTCGCTGCGGGTGACGTGCCTGCGCTCCTTGTCGTCCGCGGGATTTGCCTCCTCGCCGTGCCGCTGGACCATCGCGTACTTGCGACAGATCGTCTCCAGCTGCTGGCCCGTGGTGAGCCGCGCTTCTTCGAGCAGCACGGTCTCGTTGGCGGCGGTCGCGACGCGCGTCATCGCGCGTCATCGCGCGGACCGTCGAGTACGAGACCTCGCCGCGCCGGAGCGCATCATCGATCTGCGGCAGCTCTGCCAGGCGCTTGGCCACGCGCACGTGGTCGCGTGCGGTGCCGAGACTCCACCCCACACGCCAGGACAGCCAGTGGGCGCAGCTCTGCGCACCTGCTGCACGCCCGCTCCGTTACCCCGTTACCCCGTTACCCCGTTACCCCGTTACCCCGTTACCCCGTTACCCCGTTGACGCGTCTGCGCTTCCGAGCGAGTCATTGCGGGTGACCCCGTCCTCATCGCCGCGGGTCCGCTCCGCTCTGATCAGGTTTCAAAGAAACCTGATCAGGCTCGTGGCGTTCGCGCTGTCAGATCTGTGGTCGGGCGCGAATGGCCAGATCGGTCAAGAGTGAGCGGCCGTCCACAGAGGTCACAGCGTCGTCCCGCGTTCTGCGCGGTCGGTCGCAATGCTCTGCGGCTAGCGACGATAAATTGATGTAGCCGGCGCTCCGCGACGTGAATCCTTGTTTCGTTAGGGCTTCACGGTTTAGCGACACGTCAGGTCGTCACGCCTTGTTCGCCAGTCCCAGCGCAACATCCGCCAGCACCTCGGTCGCCGCCTCCACATCCTCCATCGTCGTATCCAGCGCGAACGACAGCCGGCACATGCCCGTGTGCTCGGGCAACGCGATCGCCGCCAGCGCCGCCGATGGCTTCGCATCGCGTTCGGCGCACGCCGATCCGGTAGACAGGTAGACCCCGCGACTCGCAAGCACGGTGCGGAGTGCGGTGGCCGGGACATCCGGAAACCCCAGCGCGAGGATGTGCGGAGCTCGCCGTTGATCCGGCACGAGCTGGCGGAACGGAACGTCACGCGCGCTCAGCCGTGAGGTGATGTGACCCGCGAGCTCGAGCCAGCGCGTGCGTGCGGTGACCAGCTCGGCGACCGCTCGTTCGGCGGCGAGGCCGAGGCGCGCACCGGCGTCCTGGGTGCCGCCACGGCGACCGCCTTGCTGGCCACCGCCCGTCCACAGCGGGGCAAGCTCGACCCCGGCGCGGAGCCACAGCGCACCGAGGCCCTTGGGCGCGTGGAACTTGTGCCCGGCGATCGCGACCGAGTCGGCGCGCAAGGCCGTGACGTCGAGTGGCACCTTGCCGAACGCCTGGGCGGCATCGATGTGAATGTGACAGTCAGGCGACCGTTTGCGGATCGCGTGCGTGATCGCGGCGATCGGCTGTACGATGCCGAGCTCGTTCTGGACCATCACGACCGCGACCACGGCGGCGCCGACGGAGGCGGCGGCCATCGCATCGGGATCGATGACGCCGGATGCATCAGGCGCGACGAGCTCGATCTCGCGGTCGGTCGCCAGCCCGCGGACGGCGTTGGTGACCGCGGGATGCTCGATCGTCGTCGTGACGATCTTGCCTGGCCGCACGCGGGCGGCGCCGATGACGGCAAGGGCGTCGGCTTCGGTGCAGCCGCTGGTCCAGATGATGTCGCCCGAAGGGGCTCCAAACGCGGCGAGCAGGCGTGTCCGCGCGGTCGCGATGTGGTCCCGCGCCGCGGCCCCTGCGGGTGGAGCGCGCTCGGATTGCCCCACGCGGTGCGCATGACTTCGGTCAGAGCGCGAGCACGGGCTCCGAGACGCGGGTCGAGGCCGCGTTGTCGAGGTAGATTGACGCCATTCAACTAGGCGTCTGCCTCCACTCCCCGTGGTGCCGCAAGCTCTGCCCGTATTGTGACTTCGCGGTCGAGACGGGGCCGCAGCACGACGCGTATCTCGCGGCGATCCTCCTCGAGCTCGCGCGGCGGGCCCGCGTTCGAGGGCGAGCTGGTGTCGATCTACCTCGGCGGCGGCACACCGTCACTGTGGCGACCCGACGCATCACCCGCGCGGTCGAGGCGATCGTCGCGCACTACGGACGGCGACCGACCGAGGTCACGATCGAGGCCAACCCGACCGACTGCGGCGCCGAGAACCTGGCGGCATGGGGCGCGGCCGGGATCTCGCGGGTCTCGATCGGGGTGCAGTCGACCGACCCGGAGGCCCTGGTCCGGCTCGGCCGCGATCACCGGTTCGGCGACGGCACGCGCGCGGTCGAGCGCACCCAGCAAGCCGGATTCGCCACCTCGGCGGACTTCATCTTCGGGACGCCAGGCGCCCGCGACCTCCCGATCGACCTGCTGCCGGATCACCTGTCGGTCTACGAGCTGACGATCGAGGATCGCACCGCATTCGGGCAGCGGGTGCGCGACGGCCGGCTGGTGCCGCTCGACGAGGACACCCTGGCCGAACGCTACGTCGCGATCCACGACCGGCTGACCGCCGTCGGGTACGAGCACTACGAGATCAGCTCGTACGCGCGGCCGGGCAAGCGCGCGGTGCACAACAGCCTGTACTGGCAAGGGGCCCCGTTCCTCGGGCTGGGCGTCTCGGCCGCTTCGCTCCAGCTGCGTCCTGATGGCTCGGCCGTTCGCGCGACAAATCCCCGCCGATCCGTGACTTATCTCGCGGATCCGGGGGCGGCGGCGGAGGTCGCGACGATCGGGGCGGCGGAGATGGCGGCCGACCGGGCCTGGCTCGGGATGCGGACCAGCGACGGCGTGCCCCTGACAGGCCTTCCCAGCGGCGTCGTGCCCTGGCTCGAGGCGGAACGCCTCGCCGAGCGGCGCGGGGATCGGATGTGTCCGACCCTGCGGGGGTTTCTCATGGCCGATACGATCGCCGCACGAATCATCGAAGGTTGGTAAGCTCTCGAGAGTCACGGCCCTGATGAGTACGAACGAGCTATCCCGTCGCGCGCAGAAGATCATGCACGCGGTCGTGACCGAGTACCTGCACGGTGGTGACGCAGTTGGCTCGCGCACGGTCACGCGCCGGCACGATCTCGGACTGTCGCCAGCGACCGTCCGCAACGTGATGGCCGACCTCGAGGAGATGGGGCTGCTCGAGCAGCGCCACTCGTCGGCAGGACGCGTACCCACCGCATCGGGGCTGCGGTTCTTCATCGACAGCTTGCTCAAGGTGCGCGGCCTGACGGCGCGGGAGAAGGAGGACATCCGCGAGCGCGTCACGGCGCCCACCGCGGACGAAGTCGTCCAGCGTGCGTCGCGCCTGCTGTCGGATCTGACGCAGCATGCGGCGGTCATCATCACGCCGGACCCCGAGCTCCAGCGGCTCGGGCAGATCGAGTTCGTGCCGCTGCGTGACGGCAAGCTGATCGCGGTGCTGGTCACCACCGACGGTCGGATCGAGAACCGCCTGATCATCGACGACGTCGATGTCCGCACGCTCGAGCGGATCCACAACTACCTGAACGAGCTGTTGTCGGGGATGACGCTCGACGACGTTCGCGAGCGCGTGATCCGAGAGCTCGGCGAGGACAAGAATCGTTACGACACGGCCGTGTCCGCGGCGCTCCGGCTCGGGCACGCGGTGTTCGTCGCGCGGCCCGAGCGGGCGGCGGGTGTCGTGGTCAGCGGCCAGGCGAACCTGCTGGACGACGCCCTCGCGAAGGACCACGTCCGACAGCTGCTGCGCACGCTGGAGGACAAGGAGACGCTGATCCGGCTGCTCGATCGGACGCGCACCGCCGAGGGCCTGCAGGTGTTTCTCGGCGCGGAGACCGCGCTCTCCGCCCTGGCGTCGAGCTCGGTGATCGCTGTGTCGTACGGGCCGGGGGAGCAACCAATCGGCACGCTCGCCGTGATCGGCCCGATGCGGATGAACTACGGCAAGGTGATGTCCGTCGTCGACGTCACGGCTGATACCGTGTCGCAATTACTCGCCGACCTCGGGCCGGGATCCACGACAGCGCGCTAGGCCCCTGGTCTGCCTAGCGAAAGCTGGTTATGGTCCGCTCGATGAGCGGAGAGAGCAACGAGGACGGAACGCCACCCGCGCCGCTGGAGCCAGACGCGGTCGCCGGCGAAGTCATACCGGTCGAGGTGGTGCCGCCCGAGGTGGTGCCGCCCGAGGCGGTGCCCGATTTCGGCGAGGCCAAGATCGCGGGCCTCGAGAAGGAAAAGAAGGAGAACTGGGACCGCTACCTGCGGGCCGCCGCGGACCTCGAGAATTTGCGCAAGCGCCAGAAGCGCGAGGTCGACGATGCCAAGCTCGAGGCCAAGGCGAAGACCCTGAAGGAGATGTTGCCGGTCGTCGACAACCTCGAGCGCGCGATCGAGCACGCCACCACGCAGGCCGGGACCAACCCGATCGTCGAGGGCGTGCAGCTCGTGCTGCGGCAGTTCCTGACCGCGTTCGAGCGGCTCGACGTCGCGCCGATCGACGCCCAGGATCAGCCGTTCGATCCCAACCTGCACGAGGCGATCTCGCAGCAGGAGAGCGAGTCGCCTCCGGGCACGGTCGTCCAGGTCCTGCAGCGCGGGTACAAGTCCGGCGATCGGCTGCTGCGCCCGGCGCTGGTCGTGGTTGCCAAGGCACCTTCGAAGCCGGCCGAGTGAGGCCCAGGGACCGATGAGCCGCGTCGTCGGCATCGACCTCGGGACCACGAACTCGTGCGTCGCCGTGATGGATGGTGACGTTGCGGTCGTGATCGCGAACTCCGAAGGCTCGCGCACCACACCGTCGGTGATCGGGTTCGCGCAGACCGGCGAGCGGCTGGTCGGTCAGGCGGCGCGGCGCCAGGCAATGACCAACGCGGAGAACACGATCTACGCGGTCAAGCGCCTGATGGGTCGCAAGTTCGAGGACGACGAGGTCCAGCGTCACCTGCTGACCTCGCCGTACGAGATCGTCGGTGCCGAGAACGGCGATGCGCATGTCCGCGTACGCGGTCGCGACTACTCGCCCCCGGAGATCTCCGCGCTCGTGCTGCAGAAGATGCGGCAGACCGCAGAGGACTGGATCGGCGAGTCGGTGTCGGAGGCAGTGATCACCGTGCCGGCGTACTTCGACGACGCGCAGCGCCAGGCGACCAAGGACGCCGGCCGGATCGCCGGGCTGAACGTGCTGCGGATCGTCAACGAGCCTACCGCGGCCGCGCTGGCATACGGGGTCGAGACCGAGGGCGCGCATCGCGTGGCGGTCTACGACCTCGGCGGCGGCACGTTCGACATCTCGATCCTCGAGCTCGACGACGGCGTGTTTCGCGTCCGCGCCACCGCAGGTGACACGTTCCTCGGCGGGGAGGACTTCGACAACGCGATCGTCGAGTATCTGCTGGCCACGTTCGCCACCAACAACGACGGGATGGATCTGCGCGGCGATCGGATGGCGCTCCAGCGGCTCAAGGAAGCGGCCGAACGCGCGAAGATCGAGCTGTCCAGCGGCTTCCAGACCGAGATCAACCTGCCGTTCATCGCCGCGAACGTGGATGGCCCGCGGCACCTCCAGATCATGTTCGAGCGCCACGAGCTCGAGTCCCTGGTCGAGACGCTGGTCCAGGCAACGCTCGAGCCGTGCAAGCGCGCGCTGACCGACGCCTCGCTGACGTCGGCGGACATCGATGTCGTGATCCTCGTCGGTGGCCAGACGCGGATGCCGCGGATCCAGGCGCTGGTCGCGGAGATGTTCGGTAAGGAAGCCAGCCGCCGGGTCAACCCCGACGAGGTCGTGGCGGTCGGTGCCGCGATCCAGGCCGGCGTGCTGACCGGCGAGGTCGAGGAGGTGCTGCTGCTCGACGTCACGCCGCTGTCGCTCGGCGTCGAGACCGCGGGCGGTGTGTTCACGCGCTTGATCCCGCGCAACACCTCGGTGCCAGCGCGCGCGACCGAGGTGTTCTCCACCACGGTCGACAACCAGCCATTCGTCAACGTTCACGTCATGCAGGGCGAGCGCGAGATGGCCGGCGACAACAAGTCGCTCGCAAACTTCGAGCTCACCGGGATCCCGCCGGCGCCACGTGGTGTGCCGAAGATCGAGGTCGCGTTCGACATCGATGCCGACGGCGTGCTGAGCGTCTCGGCGCGGGACCACGGCACCGGGCGCGCGCACCGCGTGACGGTGACTCCATCGAGCGGGCTCTCCGAGGCCGACATCGAGCGTCTGGTCGGTGAATCCCTCGACATGGCGGACGCCGATCAGGTGAGACGACTGCTCGCCGAGGCTCGCAACAAGGGCGAAGGGCTGCTCTACTCGTCCGAGAAGGCGATGGAAGAGTTTGGCGCGCTGCTACCCGACGACGAACGTTCGTTCCTGGTGACCGAGCTCGCGGAGTGCCGTGCCGCGCTCGAGGGCGATGACCTCCCGTTCGTCCAGGACGCGGTGGCGCGGCTCGAGATCTCGGCGCAACGGATCGGCGAGGCGGTTTATGCCGCAGCCGACGGGGCCGCAGCCGACGGGGCCGCAGCCGACGGGGCCGCAGCCGACAGGGCCGCAGCCGACAGGGCCGCAGCCGACGGGGCCGCAGCCGGTGGCGCCGCACCCGACAGCTCCGGACGGGGCGGTACCTAATGGCGCGCAGGAAGCGGGACTACTACGTGGTGCTCGGCGTCGGGCGCGATGCGAGCGAGGTCGAGATCAAGCGTGCGTTTCGCGACCTCGCCCGCCAGCATCACCCTGACGTCAACCCGGACGGCGGCGAGCGGTTTCGCGAGGTCAACGAGGCCTACACCGCCCTGTCGGATCGCGACACGCGCGCCCGCTACGATCGCTGGGGGCACCCCGACGACGGCTCGAGCGGATTCTCCGCGGTCGTCGATGCGGCCCAGGAGATCATCAACGACGTGTTTCGCCGGCGCCGCACCAAGCAGCGCGGCAAGGACATTCGCTACACGCTCGAGATCTCGTTCGAGGACGCGGCGTTCGGTACCAGCAAGTCGATCGCGTTGCCGACCGAGGACGGCACGCACGAGCTGACGATCGTCGTCGCGCCCGGTACCAAGTCCGGGACCGTCAAGCTGATGAAGGGCGAGGGCGAGCCTGGCAAGGGGGGCGCCGCCGCAGGCGATTTGCACGTGATGATCCGCGTCGCGAGTCACGCGACCTTCGAGCGCGACGCCACCAACGTCCACGACGTGCGCAGCGAGCACGCGATCCGGTTCACCCAGGCCGCGCTCGGCGCGGTGATCGATGTCAAGACGCTCGACGGTGAGGTCAAGATGCGGATCCCCGAGGGCACGCAACCGGGCCGCGTGTTCCGGCTCCGCGGGCGCGGCATCCCGCAGGCCGCCGGCAAGAGCGCTCCACGCGGGGATCACCTGGTGACGATCGACGTCGAGGTCCCGACCGAGCTCACGGCGCGGCAGCGCGAGCTGATCGAGGAGCTCGCGCGCACCACCGGCGAGCAACGCCAGCTGCCGGAAGCCCCGAAGAAGCGCCTGCTCGACCGCGTCCGGTCGTTGCTGGACGAGTGACGAATAGCCCGAGGCAGCCCCGAGGCCGTCTGGCCACGGGCAGCGGAGGTCGCAAGTGTTCCGAAACCGGCCCCGCGGCCGGGCTCGCGTTATCGTGCCGTCATGACCCGCGCGTGGCTCGCTGTGCTCGCGTTTGGCTGTGGCGGGGCGCCGCCGCCGGCGAGCTGGCTCGAGCGCGACACGCTCGGCGCGAGCCATCGCGAACCGGATCCGGCGGCCGAACCTTTGGCGATCTCGGCCGAGGTCGCTGCGCAGGCCGCATCGATCGATCTCGCGAAGCTCGACCCCGCGCGGATCGACACCCTCGACGAGCCGACGGTGCTGGCGCTGCTCGAGCGGGCTGGGGACGCCGCACCGGCGGCGCGGCTGGCGCTGCGAGCGGCGCGGCTGGCGCACCATCGCGGTGATGTCGCGATCGCACGCGCGCGGATCGCGCGCACGGCCACCGCTGCCGACGAACGCTTGGTCCACGCCGAGCTGGCCACGCTCGCGAGGGAGCTCGCGATCCCCGCCGTCGATCCGAAGACGATCGCGGTGTTGCTCCCGCTGACCGGCAAGTTCGCCGCGATCGGCAGCGAGCTGCGCGCCGCGATCCAGCTCGCGCCGGCAGCGGGGACCCGGTGGCTGTTTCTCGACACCCGCGGCGACCCCGCCGGTGCGGCGGCCGCGGTCGAGGCCGCGTTCGCGAAGGGCGCCGCGGGCATCCTGGGGCCGGTCGGCACGCAGGAAGCGATCGCCGCGGCACGTGCCGCGTCGTTGCGAGGAATCCCGATCGCGTTGCTCGCCCCGGCGGACGGAGCGGACCCCGCGGCCGGCGTGTTTCGGATGATCGACTCGCCGGGCGACGAGGGCCGGTTCGTCGCGAACATCGCACTCGACGATAATTTCCCGACGGTCGCCGTGCTCGCGCCACGCGATGACGTCGGCCAGGAAGCCGCCGACGCCTTTGTCGCCGAGGCCAAGCGGCTCGGGCTGTCGGTCAACGCGCAGGGCACCTACGATCCGACGGGCGGCAACCTCGAGCCCGATGTGAAGGCGTTCCTGAACCTCGTGCCCGCGCAGAATCCGCGCTTCGCGCAGCACCTCGCGCGTCACGGCAGGAAAGGGTGGATGACGTTCTCGCCCGACATCAACTACTCGCTGCTCTACATCCCCGATCGCTACGATCGAGCGGCGCTCGTCGCCGCGTTCCTGCCGTACTACAACGTCGAGCTGCGCACGACCGAGTTCCCCGACCAGGCGATGCTGAAGCGCAAGCACGGTGGCCAGGTCCCGCAGGTCGTGCAGCTGGTCGGCGGTGCCGGCTGGCATCATCCGACGCTACCGATCCGCGGCGGCGCGCCGATCCAGGGTTCGCTGATCGTCGACACGTTTCTCGGCGAGCTGGGCGGCGATATGGGCGCCGTGTTCGCGGCGGCATTCACCCAGCGCACGAAGCGGTCCCCGAGCAGCGCGGCGGGCCAGGCCCACGACGCAGCCGCTGCGATCGCGATCGCACGTCGCGAGATAGAGCACGCTCCCGAGGTGCGTGGCGCACTGCGCGCCAGCCTCGCCCGCGTCCGGCTCGATGACGGTGCATGTGGTCCGGCCGCGATGGGGCCCGACGGCGAGCTCGTACGCGAGCCCATCGTGCTCGAGGTCCAGGGCGACCAGTTTCTGGTCGCACCCTAGTCCCGGCGTCGCGATCGAGTAAGCTGTCACCGCAGTGCCGTTGACCCCGCGCGACGTCGCGATCCACGTCGGCTTGTTCGTCGCGTGTTGCATCACCACGTACATCACGGGCGGGCCGTACTTCGCCGCGACGCTGATGGGGATCCTCGTGTGTCACGAGGCCGGCCACTACTTCGTCGGGCGCTATCACCGGATCGCGGTGTCGCCGCCCTACTTCATCCCGCTGCCGCCAATGATCACGCTCGGCACGCTCGGCGCGGTGATCCGGATGGACAAGCCGATCAGCGACCGCAACCAGCTGTTCGATGTCGGAGCCGCCGGGCCGATCGCCGGCCTCGTGGTCGCGATACCGGCGCTGGTGATCGGGCTCTATCTGTCCGAGGTCGGGCCACCGACGCCCGACGGCATGATCGAGGGCAACTCGATCCTCTACGCGCTGTTGAAGCTCGCGATGTTTGGCCGCTGGTTGCCGAGCGGTAACGAGGACGTGCTGCTGCACCCGATGGGGCTCGCCGCCTGGGTCGGCCTCCTGGTCACGATGATCAACCTGCTGCCGATCGGCCAGCTCGATGGCGGCCACGTCGCACGCGCGGCCCTCGGCGATCGGCACGAGACCCTGTCGGCGCGCCTGCATCTCGTGCTGCCCGTCGTTGGCCTGCTCGTCGGCGGGGTGATGTTCGGGTTCGCGCTCGATGCCGGTCGCGACATGCTCGGCGCACTGCGCTACGCGAGCTACGGGTTTGCGCCGTGGGGGATGTGGGCCCTGCTCCTGTACGCGATGCGCCGGCAGGCCGGCGAGTACCACCCCGCGGTCGGTGATGTCCCGCTCGATCCTTCCCGCCGCCGACGCGCCATGCTGGTCGCGATCGTGTTCGTGCTGATCGCGACTCCGGTGCCGTTCCGGCCGGTCCTGTGACAGGATCAGCCGTGGCCGAGCTCGCCAGCTGCCCCAAGTGCAACACGCCGCGTGCAGGCGAGCTGGCATGCCCGAAGTGCGGCCTGATGGCCGAGCGGATGGAGAGCTTCGCCGCCGACAAGAAGCAGGCGCATCCGTTCCGCGAGTCGGGCGCGATCAAGCCAGAGGCGCCACCCGACGCGCTGGTCGCGGCGTGGGATCGCACGATCCTCCACTGGGAGGAGCCCGTGCACCACGACGAGCTCCTGCGTCTAGTCACGCAACACGATGCGTACGCGTGGGTGGCGGAGTGCTATCGCACTCGCGGTGGCGATCCGATTAGCGTGCGGCAGCTCGAGCGCGTCCGGCGCGCCGCCGAGGTCACGTTGCTCGCGACCGCCACGCCTCGCGCAGAGGAGCGGGCGAAGCCATATCGCGCGGCGACCGCGGTGCTTGTCATGTTGATCGTCGCTGCCGTCGTCGGCCTGTTGTTCGCGATGCTGCGCGGCGGCGGGGTGGCGCCGACCAACGGCACGGTGACTCCGGCGAAACCCCTCAAGATCGTCGCGCCGCCAGCGCACGGATCCGGGAAACCGTAGTGGCGCAGGTCGATCTCGCGGAGCGCACGCTGACGTTGAAGCTCGTCTATTACGGTCCGCCGCTGTCGGGCCAGACCAGCAACCTGCGTGCGCTGCATGGCGCGGTCGACAAGCTGAACCGCGGCCGGCTGATGACGCTCGACACGCGCGACGATCGAACGCTGTTCTTCGATCTGCTGCCGATCTTCTTCCGCGCCGCGAACTTCGCGTTCCGGATCAAGGTCTACACGGTTCCCGGCCAGCCCGTGCACGAGGCGACGCGCAAGGTCGTGCTCGCGGGTGCCGACGGCGTCGTGTTCGTCGCCGATTCGCGACCGGATCTCCGCCAGGCCAATGCTGCCGCATGGGAGAGCCTGGTCACGAACCTCGCGTCACTCGGACTGCCGGATGTGCCGGTGGTCGTGCAGTACAACAAGCGAGACCTCCCGGATGCGGTGCCGATCGACGCGGTCGACCGGTTCGGAGATCGCCAGCGGTCGATCGCACCCGCGTGCGCGAAGCGCGGCGAGGGCGTGGTCGAGACGTTCTTCACGCTGGTCGGCGATGCGTGGGAGTTCCTCGATCGCGATCTCAAGCTCACCGACAAGCTGGGCATCGATTCGACCGCGTTTCGGGCGGCGCTCGCCGAGCACGTCGGCGTGGCGCAACCCGGCGCATAACCTGGTAGAATTCAACCGTGAGCCTCGAGCTGGCTCGTCTGGTTCCCCCGGACGAGCTCGAAGAACTGGTTATCGCGATCACGCGCGCGCTCGGCGGCACGCTCGCGATCTACGATGCCACGGGCACGTGCCTGGCAGGACCGGACGCCACCGGACCCGAGCGCGCCTTGCTGCATGACGGCGAGGCGCTGGGCCGGATCGTCGCCGCAGGCCGCACTCCGAAGCAGTGCTCGACCTCGCCTCCGATGCGCTCGGACTGCTCGTCCATCACGCCAATGCGCGCGATCTGGCCGCCTCGACCCACGAGCAGGCCATGCGGATCACGTTCGGGGAGCTGACCGAGCACAACAGCCGGCTCCAGCGCGCGGTCGCCCGGCTCGAGGAGCTGGATCGCCTGAAGTCCAATTTTCTCGCCACGATGTCTCACGAGCTACGAACCCCGCTCACGTCTGTGATCGGCTATGCAGAGATGATGGCGGAAGGACTGGCGGGCCCGATCTCGAGCGATCAGCGGGACTACCTCACGACGATCCTCGGCAAGGCAGACCAGCTGCTTGGCCTGATCACCGCCGTGCTCGACGTCGCGACGCTCGAATCGGGACAGCTCGCGATGGAACGCTGCGCGCTATCGCTCGCGGATGTTGTGGCAAGCGAGGTCGCCACGTACACCCCGCAGGCCAGCCGGCGCGGCATCGCGATCAAGCTCGACGCGTCCGGTGAGTCGGTGGTGTTCGGCGACCGCAAGAAGATCCGGCAGGTGGTGTCGAGCCTGGTCTCGAACGCGGTCAAGTTCACGCCGGATCGCGGCAAGGTCACGGTCCAGGTCCGGCCAGGACCGCTCGCGCCGGGACCCAAGCTGGAGGGGCCCGGCAACGGATCGCAGGCGGTGCAGCTGGTCGTCACCGACTCCGGCATCGGCATCTCGCGTGATCAGATCGCGAAGATCTTCGAGCCGTTCTTCCAGGTCGATTCGTCGTCGACGCGCGCGTTCGGTGGCACTGGCCTCGGGCTCACGCTCGCAAAGGCGTACGTCGAGGCGCACGGCGGCCGGATCTGGGTCGACACCACACCGGGTCACGGCTCGACGTTCATCGCCACGTTCCCCGCGCAGGTCGACGAGCTCCAGCCTGACGACTCGCACGTGCACGCGCCGCCCGAGATCGAGTCTGGAGACACGCACGCGTGATCTCCGAGCTCTCGATCGCCATCCCGCTCGTCGCGGCCTGTGTCTTTCTCTCGGCATTTTGCTCGGGAACCGAGGTCGCGCTGTTCTCGCTTCGCCGCGTCGATCGCGAGCAACTCGCGCGCTCCGGTCTCGCTGCGGATCGCCGGATCTTGCGCCTGCTCGAGCGGCCGCGCCGGCTGATCGCGACGGTGCTGCTCGGGAACCTCGCGTTCGACAGCGTGCTCGCGGTGACGCTGCTCGCGGTCGTGTTCCGCTATGACCCGACGGGGTCCGTGTGGGCCAACACGGCCATCGCGCTCGCGCTCGCGCTCGCCCTCGTCGTGTTGCTGGCGGAGGTCACGGCGAAGACGCTCGCCGCGAAGTGGCCGCTCGCATGGTCGCGGACGTGCGCGTTGCCGCTGTCGCTGATCGCGTTGCTGGTGTCGCCGATCCGGCTGGTCATGCACTACGCGAGCGAGATCTTCCTGCGTCCGCTCGGGGCCTCGGCCCGGACCCGCCCCGCCCGCGACCTGTCGGCCGAGGAATTTCGCTCGATGATCGACGCTGGCTCCGCGCAGGGTCAGGTCGATGCCCGCGAGCGCCGCCTGATCCATCGCGTGTTCGAGTTCAACGACAAGAACGTCGGCCAGGTGATGACGCCGCGCGAGCGGATGTTCGCGCTGTCGTACGACCTGCCGATGCAGCGTCTGGTCAAGGAGGTCGCGGGTCGCGGCTTCTCCCGCGTGCCGATCTACCAGAAGACGGTCGACAACATCCGCGGCATCCTGAACGCGAAGGACCTGGTCGGCGTTGCGACCGGCAAGCCCCTCGGTCGCCCGCTCGGTGAGCTGCTCCACGAACCGCTATTCGTCCCGCGCACCACGCCGGTCAAGCGCCTGTTCCTGATCTTCAAGCAGAAGAAGGTCCACATGGCGCTCGTCGTCAGCGAGTACGGCAAGGTGCTCGGCATCGTGACGATGGACGATCTGCTGTCGCAGATCTTCGGCGTGCTTCGCGACGAGCGCGCAGATCTCCAGAACTCGATCCCGGCGGGGCGAACCCGCGTGCGCACCCCGGTGCCGTCGGGCACCCAGCGCACCCGGACGACCTCGTCGCCGGATCTGGGTGACGACAACGTGCAGATCGAGCGCGCGACGAGCGACGTCACTGGACCCGTGCCGCGAGAGATCGAGACAGGCCCGGTGCCCACCATCCGTGCCGAGTCCGAGCCCGGTCTCACCGCGCCCCTCGATCCGCCGCCGCCCCCGGGGCTGCGCCCGATCCACCCGATCGACGAGCTGACGCCGCCGGCGATGGACCTCGACGACTTCCAGGACAAGCGACGATCTCCTCGTCGAGCTTGTTCATGATCCTCGCGGCCTGCGTGATGGCCGAGGCGTTCTTCGTCGGCTCCGAGGTCGCGCTGTCGGCATGCGATCGCAATCGCATGCGGGCACGCGCGGCGGCCGGCAACAAGCGGGCAGCGCGGGCCGAGCGCATGCTCGCGGTCCCGCAGGTGACGCTGGCGACCACGCTGGTCGGTGCAAACCTCGCGATGCTGGTCGCCGTCCTTGCGGTCGCGCTCGAGGTCCACGACCGCAACCAGCCCCTGTTGTCGGCGCCGTTGCTCGCGGTGCCGCCGCTGCTCGTCCTCGGGCACCTGGTGCCAAAGGCGATCGTGCAGGCCCACGCCGACAAGCTGGTCGACATCCTCGCGACCCCCCTGCGCGGGATGTCGTTCGTGCTCCGTCCGATCGTCGCGATCGTCGGTGGCTATGCCGCGATGCTGACCCGGATCACGAAGACCGATCGCAAGAAGGCGTTCGTCACCCGCGACGAGCTCGCGCTGCTGATCGAGAGCGAGCCCGAGACCGACAAGCCCGAGATCGGCGTCGACGAGCGCGAGATGATCGCGAACGTGTTCGAGCTCTCCGAGTACAAGGTCGGCGAGCTCATGGTCCCGCTGTCGGAGGTCACGGCGTTGCCGGAGGACTCCCCACACGCCGAGGCAGCCCTCGAGATCGCCGACAAGCAGCACTCGCGCATGCCGATCTATCGGTCGCGGATCGACGATATCGTCGGCATCGTCCACGTGTTCGACATCCTGCAGGCCGCATCCAAGAACGCCGGCGGCACGATCGCGGCGCTCGCCCATCCGCCGATCTACATCCCCGAGACGATGAAGGCGTCCGATCTGCTGGTCCAGCTGCAGACCGAGCAGACGCACCTCGCGATCGTGGTCAACGAGTACGGCAGCGCGGTCGGCATCTGCACGATCGAAGATCTGCTGGAGATCATCGTTGGCGAGATCGACGACGAGTACGACACCGAGCCATCGCCGATCAAGGTCGAGCGGCCGGGCATCTGGCGGGTCGAGGCGCGCACGTCGGTCGCACGCCTCAACACCGAGCTCGACCTCGGCCTCCCCGAGAGCGAGGACTACGAGACGATCGCTGGGTTCCTGATCGAGAAGCTGCGCCACATCCCCGACAAGGGCGAGACCGTGTCGCTTCCCGGCATCAACATCGAGGTCGTCGCGTCCACCGATCGCGCGATCGAGGCCGTGCGGATCACCAAGCGCAAGAAGTAGCGTCTCAGGGCAGCGGCTCGAGGCCCGAACCACGTACGAAGTCGTCGACCAGGGCGCGCGCGATGCTGAGCCGGCCGGGCAGGCGAGGCAGCGCATCGGGGGCGAACCAGCCGGCGTCGAGGATCTCCGTCTCGTCGGCCGCCAGCTCGCCAGCCGCCCATTGCGCGACGAAGCCGATCATCAGGGAGCCGGTCAGCGGCCACGGTTGACTGCCGAAGTAGCGAATGTCCGCGAGCTGGATCCCGGCCTCCTCGTGGATCTCGCGCGCGACCGTCTCCTCGAGCGATTCGCCGACCTCCACGAAGCCGGCGAGCACGCTGTAGAACGGCAGATGCGTGCGCGCGTTGCGTGCGAGCAGGATCTTGCCGTCGCGCTCGACGCGGACGATCACCGCGGGTGAGATCCGGGGATACGCGGTGTGCTCGCACGCCGTGCACGTGCGGACGCGTTCTCGGGTCGAGCGCGCGGTGGCCGCGCCGCAGCGACCGCAGAACCGGTGATCGCGGTCCCACGTCGTGAGGCCGAGCGCGCGACCGGCGATCCCGAACTCCTCGTCCGAGATCACCCCGAACAGCTGGCGCAACGGGACCGCCGTCGTGCCGGCCGGGAGCGGCTCGCCTGGGCTGAGGGCCCACGCGAAGCAGGGCGTCCCGTCGATCGTGCCGAGCATCAGGGCGTCGTCGGCACACGGGCCGTGCGGGATCCCGGACTCGCTGGTGACGCACAGGTCGTGGCCCGTGATCGCGTACAGCCGGCCGTGGCGGTCAGTGGTCGTGGTCGCCGGCAAGAACGTCATGCTCGTACTCCGGTCTATCATGCGTGGTAGGAACGACTCGGTGGATCGCCAGCAGTTGCTCGACGTGCTCGATCAGGTCCGTGCCGGGACGCTGTCTCCGGGTGACGCGGCGGGTCGGATCGGCGAGCTGCCGTTTGTCGAGGTCGCGCACGCGGTCGGCAGTTCGATGATCGATCACCACCGAGAGTTGCGCACCGGCGTGCCGGAGATCGTCTACGGCGCCAGCAAGACCCCGGAACAGATCGCCGGCGCGCTCGGCGAGCTCGCACGCGTCGCGGGTGGTGCGATCGCGACCCGCGTCGATCCGGACAAGGCTGCCGCCGTCCGCGCACTGCGACCCGACGTGGTGTTCCACGAGCTGGCCCGCATCGTGATGCTCGGGGTCACGCCGCCACGGCCTCCGTGCCGATCGATCACGGTGGTGTGCGCGGGCACGAGCGATCTGCCAGCCGCGGAAGAAGCCGCGCTGGTCGCCGAGCACCTCGGGGCAACGGTGCACCGGATCAGTGATGTCGGGGTCGCGGGCCTGCACCGTCTGCTCGCGCGCCTCGACGACATCCGTCAGGGCACGGTCGTGATCGCGATCGCGGGGATGGAGGCGGCGCTGCCGTCGGTGCTCGGTGGGCTGGTCGATCGCCCGCTGATCGCGGTGCCAACCAGCGTTGGCTACGGCGTCTCGGTCGACGGCCTGGTCGCGCTCGGGGCCATGCTGGCCTCGTGCGCGCCCGGGATCATGGTGGTCAACATCGACAACGGGGTCGGCGCCGCGATCGCCGCCGTCAGGATCGCGCGGCTCGCAACATGACCGACCAGCTCCGAAACCTTCACCTCCACTTCGACTGCGCGACCGGTGCCGCCGGTGACATGATGCTCGGTGCGCTGATCGATCTCGGTGTTCCGATCGAGGTCATCGCGGCCGCACTCGACGCGATCGGCGCCGGCCGTGCGCGGCTCCAGGTCGGGCGCGTCACCAAGCGCGGGATCGCCGCGACCAATGTCACCGTCGATACCGCGGGCGAGATCGAGGGACTCGGCCACGTCCACGAGGACGCGAAGTCCGACTTCGTGGTCGAGGAGCCGACCGAGGCCTCGGAAGCGGGCAGCTCGCCGGCACCAGCGCCCGACAGCGAACGCACGCTGGCCCTTGCGATCTCGGACATCCAGGCGCTGGTCGAGAAGAGCGAGGAGATCGCGGAGCCCGCGCGCCATCCGCACACCACTCCGGCGCGCCGTCCGACCGGCGCACCTCACGATCACGATCATCACGACGACCATCACCATCACCACGACGACGACCACGCGCACGATCACAGCCATCCCCACGCGCACTATCACTACAGCGCGATCCGCCAGCGGATCACCGACGCCGCGCTGACCGACAGCACGAAGCGGCGCGCGCTCGACATCTTCGATCGGATCGCCCGCGCCGAGAGCCGCATCCACAACAGCTCGCTCGCCGAGGTCTCGTTCCACGAGGTCGGCGCGATCGACTCGATCGTCGACATCGTCGGCACCGCCGCCGCGCTCGCGTGGCTTGATCCGGCGTCGGTCAGCTGCTCGAGCGTCGCGATGGGTCACGGCACGCTGACCTGCGCGCACGGCGTGCTCCCCGTCCCGGCACCAGCGGCGCTCGAGGTCCTGCGCGAAGCTGGTGGCCTGATGGCCGACGGCGGGGTCGCGCGCGAGCTGTGCACGCCGACCGGTGCGGCGATCCTGGCGTCGGCCGTGACGCGGTGGACGGTCGCGCCGATCGGACGGCCGGTCGCGATCGGGTGGGGCGCCGGCGATGCCGAGCTGGCGGATCGCGCGAACGTGCTGCGCGCGATCGCGATCGATGTCTCGGCCGCCCCGGCCCAGGTCGTCGACGCGATGAGCGGCCCAGTTCCCGCCAGCGACGCGGTGTGGAAGATCGACGCGAACCTCGACGATATGAGCCCCGAGTTGTGCAATCCGGCGGCGGACGCGATGTTCTCCGCCGGGGCGCTCGACGTGTGGTGGACCCCGATCATGATGAAGAAGGGCCGGCCGGCGCTCACGGTGTCGGCGCTCGCGACGGAAGACCGGCGAGAGGACGTGATCGCCGCGATCCTGCGCGAGACCACCACGATCGGCGTGCGCTACGCGCGGCTCGAGCGCCAGACGCTCGAACGGTCGTTCGTCGACGTCACGACGCGGTACGGCACGATTGCCGTCAAGGTCGCGAAGGACGGCGGGACCATCATCAACGCGGCGCCCGAGTACGAGGCCTGTGCGGCCGCGGCGCGCGCCAACGGGGTCCCGCTCAAGCTGGTGTTCGCGGCGGCGCTGTCGGCGTTCGATCAGCAGCGTTCGTAGGCGCGCGATCCGCCGGAATCGGTCGTGGTACCGTGGCGGTTCGTGGAGGCCGCATCGATCGTCGTGCTCGGCGGCAACGACACCGAGCGTGCACAGCTCGTCGCGCAACTGGCGACCTGCGGGCTCCCTGCGCGTAGCGAGACCCAGCTCCAGCTGTCCGACGGGTTGCCGGCCCTGCTCGTGGTGATCGGCTCCGATGTGTCGCACCTGGTGGCGGAGGCGCGCGACGTCCCGGCGCTCGCCGAGGTTCCGATCCTGGCGCTGGTGCCGTCGATCCCACCAACCGCGGTGGCCGAGGCGCTCAACGCCGGGGCCACCGACGTCGCGCGGCTGCCCGTGCCGCAGTCGATCCTCGCCACACGCTGCCGCAACCTGACCAGGCTCGCGCGCCGCGACAGCGCGGGCGGGCTCGCGCTGACCCGGATCAACGACGTCCTGACCGCCCACGGGGACGACGCAGAGGCCCTGGTGCAGGTGCTCGACATCACGGCCAACGTGCTGGGCTTCGACCGCGCGTCGCTGGTCGCGCACATCGAGGGTAGCGACCACGCGTTCGTGATCGCCGCCAACGATGCCGAGCCACGACAGCAGTTCACGCTCGCGATCGCCGAGTATCCGGAGATCGGCGAGGCGATCCGCACGCTTGCCCCGGTCCTGATCGATGACGTGTTGACCCACTCGCTGACCGCCGGCATCTCCGACATGCTGTCGTCACGGTCGGTGCGCGGGATCGCGGTGTTCCCGGTGCAGTGGCGCGGCCGGCCGCTCGGCGTGATCCAGCTGCGCAAGCGCAACCCGGGGGTCCAGCACATCGTGCCGCGCGGGCTGGATCTCGGGCGGCTGATCGCGAGCATCACGGCGGCTCACATCAGGCATGGTGCGGTGCTCGAGAGCCTGCGCGACCAGACGCACCGGATCTCGCGCGCTCGGTACGAGGCCGAGCGCCGGCTGCGCGGGATCGATTCGCTGAAGGAACACTTCGAGGCCGGCGCCGATGGTGTGGTCGTGCTCGACGATGCGGGGCGGATCCTGTTCGTCAACCGCGCGGCGGAGCGGATCACCGGGTTTGCCCGCGATGGTCTGCTCGGCGGCGAGCTGGTCGATCTGGTCAGCGGCGAGCAGCGAACGTCGATCGCGGACACGGTCGCGCGCGTGCTGGCCGGCGTCAACGTCGAGTCGTTCGATCTCCAGCTGTCGACCACGTCGGGGGCGCCGGTCTGGGTCTCGGTGTCGACGTCGACCGTGCTCGCAGGGACTGGCGCCGTGATCCTCGCGTTCCGCGACGTCACCGCCGAGCGCGCGCTCGAGCACGAGCTGCGCTCGACCAAGGAGTTCCTCGAGCGCTTGATCGACTCGACGGTCGACGCGATCATCGCCTCGGACCTGCGTGGCACGATCATCCTGTTCAACCAGGGCGCCGAGCGGCTGTTCGGCTATCGCGCGCGTGACGTGATCGGCAAGCTGCCGGTGTGGGAGCTCTACGAGGAGGGCGGGGCGCGCCAGATCATGCGCATGCTGCGCTCGACGTCGTACGGCGGCGTCGGCCGGCTCGAGCAGACGCGGCGCGAGGTCCGGATCTCGACCGGCGAGGTCGTGCCCGTCAGCATGACGGCGTCGACCGTGTACGAGGACGATCACGAGGTCGCCACGGTCGGCATCCTGACCGATCTCCGCGAGCGGATTCGCATGGAGCAGCGCCTGCTCGATGCGCAGCAGAAGCTCCAGCTGTCCGAGAAGCAGGCGCTGGTCGCCGAGCTCGCCGGCGCGGCGGCCCACGAGCTCAACCAGCCGCTGACGTCGATCATGGGCTACGCGCAGCTGATCGAGCGCCAGTCGCCGGCGGGCGCGGTG
>JBBJLY010000029.1:0-51990 GCA_037720695.1 Kofleriaceae bacterium | reverse complement strand
GGAGCGTCCCGCAGCGGTGACGCCCCCGACGCCCACGCCGACGCCGACGCCGCCAGCACCGCCGCCGACGCCGACCGCGAAGCCGACGCCGCCTGCCGCAACGACGCCGCCGCCTACGACGCCGCCTAAGTCGCGCGTGATCCTCGCGGGTCCGCAAGTCGTTGGTCGCGGTAACGGCGGCAGCGAGCCGCAGCGTCCGCCGCAGCGGTCCGAGCCCCCGGCGTCCACGCCGCTCCCGCCGCGCGTCGTCGCGCCGCGTGGTGGTGGCCCGATCGTCGAGCATGTCGGCCACGGTGGTGGCGCAGCCGCGATCGCACGTACCGTCGAGGAGGTCGGCGGTGGCGCCCGCTCGCGGTTCGAGCTGGAGCGCGCGCGTGCGCGCACGGCCGAGCGGCCGGAGCCTGTCCGCAAGGAGCCGACGGCAGAAGAGGCGGCCGCCGAGCCCGCGCCGGTCGTCGATCGCCCACGCGATCCGTCGCGTCCGGCGGTCGGCACCGTGATCTCGCTCCCGCCGCGCATCAAGATCACCGAGCGCACCCCGATGGCCGGTCGTCCGGCGCCGGGCCCGCAGCCGGTGAACCCGATCCGCGGTCGGTTCGCGCAGCAGCAGCAGCGCGGCGGTCCGCGCGGACCCGGTGGGCGCCCAGGCCCTGGCAACGACTTCGGTCGCAAGAAGCTGCCGCTCGGCAAGAAGGGCAAGCAGACCCAGCTCACGACTCCCGCCGAGCACAAGCTAGTGATCCGGATCGAGGACACCATCATGGTGGCGGACCTCGCGAAGGGCATGGGCATCAAGTCGCCCGAGGTCCTGAAGAAGCTGTGGGGCATGGGGATGACGGGCGTGAACATCAACGCGTCCATCGACTTCGACACCGCGCAGATCCTCGCCAGCGAGTTCGGCTACGAGGTCCAGAACGTCGCGTTCAAGGAAGAGTCGATCTTCACCACGCAGGTCGACGCCGACGAGACCATGCAGCTGCGGTCTCCCGTCGTCACCGTCATGGGTCACGTCGATCACGGCAAGACCTCGCTGCTCGACGCAATTCGCAAGACGCGCGTCACGGCAGGGGAGTCGGGCGGCATCACGCAGCACGTCGCCGCGTACAAGGTCGCCTCGCCCAGCCACGGCGATATCGTGTTCCTCGATACGCCCGGCCACGAGGCGTTCACCGAGATGCGTGCACGCGGTGCACAGGCCACGGACATCGTCGTCCTGGTCGTCGCGGCCAACGACGGCGTCATGCCGCAGACGGTCGAGGCGCTCCAGCACGCGAAGGACGCGAAGGTCACGATCATCGTCGCGGTCAACAAGATCGACATGCCGGATGCAGCGCCCGACCGCGTGCGCCAGCAACTCGCGGATCACGGCCTGATCCCCGAGGAGTGGGGCGGCGACACGATCTACGTCAACGTCTCGGCGCTGCGCGGTGAGAACATCGACAAGCTGCTCGAGTCGATCGCCGTGTCGTCCGAGATGTTGCAGCTGCGCGCCAACGCCAACAAGGCGGCGTCCGGTGTCGTGATCGAGGCTCGCCTCGATCGCAACCGTGGCCCGATGGCGACCGTCCTCGTGCAGGAAGGCACGCTGAAGCTCGGCGACATCCTCGTGGCCGGCCGGACGTTCGGCAAGGTGCGCGCGATGCTGTCGGATCGCGGCGAGTCGCTCACCGAAGCCGGCCCGTCCACGCCGATCGAGGTCCTGGGCCTCGACGGTGTCCCCGAGGCAGGCGATCAGGTGAACGCTGCCGAGGATGACAAGATGGCGAAGCAGGTCGTCGAGCACCGCCGCCAGTCGGAGCGCAAGCGCGAGCTGTCGGCGAAGGGCCGCATCTCGCTCGAAGGCATGATGGAGCGCAACTCCGTCGACGCGATCAAGGAGCTGAAGATCGTCCTCAAGGCGGACGTCCAGGGCTCGGCCGAGGCGCTGAAGGCGGCCCTCATCAAGCTGACCACGGAGAAGGTCCGCGTGAACGTGATCGGCGCCGGCGTGGGTGGCATCACCGAGAGCGACGTCAACCTGGCCAAGGCCGGCGGCGCGATCATCGTCGGCTTCCACGTCCGTCCGGCCGGCAAGAGCAGCAAGCTCGCCGAGCAGGAAGAGGTCGAGATCCGGCTCTACGACATCATCTACGACGCCCTCGACGAGGTGCGGACGGCGATGGCCGGTCTGCTCGCGCCGATCAAGCGCGAGGTGCCAATGGGCAAGCTGCAGGTTCGCGAGACGTTCTCCATCCCGAAGATGGGTCTCGTGGCCGGCTGCATGGTCACGGACGGCAAGGTCAACCGCAAGGCGCACCTTCGCGTCATCCGGGACGCCGTGCAGGTCTACGAGGGCAAGGTCGGCTCGCTGCGCCGCTTCAAGGACGACGTCAGCGAGGTCGGCAACGGCTACGAGTGCGGCGTGATGATCGCCGGCTACAACGATCTGAAGACCGGCGACGTCATCGAGGCCTACGAGGTCATCGAAGAGGCCGCGAAGCTGTAGCTGACGCGTGTACGTCGGAATCGCCAGGCTGACCGTCCTCATCGGCGACAGCCACTCCCTCAAGGAGAAGCGGATGGTGATCCGGCGGATCAAGGACCGCGTCCGCGATCGGCTCGGGGTGGTTGTCAACGAGGTCGCCGAGCTCGACAAGCACCAGCGCGCCGAGCTCGGGTGTGCCGTGGTCAGCGGCGATCGCACGAAGGCGCTCGAGCTGATCGACGAGGTCGTGCGCGTGGCGCAGGC
The DNA here is from genome assembly GCA_037720695.1 of Kofleriaceae bacterium. GTDB lineage: Bacteria > Myxococcota_A > Polyangia > Haliangiales > Haliangiaceae > JABFXX01. The sequence continues at coordinate 49,262 of JBBJLY010000029.1, read as the reverse complement.
CGCGTCCGGTGGGCAAGTCGTCGCGATCGCCAAAGCCGCCTGGACGTTCGACGCCCCGGCGGGCCCGCTCGCCGAGATCGATGACCGCACCGGGTCGGCCGACAAGGCCGGCGCGGGCGACGACTGGGTCCCCGAAGGCTGGCGCGACGACGACTGACTTGGCTCGGCCCGTACGCACGGGGTAGGGTCTATGGATGAGTCCGGAGGTCAGGTCGTGAGCCAGCGCAAGGCCCGCGTGGAGCACGCACTGCGCGACGTGCTGACGGAGTTGATCGCCTCCGAGGTCCGCGATCCGCGGGTCAAGGCAGCGACGCTGCTGACCGTCACCAAGGTCGAGCTCAACGTCGACCTCTCGGTCGCCAACGTCTACGTGTCGATCATCGGCGACGACGCGACTGCCGACGCTGCGATCCGCGGGCTCGGCAAGGCGGCAAGCTTCCTGCGCGGCCCGGTCGGGCGCAAGCTGTCGCTCCAGCACGCGCCGGAGCTGCGGTTCCACAGCGACGTGTCGATCGATGTCAGCGCGAAGCTCGCGGCAATCCTGCGCGAGGACGCGGACCAGGCCCGTGCGGTCGGCCGCACGCCCGGTGAGCCGCCGAAGGACGAGCCCGGTGAGTGATGCATAACGATCGGCGCCAGGCGACCGCCCCGATCGACATCCCCGACGTCGAGGCCGCGATGTCGCGCGCGTGCGACAAGCTGCGCGCCGCCGAGCGGATCTTGTTGACCAGCCACCGCCGTCCCGATGGCGATGGCACCGGCTCGATGGCGGGCCTCGCCTCGCTGCTGCGCGCGCGCGGCAAGACCGCGGTCATCTACTCGATGGATCCGATCGCGCGCCGCTATCGTTGGTTGCCGCTCGCCAACACCACGGTCCACACCATCTCGTTCGACGAGCGCTTCGACTGCACCGTCGTCGTCGACTGCGCGGACATCGCGCTGCTCGGCGATACGTTGCCACCTCCAGAAGTGTGCGGCACCCTGATCACACTCGACCACCACGCCAGCGGCCGTCCGTTCGGTGACATCGCGGTGTGGGATCCGTCGGCCGCCGCGGTCGGCGTGCTCGTGCACCGGATCGCCGTGCGCGAGGGCTGGCCGGTGACGCCGGAGGCCGCGGTCCCGCTCTACGTCTCGATCATCAGTGACACCGGCGGCTACCGCCACGCCAACACCAACGCCGAGGCGCTGTACGTCGGCTCGGAGCTGATCAAGGCGGGGGTCGTGCCATCGACGATCGCCGCCTCGCTCGAGGAGCGCCCGAGCCCCGGCAAGCTGCGACTGCTCGGCTCGGTGCTGTCCACGCTCGAGCTTCACTGTGCCGGTCGCGCCGGCGTGCTGTCGGTGACCACCGAGATGGTCGAGGGTGCGCGCGCGTCGGGAGGACATCGAGGGCATGGTCAACTGGGGGCGCAACGTCGACGGCGTGCAGGTCGGCGTGCTGCTCACCACGGCCAAGGGCGGGGGCGTGCGTGTCTCGATGCGATCGCGCAGCGACAAGATCGATGTCGGCAAGGTCTGCATGACGCTCGGCGGCGGCGGCCACCCCGGTGCCGGCGGCTGTCACCTGAGCGGCGATCTCTTGACGACGAAGGACAAGGTCGTCCGGGCGCTCGACGCGGCGTTCAATCGCAGCCGACCTGTGACGGCGCCCGCAGCCGAATAGCCCGGCGCGCTGTTATGCTCCGCGGCATGAGAGCCTCGGTGTTCGCGTTCGTGATCTGCGCTGCGTGCGGCGATGGCGGCGCGTCCGGACCTGTCGACGCGGCCGGCGATGCAGCGCCCGATGCCGCTGCGCTGAGCACGATCCAGGACACGGGCCTGTGCCTCGATGCGGCGTGCATGCAGATCAGTCCCGATGTTCGCTCGTACCGCCCGCAGTACGAGCTGTGGCACGACGGCGCCACCAAGCTCCGCTGGATGCAGCTCCCCGCCGGCCAGCAGATCGACACCACGGATCCGGATCACTGGGTGTTCCCGGTCGGCACCAAGTTCTGGAAGGAGTTCACGCGCGACAGCATCCGCGTCGAGACGCGGCTGATCGAGAAGGTGCTCGCCGCCGAGGAAGATCCAGGCGCCTGGCTCTACGTCGCCTACGCGTGGAACCCCGAGCAGACCGTCGCCACGCGGGCAACCGCCGGCGTGATCGACGCCAATGGCACCGGCCACGACATCCCGGCGCCGTTCGCGTGCCGCAACTGTCACGAGGGCGTGCGCCCCGGTCGCATCCTCGGGTTCCAGGCGCTCTCGCTCGACTTCGACGCGCCGGTGGACTCGCTCGATCTCGACGACCTGATCGCGATGCAGGCCCTGTCGGTCGATCCGCCAGGCGCGGCTGCGCCGCACTACCCGCTCCCCGGTGGGGCGGTCGAGAAGGCGGCGTTCGGCTACCTGCACGCGAATTGCGGCCACTGCCACAATCCGACCTCGTCGGTCACTGGCAACACGCCGATCGACCTGCGCCTGGTCACGACCAAGCTCGCCACGGTTGCGGGTGTGCCGGCCTACGCGACCACGGTCGACGTCAATGCGGCCGTCCCGTTCAGCGAGGGAGGCATGACCTACAACAAGGTCATCGTGTCCGGAACCCCCGACCAGTCCGGCCTGGTCGTACGGATGAATTCGGCGAGCCTCGGCCGGCGCATGCCGCCCACCGCTTCCGAGATCACCGACCCAGCGGGTCAGACTGCACTGCGCGCGTGGATCGAAGCGCTCTGACCCACGGCATCCTCATCATCGACAAGCCCGCGAATCGGTCGTCGGCGTCGACGGTCGACTACGTCAAGCGCGTGCTCAACGCCGAGCGGGTAGGGCACGGCGGCACGCTCGACCCGCTCGCCACCGGGGTGCTGCTGATCTGCGTCAACGCCGCGACCAAGCTCGCCGGCTATCTGCTCGCCGAGGACAAGGCCTACGAGGCCGACGCGATCCTCGGCGTCGAGACCGACACACTCGATCGCACGGGCCGCGTGCTCGCCACCCATCCGGTCGCCGTCACGGAGCAGGCCCTGCGGGAAGCACTCGGGCGGCGGTGCGGCGAGCAGGACCAGATTCCACCGATGTTCTCGGCGATCAAGCAGGGCGGGGTCCGGCTCTACGAGCGGGCCCGCGCGGGTGAGGACGTGGAGCGCGCCGCCCGCAAGATCCGGATCGATCGCCTCGAGCTGCTCGCGTTCGAGCCACCGCGGTTCCGGGTCGCGATCACGTGCAGCAAGGGCACCTACGTCCGCAGCATCCTCGCCGACCTCGGCACCGAGCTCGGGTGTGGTGCCCATCTCGCCGAGCTTCGCCGCACCCGCAGTGGCCGGTTCGGGATCGAGCAGGCGATCACGCTCGAGCAGCTCGACCCCGCCGAGCTCGCCGCCCACCTGATCCCGCTCGGCCGCGCGACCGACCTGCCGGTGATCATCACGCCCGACGAGTACCTGAGCTCGATCCGGTCCGGCGTCCAGCTCGAGACCCAGGCGTTTCCCGGCGAGCTGCCCGCGCAGTTCCAGCTGGTCGATGCCGATCATCGCCTGGTCGCGATCGCGCATCCCGACCGCGGTCGGCTGGTCTACGACCGCGTGTTCCCGGCCGACGCGACGAGCTGACAGCTCCGCTGGCCGGGCCAGCCCCGGACCCGGGTGCACGGCTTCGCGCATTCGGTCGAAGTCCGCGTATCAACGGGCGCTCGCTCGGACGAGACGGAAGAAAATTCCGGAATTGCGGACCAGATCGGCGACGTCGCGGACGTAGGATGACGTGTGGTTGGGAGTCCGTTGGAGCTCGAGATCTTGCGCATCCGGTTGCTCGCGGTCCGTGCGATCGCGCGCGCAACTTCCGCCGGGCCGGAGCCGCCTGTTCATGCAGCGTTGCAGACGGAGCGGACCGCGGTCGACGATAGGCTCGAGGAGGTATCCCGGGCGCTCGCGGATGGAGATAGCGCGCGCGGGCTTGGGTACTTGCTGGGACTCCGGCCCGACGAGCTGTCATTCCTGTGGGCCACGGTCGCTGCGACGGTGGACCCCGAGCTGGCGATTCATCTTCCCCAGCTCGGGCCGCGATACGGCCGCACCGGCATCTCGCTCGCACAATTCTGCTCGATGGTCGAGCTCGGTTCCGCGCGGAGCGTGCAGCTCGGGCTCGACCTGCTGAGCAGCAATCCGCTGATTCGCCATCACCTGGTCGAGCCGATCGACCCGCGCGCGATCACGATGGAGACCGCGTGGGTCGCGACGCCCCGGGTCGTTGCGTTCCTCTCGGGTACCGACGCGATCGATCCCCTCGTCGAGCAGGTCGGTGGTCTAGTCGCGGTGCCGACCGAGCCGATCTCGGACGACGTGCTCGACGAGTTGCGCGCACGAATCGGCGAGCTGGCGGCCGGCCAACCATGTGCGATCTTGATCCAGGGTCGACGCGCTGGTGGTCGGCGCACGCTGGCCGCCAGCGCCGTGGGTTGTCCTGTGGTCGCCATCGACCTCGAGCGACTACGCTACTCGACGGGCCTCGGTGAGACGCTCGCGGGCCTTGCGCGCGAGGTCTTGCTGCGCGGCGCACTGCCGTTGATCGCCGGGGCAGACGAGCTGGTCGGTGCCGAGGCAACACAGCGCCGTCGCGAGGTGGCTCGGTTCATCGAGGCGAGTCCGGGACCCGTGTTCGTGATCACCTCGACGACGTTGTCACAGCTGGAGGTGTCACGGCCCGTGTTCAGGTTCGAACTGCCACTTCCATCACCGCGGACCCGTGCGGCGATGTGGCGCCGCGAGCTCGGGGGAGCATCGATCGATGAGGCGATCGCACGGGTCGCGCACCGGTTTCAGCTCGGGCCCGGCGGCATTCGCGATGCCGTGATCGCGGCCCGGGCCAACGCGACGGCCCGCCGCGAGCCGATCGGCGAGATCGACCTGATCCAAGGCCTGCACTCGACGGTCGAGGAGCGCTTTGGTGGGTTTGCGAGACGACACACCACCCATCTCACGTGGGCTGACGTCGTGCTCGTGCCCGAGATTCGCGATCAGATCGACCAGCTCGTGTCCCGCGTGCGCGACTCGTACCAGGTGCTCGATCAATGGGGGTTCCAGCGCCACCTGCCGGGCAGCGGCGTCGCCGCGTTGTTCAGTGGGCCACCCGGCACCGGGAAGACGATGCTTGCGGCGGTGATGGCTCGCGCGCTCGGGCTCGAGTTGTTCCGCGTCGACCTGTCGCAGATCACGTCGAAGTGGGTCGGTGAGACCGAGAAGCAGCTCGACCGCGTGTTCGACGCTGCCGAGACCGGGCACGCCATGCTGCTATTCGACGAGGCGGACTCCCTGTTCGCGAAGCGCACCGAGGTCAAGGGCGCTACCGAGCGCTACGCGAACCTCGAGGTCAACTTCCTCCTGCAACGGATCGAGACGTTCTCCGGCGTGGCAGTCTTGACCACGAACATGGACGGCAGCCTCGATCCAGCATTTCGACGCCGGCTCGCCGCACACATCCGCTTCCCGCACCCGGATCGGCAAGAGCGCGCCGAGCTGTGGCGACGGTTGTTGCCATCGGCCGCCCCGGTCGCACGCGATCTCGACTTCGAGCGTTTGGCATCTGACTTCCCGGCGTTTGCCGGTGCGCAGATCCGGAACGCGCTCACCACCGCAGCATTCCTGGCCGCGCGTAGCGGTTGCGCCATCGACCAGGCGCTGCTCCGACGGGCTGCGTCCGAGGAGACTCATGCCATGGGTCGCATCGTCACCGCGAGGCAATCATGATCGGTCACGATGATCCGACGCACGCGCAGGCCGAGACAGCTGCCCACGACGTAAATCCGCTGCAGGAACCACAGGACCAGCACGGTCAGCACGACCATGGAAACGTGGATGCTGGCGCTGAGGCGGGCAGCCGGCCGTGGGCACCGCTACAAGCGCGCGCGATGACACGCCACACCGGCAAGCTGGCCAGCATGCTGCGCACGCCGCCTGTGACGCTGCCCTTCCGCAGCGAGCTCGAGGGCCAGTTCTCGCAGAGCCTCGACGGGATCGAAGCGCATGTCGGCGAGGTCGATGCCGTGCGCGAGCTTGGTGGTGGCGCAGCGGCTGAGGGGGACGTCGTGGCGTTCGGGGATGTGGCGCCGAGCCGTGGTACCGTCGCTCACGAGGTCACGCACGTCCTGCAAGCGCGATCGGGCAACACAGCCGATCATGCGGGGGCCGAGGCCGAAGCCGACCAGGTCAAGGCAAGTGTCGCCACCGGTGGGCGGGTCGGGCCGATCATGCAGGGCGCTCGCGGCGTCCACCTCGACGCCAGTACGGTGGTGGATCCAAAGGACATCACGGCCCGCGAGCTGCTCGTCGAGTTGCACGACATCTTCACGGTCGTGCTCGGTTCATTACGGATGAATAAGGTCGCCGAGTTGCATCCGTTCGCTCGCTACCTGAAGCCTCCGGTCCAGCTGCCCGACGCGATGTTCTCCCACCCGGCGGTCCATGCGCTGATCGAGCCGTTTCACCAGCGGATCGATGGCCTGATCGCCCCGGAGCCCGTCGAAGCCATCGTCGATAAGGCGCGCGCCGCACGGACCCAGTTCGGCGCGGGTCTTGGCCCGCCGCACCACGTCTACATGGACTCGGTCGGGTTCGCGCTCGGCAATGCGCTCACGCGGAAGCTCCAGCAATCCCTCCACCGGATGCTGCCTCGTTACGTCCTGGCATCCAAACCGCGGATGGTTGGCAAGGACATCCAAGGCAAGGACTGGTGGGTCGACGACGGACCGCCGGAGCCAACCTCGCTCGCGGTGTCCCATCCACTCGATCGCATCGTTGCGTACGGCCTGTGCGCGTCGAGCCAGGTGCGTGTCGACGTCGGGCTGTTCGCAGCGGAGCATCCCGAGCTCGTCAAGGTGGCAGGCGAGCAGGTTCGCGCGTCCCGCGACATCACGTTGAAGTTTCCGTGGGAGCGCAAGCTGTGGCACTGGGTCGAGGCGTCGCCATCCGACGCAACCGCCGAGGAGGTCGCACGCGCGCTGTTCGGATCCGAGGATCAGGCGTACCGGTTGACGCCGATGGCGCCCCTGTTCGGGTTTCGCAACACCGACGTGGGCAGGTTCGTGCCGGCGCGCAAGCAGGAGCTCGACACCCTCGCAGCTGCGCACCATCCGCAACCGCAGATCGCCAACCAGGCCGAGATCGCTGCGATCACGTCCTCGCATACCGAGCAGCGCCCCCGCCGGGACAACCGCTTCGATGGCATCGGCGAGCCGGGGCTGGCACAGCACGGTGGGGTGGGCTCCGGCTTTCCGAATGCCCAGCAGCAACCCGAGCACGGTCAACCCGCGGCGCAACCACCGACACCGATCAAGGTGTATCCAGTCAGAGCTGACGTCGATCCCGCCGTCGAGCTCGCGGAGGCTCAGGGCGGTGCGACGCTCGCCCGGGACCGCGCGAAGCTCGCGAACAGTGCGGTCGCCGGCGCGAAGCACGACGAGGCCTCGGTGTACGAGCGCGCCACCGACTGCATCGACCTCATCGCGCCTGCCAAGCAGGCGTTCGTGGCGCTCGGTCTCAGCACCGCGAGTCTTGACGTTCAGCTCGGCGCGCTGCTGACGACGCAGCGCGAGGCCACGCAGGCATGCTTCCCCGATCCCGAGGGTGAGTTCGCGCTCGTCGATCAACAGGCGAAGATGTTGAAGCGGATCTCCGAGGGGGCGATCGACACCGCCGCGCACCTGCCGCTCTATGGTGGCGTGAGCAAGAAGGACGGCGGTTCGCCGATCCCGGACATGAAGGACCTCCCGGCGTTCGCGCGTGGACCCGTTGAAGAAGCCGCACAGGCGTTCGAGAGCGCGGCGTCAGCCCTCACGTTTCCCGAGGTCGCGCGGCCGCGTGTCGAGCGCGCCGAGTACCTCAAGAAGATGCTGCGCATCTCCGTCCTCGAGCAGAGCCTGCATCAGACGCGGCCAACGCTGCAGAACGCGATGGACACGCAAGGCGATCGGCGGGACAGCACAGCAAAGTACGATCCCGACCAGCTGCACACGCGCAACGACAGCCTGCTGGTAGAGCTCAGCAAGGCGCGCGTCGAGCTCGAGCACGACCCGGCAGCGGCCGAGAAACAGTTCGCGGGCATCCAGGAGCGCGCCGGCGACTACACGTTCGAGGTCGCGATCGTCTCGAACCTCGAGTCGCTGGACGCCGTGTGGGGTGTGGTCGAAGGCACTGAAGACTTCTGGAAAAGTGGGATCGATACAACCGTCGGCAACCTCCTCCAGGCGAACAACGACAGGTTCTATCGGGTGTTCAGGGACCAGGTCTTCACCCCTTACAAAGATGCGGTCGCTGCGAAGGACAAGGCCAAGAAGGATGCGGCCAAGAAGATCTTCAACGACCTCGTCAACAGCGACGAGTTCCAGAACCACTTCAAGCTGGTTCAGCAGCACCTGAAGGATGATGCCAAGCACAAGAAGTGGACGAAGATCGCCGTCGGCATCGCGATCGCCGTGGTCGCGATGGGACTCGGGCAGGTGTACTTCGGCGCGTACCTCGCCGCGGGCGGCGGTGTGCTCGGTGCGGCGGTTGGCGGCGCGGTAATCGAGACAGGCGTCGGCGCGGTCCTCAACAAGCTGATTCTCGATTCCGACCCCACGGCCGGCGGGCTGATCACCGGGCTCGTCGGCGGCGGCGCGATGTACGCGATCCTCGGCAAGGCGCTCACCATCGGCCGCGCGGCTGGCGTGAGCGCCGAGGTAGCCGGGGCGGCGACCAAGGCGTCGCTGTTGCAAAAGACCGGTGCGCTCGCGGTGGCCACGAGCAAGGAGCTCCTGATGGTCCAGGCGATCGGCATGGTGCAGGGCCAGATCGCAAACCTCATCGACCACGGCAAGCTGCTCACCGAAGAGCAGCTCAAGGAGATGTTCATCCACAACATCGCCGGCCTGGTCGGCATGAAGATCGGGCAGCGGCTCGTCGACGTGACGCTCGATCCGATGAAGCCGCTCCGCGACCTCGGCAAGCAGAACGCGATCAACGTCGACGCACTGATCGCCGAGCGGACCGCGCTGCGGGAGCTCGCCGACAAGGTCCACGAGACCACCGACCCGGCCGCACGCAAGCTGCTCGCGGAGCAGCTCGTCGACCGGGAGAAGGCGTTTCTCGAGAACGTGCGAGAGACCCGCGATCGCCTGATCGAGCTCGCCGAGAAGAATCCTGCCAAGGTCAATGCCGGTAAGCTCAAGGACCTGAAGGCGATGCCGGAGCACGTGCAGGACGCCGAGGTCGTGCAGTCGCAGGCGTTCATGAGCCTCGAGGAGATCGGGCCGAACCTCTACCGCGCCGATGCCAAGGCGTTCGACTCGATCCTTGCACTGCACAAGCAGAGCGGCGACAAGCTCGTCGGCGTCCACACCGACAAGCACTCCGGTCTGCGCTCGCTCGAGTTCCAGACCGCCGACGGCGCCCTCGTCAAGGTCAAGGAGAAGCTCGCCAACGTTGGCGAACGTGCGGCGCCGCCGGTGCCGGCCGCCGAAGCGCGGCGGTTCGAGCATTGGCTCGAGAGCGAGATGACCCACCCGGATCTCACGAAGCTCGATGCTTCGCGGCAGCGGCTGCGCGACTACTACGCGCGCGACCCGCTCGGCGCGATGGCGATCGCGGAGGGATACGGCTTCCGGCCGCAATCGATGGCGGACACCGCATCCCTCGCGACCAAGCCCACGCTGGATGGCCCCGATCATCCGACCGTTCGCCCGAAGAGCGATGCGGACCGGGCCTTCGATCAGCACCTGCACGACAAGCGCGGCGACGAGCCCCAGATGTCTCGCGTCGGCGAGGAGCCGATCCAGAGCCGCAGCGACTTCGAGGCCATGTACAAAGCCGGCTTCGAGTACGACCCGGTGGCGCGCCGATGGGCGCTGGCCGATGGCAAGACCGCCGCCGGGCAAGCCGGCCATGTCCCCCCGGAGCTCGCGCGTGGCGTGACGAGTGTGATCGGCTCGGTGCACTCCGAGGCGGTCGGCCAGCAGATGCTACGCAAGATCGTCAACGGCGAGGCCGAGGCGCTGCGCCTGGTCGGCATCGAGCCTCCCGCCGGCTTCGATACCCGCGGTAACGAATGGGCGCTCGGGCGTCGCACGAGTGATGGCGAGATCGTCCTCATCCGTGGCGGCAAGGGCGAGGTCAACTGGTCCGAGATTCCGGGTGTCGTCGATCTCGCGCACAGTCACCCGCTACACGATCCGATCACCGGCAAGCCGCGCCTGCTGCAAGGGCCCGATGGCAACGGGGTCCTCGATCTCCACAAGCTCAGCGACGCGACCTACCTGGACATGTTGTATCTGCTGCCGAGCACTGGAGACCTCCGATACGTCGCGTTGAACAACCGCTCCGGACACCGAGTCCATACCCCGTACGTCTCACTCGGGGAAGGACGGATCGGGAATCCGACCCCAGGTCACAGCCTCGACACCGTAGAGTTCGTGATCGCTCACGCCGAACCGCACGCGCTGCTCACCGACAAGTCCGAGATCGTGATCTGGAAAGCGGAGGTCCAGGTCTGGGCTGGCGACACGCTGCTGAAGACCATGGACCTCTATCAGCGACGTCACCAGGCGGGGAGCTTCGCCGCCGATCTGCCGGTGCTGCGCCCAGAAGCGGGTTGGGCGACGCTTCCTGCGAATCACCCCGTGCGCAAGGCGACCGCCACCTCGACGCCGACGAGCACGATCCCAGCCTTCGGCTTCCTCGACGCGCCGACGATGCAGCGGCTGGTGGCTCGTGGCATCGATCCGACGCACCCTGATGTCGAGTCGTTCATCAGCTCGCTGAGCGAGCGAGATGGCAAGGCCATCGCCGTCCTCTCGGACGAGTCGCTCGGCGGCCGGGTCAGCGGATTCGAGCACTGGTGGCAGCGTTCGCAAACCGGCGGCCACAAGACGCGGGCGCTGGCCGACGCGCGACTCGCGTTGACCGAGTTGCAGGCGCACCCCAATACGACGGTCACGATCACGCCCGATGGAGCGGTCAAGATCTCGAACCCGGCGCGAGATGGCAACACCACCCGCGCGACTCCCGACGAGGTCCTTCGTACACGCAATGTTCCCGAGGCAACGATCCAGGCGCTCGCACTCGACACCATGGCGTCACCGCCTCACGAGGCCGTTCTCACGGACCTCGGTCGGACCTATCAGAAGCTAGCGTCCGAAGGTCTCGTCACAGAATTTGGACCAACCCGCACGCACGAGGTGCTTTCAGCGTTGCTGACGGAGCCGAACGGGGCACGAATTCTCGAGATCATCGGATCCGGTCAGCTCGACAAGGTTCACGGCTTCGACCGCATTCTTTCGCAGCTGTTTACCGAGAGCAACCGTCAGAGCTTGATCGTGGTGCTCGAACGGGCGGTCACCAAAGACCAGGGGCTCATCTTCGAGCCCCAGCACACAAACTTCAAGATAAGGCCGGGTATGGAGAACAAGGAGCAGCGGACACGACGCGAAGCCGCTGAGAAGGCGGGAGAGCTTTCGCGCATTGACCGAGGGGATGTTGATCTGGGGGTCGTCGACGGCACCGGTGGGTGGAGCGAGCTCTACCAGATGAAGCTGATCGAGCAGAATCCACGTGTCGGTCCAGGCGTCACGGTGAGGCCTCTGCCCGAGCGTGTATCCGACGCAGCGAATAAGGCCGCAATACAGATCAAGTTTGCCGACGAATCACAGATCGCTGCCGGTAGACCGCCTGCCCGAAAGATCGTCGAAATTCGCGCCGAGGCACCGAGAAACACGCTGGATCCCAGCGGATGGGCCGCTGACTTCGTGCGCAGGAATCCAGGGGTCAACGTCGAGATCTACTCGACCGAGGGTGGGGCCCCGTGGAAGGTTCCGCCGTGATCATCACGCAAACGCTGGCGAGCTGGATGGCCAGGTTTCAACGACCATCCACCGTTTCACAGGAAGATGACTTGCGCAGGCTCCTCGCGCTATGCGAGCGGGTCGCCGGCATTCTGTCCGAAGCCGACCTGTTGAAGCCCAGCGATCTCTGGCTGTATGATTGGCTAGAGATTGCCTCGGATCGTGGGGACGCGACGCGGCCGAAGGCGATCGTTCCCATCCAGGACGAATCGTTCGAGACCATCGTGTTTCGGGAGCTCGCGTCCAATCATCGCGGCTTCTTGCCGCTTGCCATCCAGGTTCGCGGTCGCGGCACGGTCCTGGAGTCGTCTGGAGTCGACCGCGTGCTCGATGACGCCTTGGTCGTGGAAGGCGGGCGCATGGAGGTCCACCGGGTACACGTCAACACTTCCTGCGATGCGTGGATGACTCACGATCTCATGGGGATGCCGCAGCCCGGACGGCACGAGCTCAATGCACCTCGGCTTGCGGCTGCCCTCGCGCGGATCGCTCGTGAGCTACAGGTCCCGGTCGAGGGGGAATCCACGAAACGTGCCATCGCACACCCCGATGGCGTTGCGAACCTGACGTTCGCGGACGGCGGCGTGTTCGTGCCCAACTTTGACGAGCTCACGGAGGGCGATTACAGCTCGTTGACCCTCGACTACCCTCGCTACGTGATCGGAGCGCGCCTGCGTTCAGGCGCGGGCGACGAGGTCCGCGAGGGCTACGCGATTCAGAAGCTCGGCGTGCGCGTGCTGATCACGCTGGCGCAGGGGCACACCGAGCCATTCGATGCGCTGAAGGAAGCGCTGGCGCTCGACGTGCCTGGCATCGCGCCGCTGCGCTGGCTCGGCGAACCGAACCCGGGTTGCATCCCGTACGCGGCGGCGCTGATCGAGGAGCTACCGCCCGGTGGCCGCTCGGCCGCGAGCATCGCACCGCTGTCCGAGTCCCAGGCGATCGCGATCGGGGCGGCGTGTGCGAACGTGCTCGTCAGCGCGCACGCCGGCGGGCTCGTGGTCGGTGGGATCTGCCCGGAGACGATCTATCTCGACGAGGCGGGCGGGTTCGCAGCGCTGGTGCCGCGGGGGCCGCAGTTCATCGCGCGTGCGCCACAACGCACACCGGGCTTGCGTAGCTACCAGGTACCGTACGAAGGCCACGAGGTGCTCGCGCTCGGCAAGCCGGGCGGCGCGGCGAACGATGTGTTCGCGCTGTGCGCGACGCTCCAGACGCTCGTCACGGGGCGGCATCCATTTGGAAGCGAGTTTCCTCAGATCATGCAGCGCGTGCTCGTGGGTGCGCCCGACGCGTATCCAGGCGAGCTCGGCAAGATCCTCGCGCGCGGGCTCGCTGCACAGCCCGAGTTGCGACCGACCGCGCCAGCGCTTGCTGCGCTACTGCGGACGCTGCACTGACTGCGGCTTGCCGGTCCGCGTGCGCCAACCGCTGGGGATTCCACGGCTCGGTCCCTGGCCCCGAGGTCTCGACGCCGTTCGACCGAGTAGTTTCCCCCTGCGGTCTTGACGGTGGGGCCAGGGTCCTCCAATCTCCGCCCTGACCCCGGCACTCGTTCACCTCGGACGCGGCCGCGGGCGACTGGAGCTCCACGATGTCTGTTTCCCCCGTTCGTAAAGCCGAGACCGTTGCCAAGTTCCAGCAGGCGCCCAACGACACCGGCTCGCCGGAAGTTCAGGTCGCGCTGCTGTCGGAGCGCATCTCGCACCTCACCGAGCACCTGAAGAACAACCACAAGGATCACCACAGCCGCCGTGGTCTCCTCAAGATGGTCGGCCAGCGCCGCGCGCTCCTCGACTACCTGAAGCGCAAGAGCCTCGATCGCTATCGCAAGCTGATCGACACGCTCGGCCTTCGCCGCTAAGCGCCGCTGCTTCGGCCCTTTGGGGATGATGATCCGCCGCTTCGCGGTGGTGATCGTAGCGCTCGTCGCCTGTCGCGATCCAGACCCGGTCGACCGGGTGCCGCTCGCGACCGCCGACGCGCGTCCCGATGCACCGCCAGATCGGATCACCGGATCGATCGTCGTCGAGGATCAGGCGATCACGCCGGCCACGTGTCGCGTTGGTCGCGACGCCCACCTCTACGTCGAGCTGCCGACGCCCCACGGCACGCTGCGGTTCGCCAACGCGACGCTGGTGTGGAATCGCGCCGTGCTGACGTGCAGCAAGCTCGATCGCAGCTGGGGCGGGGGCTCGCGCACCGACGGCACGCACTACTGGCGCGGCACGCTCGACTTCGTGTGCGGCAGCGTGACCGGCAAGCTCGCGCTCGACTGCGGCGGCATCACGCCGGGCGAGCGCGCGCAGCTCGACCAGGGCCGCGCGCAATCGCAGCAGCAACCTTAGAGCTGCGGAACGACGCAGCGCACGCGGGTCCAGGTGTCGTCGGCGGGCGGCAACGCGCGCGCGACCGAGAGCCGGAGATGCGGCGTCTTGCTGCAGGCGGCGTCGGGCACGAGCTCGTAGCAGTCGACGTCCTCGCCCGCGGTGGCGCAGCTCTCGATCTCGGTTGGCGCGCCGGACGCTGGCGCCGAGTCCCGGACGTCCTCGACGATGCAGTCCGGAGCCGCCGGGTTGGCGAGCGGGCGCTCGAGGCAGGCGTCCCCGACGAGCCGCTTGATCGACTTGCCGAGCTCGGTCGCCGACGGCGTGAGATCGCTCGCGCACACGGTCGCCAGGCTGGTGCGACCCGGGAAGCTGGTGAGTAGCGCCTCGAGGCGCACCGCCGGATCGGCGACGATCATCGACGGCGCCGTGATCGTACATGCGTGCTTCACCGCGAGCTGCTCGACGCTGTTGATCTCGACGGCGACCGGCGCGGCCGGGGCCACGATCATCCCGAGCATGATCTTGCGCGCATCGCCGCCCTTCTGCGCGAGCAGCGCGTCCTTGAACGGTGCGACGTCCTCGACGTACGGCGAGGTCGCGCGCGGCTTGCACGTCTGCTTCGCGCCGATCTCGCGCGGGTTGTCGGGCGAGCACTCGACGCCCTGCTCGAAGCAGCGAAACGACTGCAGCGGACCGAATTGCGTGGTGTCGAGCTCGTACAGCTTGGGATCCTTGATCGAGCAGTCGTCCTCGTCGGCGAGGATGATGACGCCGAGGTTTGCCGACGGCCGCAGGAACCCGGCGTTCATCGGCTGGCTGAACGACGTCCGCATCGCGTGCAGGTGCTGCTCGAACCCGCATCCCATGGTCCCGAGCGACGCCATCTGGCCGAACGTCGCGGCGACGTCGCCAGTGAAGTTCTTCGAGCCGTCGCGGTTCACGATCGCGTAGGCGTCCTCGAGCACCGCGGTGCCCTGCTGGAGGATGCCGTTCTTGCCCGCCATGCTGCAGGTCGGGCCGATTGGCGGGCCGGGTTCCTCGACCGCGCTGCCCTTGGTGCCCATGTCCGAGCTGATCACGCCGATGTGGAGGTTTGGCGGACCTCCTTCGATCGTGGCGAGCTCGGCGAGGAACGCCGGGAACGCGGTGGCAAGTGCGGCTTGCTTGTCGGCCATCGACGCGGAGTCGTCGATCACGAACAGCAGATCGAGATCCGGGTTCGCGACCGCCTTGATCATCAGCACCTCGCTCCGGTCCGTGGTGTCGGGCGGGTCGAACTCGACGGGATCGCAGCCGCCGAGACCGCCGAGGCAGCCAGCGAACAGCACAGCACGGAGGTTCATGGTCATGAGGGCTTCCATCCAGCAACGAGCGCGCCACGATAACTACGCGGCGAGCCGTCCGCGCTTTTCCCATACCGCGCAAACCGGGACAACGGTGTCGTGATCGCGGCGATCGGATCGTCTACCCCTCAGGAATACGTGGGGAATTTGTGAGCTACCCGCAACGTAGGCGGACGCCGCTCGAGACCTTCCCCGCTTGGCTTCCGTCAGCGGCTGTGTAATAAAGCCCGCGTAAATAGAACCGTAAAACCGTTACAGAAGCGTCGTCGTACTGACAGAGATCGCGCTGGTTTGATCGTTCCGTCGAGGCCCTCGCACTGCGAGGGGTTGGACAGAGGGACCAGGCCACGAGCTCGACGGAGGCGGCGCCAGAAAGCGAGAGCGCATGCCTTACGTTCGTGAGACCGCCGTCGTCGGCGGCAAGGAAATCATCGTCGAGACCGGCAAGTGGGCCAAGCAGGCTTCGGGCTCGGTCGTCATTCGCTGTGGAGACAGCATGGTCCTCGTGACGGCAGCTGGATCCCAGCAGCCGCGTGACATCGACTTCATGCCGCTGACCTGCGAGTACCGCGAGAACTTCTACTCGTCGGGCAAGATCCCCGGCAGCTTCTTCCGCCGCGAAGGCCGGACGACCAACGAGGAGATCTTGATCTGCCGCCTGATGGACCGGCCGGTTCGCCCGCTGTTCCCGAAGGGCTGGTTCATCGACACGCAGATCATCGCGAGCGTGATCTCGTTCGACAAGGAGAACCCGACCGACGTACTGGCGATGACCGGCGCATCCGCAGCGCTCCACCTGTCGGATCTGGTGTGGGCGGGCCCGCTCGCGGGCGTCCGCGTCGGCCGGATCGACGGCGAGTTCGTCGCGAACCCGACGTTCGCCGAGCGCGAGAAGAGCGACATGGACATCATCGTCGCGGCCAGCAAGGACGCGATCATGATGGTCGAGGGCGAGATGGCCGAGCTGCAGGAGAACGTCGTGATCGACGCGCTGCTGTTCGCGCACGCCGCAGTCCAGCCGCTGATCGAGCTCCAGGAGCGCCTGCGCGCTGCCAACGGCAAGGAGAAGCGCCCGTTCACGGCGCCCGTCACGGACGAGACGTTGCTCGCGAAGGTCAAGGAGCTGGTGTGGGACCGGCTCGCGACCGCGATGACGACCAAGGACAAGAAGCTGCGCCGCGAGGCGATCTCGGCCACGCACACCGATGCCCGCACCCAGCTGACCGCCGAGGGCCAGCCGTGGTTCGGCAAGCCCAAGGACGTCGACGGCGCGTTCAGCAAGATCCAGAAGAAGTGGGCGCGCGGCAACACACTGTCGACCCGCAAGCGGATCGACGGCCGTGCACCAGACGAGGTCCGCCAGATCACGATCGAGACCGGCGTGCTACCGCGCGCGCACGGCTCGGCGCTGTTCACCCGTGGCGAGACCCAGGCGCTGGTCGCCGTCACGCTCGGCACCAAGTACGACGAGAAGAAGCTGGACACGCTGCTCGGCGATCAGAAGAAGACGTTCTACATGGACTACAACTTCCCGCCGTTCTCGACGGGAGAGGTCAAACCGCTGCGCGGTCAGTCGCGCCGCGAGGTCGGGCACGGCAAGCTCGCCGAGCGCTCGGTCGAGTCGATCGTGCCCGAGTACGAGGACTTCCCGTACACGATCCGCGTCGTGTCGGACATCCTCGAGTCCAACGGCTCGTCCTCGATGGCGTCGGTGTGCGGCGGCTCGCTCGCGCTGATGGATGCCGGTGTGCCGACCAAGGCCCCGGTCTCTGGCATCGCGATGGGTCTGATGAAGGAAGGTGACGACTACGTCATCCTGTCGGACATCCTCGGCGACGAGGATCACCTCGGCGACATGGACTTCAAGGTCACGGGCACGCGGCGCGGCATCAGCGCGCTGCAGATGGACATCAAGGTCGACGGCCTGACCCGCCAGATCCTCGAGGAGGCGCTCGAGCAGGCCAAGCGTGGCCGGCTCCACATCCTCGACCGGATGGACGCCGCGATGTCGGGTCCGCGCGACGAGGTGTCGATCTACGCCCCACGCATCGTCACCATGGTGATCAAGCCGGACAAGGTCCGCGACATCATCGGACCCGGTGGCAAGACCATCCGCGCGATCCAGGAGCAGACCGGCGCGCAGATCGACATCTCCGACAACGGTACGGTGTCGATCGCGTCCGCCAACTCCAAGGCCATCGAGCAGGCCCAGGCGTTGATCTCGGGACTCACGATGGAGCCCGAGGTTGGCCAGTTCTATAACGGCATCGTGAAGAAGATCGTCGAGATCGGGGCGTTCGTCGAGATCATCCCGGGCACCGACGGTCTGCTCCACATCTCGGAGGTCGCGAAGGAGCGCATCCGCTCCGTCGAGGACGTGCTGAGCGAGGGCGACGAGGTGATCGTCAAGTGCATCAAGGTCGACCGCGACGGCAAGATCCGCCTGTCGCGCCGCGAGGCACTCGACGCCAACCCAGGCCCCGAGGACGTTCACAACTACATCGTTTGAGCAGTTGACCGTATATCCCCGAGGCCGTCCGGCCGAAGGGTGGCGGAGGTCATACCGTGGCGAAGTTGAATCAGGTCCTGGCGATCGAGAAGGGCATCAAGACCCGGGTGTACTCGGAGTTCACCGAGCTGCACCAGGCGACGCAGAAGGCGCCGCTGATGAACGGGTTCCACAAGTCGTACCAGCCACGCGATGAGGATGGGGAGACCTATCCCGCCGAGTCGGTGAAGGTGCAGCACAACGCGGCCGAGGTGCTCGACCGCGTGGCGTCGTCACTCGCGGAGCTGTTCGACGTCACGGCGACCAAGGACTGGGCGAACTGCACGGCGCGTGCGGACGTCGTGGTCGAGGGTCGCGCGCTGATCAAGGACGTGCCGGCGACGTACTTGCTGTTCCTCGAGAAGCAGCTCGCGGATCTGCACACGTTCATCACCAAGTTGACCGAGCTAGATCCGGGCAGCGACTGGTCGGTCGATCCGAGCACGGGCCTGTACAAGACCGACACCACGCTGACCCAGCGCACCCGCAAGGTGCAGCGTCCGATCACGCTGTACGAGGCGACCAAGGAGCACCCGGCGCAGACCCAGCTGATCACGGAAGACGTGATCGCGGGAACCTGGATGACCATCAAGTACTCCGGCGCGATGCCCGCCCCACGCAAGAAGCAGCTGCTCACCCGGATCGAGAAGCTGACCAACGCCGTCAAGTTCGCGCGCGAGCAGGCCAACGCCTCCGAAGCGCCCGACAAGAAGCTTGGCAAGGAGGTGTTCGACTTCCTGTTCGGCTCGTGACCGCGAGGTCACAAACAGTTCTTGATGATGGAGACAGACTGAAGCTGAAGCTCAAGCTAACCAAGTTGACCAGCCCGGCGTGGAGGTTCGAGCCCTCCCCGGATCACCCCGCTCTCACGATTTGGTGGCGAAACTGGTAGACGCGCGGCCCACAAGGCCGTGTCGGGCGGTCAGATGAAGATTCAAGCTATCTCCCAGACTCAAGAAGCCGAGCTCTCCCTCTCTCCCGTCGGCGTAGATGCTCGAGATGCCGGTTCGACTCCGGTGGACCGCTCCACTCTGCGGTCCTTGGCTAATGGTAAGTCGCGAGCACGAAGATCTCAGCGCCGACACCTGTCGTGGGCGAGCGAAACCGGCACCCGTGGGGAGCAATCTCTGCGGACTGGCTCCCGGATCCGGGTAAAGGCCCGGGGGCCGCTTATTTTTTTCGGCCGCGATCGCGCCGCCCCGGATCGCGACCGCGATGCCCACATCGCGCGCGGCGCGGTCCGCGATATGATGGGTCGTGATTCCGCGCGTCCAGATCAAGCGGTTGCGGCCGGACGCGATCCTGCCGAAGGACCAGACCGAGCAGGCGGCCGGCCTCGACCTCCACGCGTGTCTCGGTGAGGCGATCAACCTCGAGCCCGGGCATCGCGCCGCAGTCGGCACCGGGCTCGCGATCGCGTTGCCCGCAGGCTACGAGGCGCAACTCCGGCCACGCTCGGGGCTGGCTCGTGCGCACGGCGTGACGCTGGTGAACACGCCGGGCACGATCGACGCCGATTACACCGGGGAGATCATCGTGCTGCTGATCAACCACGGCACGCTGGCGGTGGTGGTGTCGCCGGGAGAACGGATCGCGCAGATGGTGATCGCGCCGGTCTCGCACGCGATCCTCGACGAGGTCGACGAGCTGCCGACGACTGCGCGTGGCGACGGCGGCTTCGGATCGACGGGCCGGTGATCGCTCGATGACGACGCCGGTTGGATTGTCGGACGAGATCGAGACCGAGCTCGACAGCACGAACGAGCCGACGCGCGTGCGGACCCGCGGTGCGACGCGGCGTGGCGTCGAGGCCAGCCAGCGCGGCCCGCGTGGACCGTTGCGACGGCCGATCGACCCGCTCGCGGCCGGCTCGATCGAGGAGCTGACCGATGTCGATCCTGAGCGCCGGCCCGACGCGCGGATCGACGAGCCGACGGATCCCCCGACGGGCCAGGTGACCCACCGCCACCACACCGAGCCGAGCGCACCACTTCAGGTGATCTCGATGAAGGGCGCGAGCGCGAAGGCCAAGCCCGAGGCCCGGCAGCACCGGGTCCAGGTCCGTGCGCTCTCGGAAGTCCGGCGCGCCGAGACCCAGCCGCAGAACCTCGGATTTCTGGCACCGCCCCGCGATCCGCGCGCGGTCCGGGCCCGCCGTGTTCACGACCTGGTGGTGTGGGGATCCGTGGTCGTGATCGTCGGCTGTCTGGTGATGCTCGCGGTGTGGTTTCTCGCCCGGCACTGAGTGCCCTCGCTCGCTTGCCGCAGCCAGGCGGACGGGGTACGAGGACAGCGAGGCCGGTTGTGATCGCACGCTACAGTCGCCCAGAGCTCGCCGCGCTGTGGGAAGACTCGTACCGGTTCGAGCGCTGGCTCGAGGTCGAGCTCGCGGTGTGCAAGGCGATGGAGCGGACCGGCACGGTGCCTCCGGGCACTGCGGAACAGGTCCGCGCGGCAGCCGCCGGCAAGCTCGACGCCCAGGCGATCCTCGCGATCGAGGCGCAGACCCGGCACGACGTGATCGCGTTCCTCACCCATGTCGAGCAGCTCGCGGGTGAGCCGGCGCGCTGGCTCCACCTCGGGATGACGTCGTCCGACGTGCTCGACACGACGCTCGCCCTGCAGACCACGCGCGCGCTGGACCACATCCTGGTCGGGATCGAAGGGCTCGCCGCCGCCCTCGCGAAGCGGGCGCGGGAGCACGCAAAGACGCCGATGATCGGGCGCTCGCACGGCATCCACGCCGAGCCGGTGACCGCGGGGCTGACGTTCGCGCGCTGGTACGCCGAGGTCGGGCGTGCCGCCGAGCGCGTGAAGCGCGCGCGCCAGGCGATCGCGGTCGGCAAGATCGCGGGCGCGGTCGGCGTCTACGGCAACCTCGATCCGCAGATCGAGGCCGAGGCGCTGGGCAAGCTCGGGCTCGCGGCGGAGACCGTCGCCACGCAGATCGTCCAGCGCGATCGCCATGCCGAGGTGTTCTGCGCGCTCGCGCTCCTCGGCACCGCGATCGAGCAGATCGCACTCGGCGTTCGCCACTGGCAACGCACCGAGGTCGGCGAGGCCGAAGAAGGCTTTGCGAAGGGCCAGAAGGGCTCGTCGGCGATGCCGCACAAGAAGAACCCGATCCTGTCGGAGAACCTGTGCGGGCTGGCGCGCCTGCTGCGGTCGTACGCGCAGGCTGGGTTCGAGGATGTCGCGCTGTGGCACGAGCGCGACATCTCGCACTCGAGCGTCGAGCGCGTGGCGATGCCAGACGCGACCATCCTCGCGGACTTCATGACGGCCCGCGCCACCACCCTGATCGACGGCCTGGTCGTGCATCCCAGCCGGATGCGCGCGAACCTCGATCGCCACGGTGGCCTGTACTTCTCCGAGGCGGTGCTGCTCGCGCTCGTCAAGACCGGGCTCGGTCGCCAGGATGCATACGTGATGGTGCAACGCGCGGCACTCGCCGCGATCCACGAGGCGGCCCAGGCCGGCCACGTCGGCGCCGAGCCGGGGCGGTTTCGTGCGCTGCTCGGCGCGGATCCCGAGGTCGCGGGCCGGCTCGACACCGCCGCGCTCGACGCGTGCTTCGACCTCGAGCATCACCTTCGGCACACGCCTGCGATCCTGGAGCGTGCCCTTGGAGGTTCGTGATGCCCAATGCTGCTTCCGATGATGCCGCTTCCGATGCCGCTCTTCGCGCTCAGCTCGCCACGCCACTCGACTCGACGCCATGGACCACGATCGGCGGCCGCACGATGGAGCGCTACGATGGCAAGGTGCGTGACTGCTACATCGACCGGGAGCGCGGCGAACGGATCATCATCGTCACTGATCGGCTGTCCGCGTTCGATGCCGTCGTCGGCCTGATCCCATCCAAGGGGCAGGTGCTGAACCAGCTCGCGCAGTTCTGGTTCGACCAGACCGCGGACCTTGCGCCCAACCACATGCTGCGGGTGCCGGATCCCAACGTGATGATCGCGCGCGAGTGCACGCCGCTGCCGGTCGAGCTGGTGATGCGCGCGTACTTGACGGGCGTGACCGGCACCTCGATCTGGCGAGCATACGAGTCCGGTGCGCGGACGTTCTGCGGCCACGCGTTACCCGAGGGCATGCACAAGAACGAGCCACTGCCGCATCCGATCCTGACCCCGTCGACCAAGGCCGGCAAAGGCGACCACGACGTCTCGGTGTCGCGCGACGAGCTGCTCGCGATGGGTCGCATCGAGCCCGCGCTGTTCGATCGCGCGGCCGAGCTCGCGGCGAAGCTGTTCGCTGCTGGGGTGCGTCACGCAGCCTCGCGTGGCCTGATCCTCGCCGATACCAAGTACGAGATGGGCGTGACGCCAGACGGCACGCTGACCGTGATCGACGAGATCCACACGCCGGACTCGTCGCGCTACTGGTACGCCGACGACTACGAGGCGCGGCTCGCGAAGGCGGAGGAGCCACGCTCGCTCGACAAGGAGTACGTGCGGCGCTGGCTATCCGGCGAGGCGAAGTGGTCGGGCGATGGTCCGCCACCGGTGATGCCCGACGAGGTCCGGCTCGAGGCCGCGCGGCGCTACATCGCGAGCTACGAGCTGGTCACGGGCAAGCCGTTCGTGCCCGACACGCGTCCGCCGATCGCACGGATCGCGGCGGCGCTGGGAGCGGCCTGATGCTGGTGGTGCCGGGCCGGCCGGCGCTGTCGGCGGCGCGGCGCGCGCGCGCGTTCGCCGCGGCCAAGGTCGTGTGCGACGGGCTGGCGATGCTCGACACGCGGTGGGTCCACCTGGTCACGACCGAGCGCCCGCTGACCGCCGACGAGGCCGCGCAGCTCGACCACATGCTGACGTACGGACCTGAGGTCGAGCGGATGTCGCCGCCGGGCTCGCTGCCGGGGGACGTGAGCGGGACGCCGGTCGATGCGGCACCGGTGACGCGCACGTTGTGGGTCGCGCCGCGGATCGGCACGATCTCGCCGTGGTCGTCCAAGGCGACCGACATCGCGAAGGTGTGCGGGCTCGCGGCGATCACGCGGATCGAACGCGCCCTCGAGTACGTCGTCCACGGCGTCAACCTTGACCTGCCGGCGATCGGTCGCGCGCTGTCGGACCGGATGACCGAGAGCGTGCTCCTCCTCCCCGAGGAGCTCGAGGCCGTGATCGGTGCGCCGCGTGCACCGCGGCCGCTCGGTCACGTCACGCTCGGCAGCGATGGCGCGGCGACCTTGCGCGAGGCGAGCACGCGGCTCGGGCTCGCGCTCGCCGACGACGAGATCGAGTACCTGGTCGCGCGCTACGGCGAGCTCGGCCGCGACCCCACCGACGTCGAGCTGATGATGTTCGCGCAGGCCAACAGCGAGCACTGCCGCCACAAGATCTTCAACGCCGAGTTCCACATCGCGGGACACAAGCAGGAGCGCTCGCTGTTCCAGCTGATCAAGCGCTCGACCGAGGCGAGCCCGGCCGGCGTGCTGTCGGCGTACAAGGACAACGCGGCGGTGATCGAGGGCAGCACCTGCGAGCGGCTGTTCCCCGACGCCGACGGCGTGTACCGCGGCCACCGCGAGCAGCAGCACATCCTCGGCAAGGTCGAGACCCACAACCACCCGACGGCGATCTCACCGTTCCCCGGTGCGGCCACCGGCTCGGGCGGCGAGATCCGCGACGAGGGCGCCACCGGGCGCGGCGGCAAGCCCAAGGCCGGGCTCGTCGGGTTCACGGTGTCGGACCTCCGGCTGCCCGGCGCGCTCGAGCCGTGGGAACCCGCGGCGGAGCACTGGATCGGCTCGCCCGCGCGGATCGCGAGCGCGCTCGAGATCATGCTCGACGGACCGATCGGCGGCGCCGCATTCAACAACGAGTTCGGCCGCCCCGCGATCCTCGGCTACTTCCGGACCTACGAGCAGGGCGACCGCGGCTATCACAAGCCGGTGATGCTCGCCGGTGGCATCGGCGCGGTGCGCCCGGGGCACGTCGAGAAGGCGCCACTTCCCCCGGGTGCGGCGTTGATCGTGCTCGGCGGTCCCGCGTTCCTGATCGGGCTCGGCGGTGGCGCGGCGTCGTCGCTCGCGCAGGGCACCTCGGCCGAGGACCTCGACTTCGCGTCGGTCCAACGCGACAACGCCGAGATCGAGCGCCGCTGCCAGGAGGTGATCGATCGCTGCGTCGCGCGCGGCGACGACAACCCGATCCTGTCGATCCACGACGTTGGCGCAGGCGGGCTGTCGAACGCGCTGGCGAGCGTCGCCCGCTCGCTCGGCGCACGGATCGAGCTGCGCGACATCCCGACCGGCGAACCGGATCTGTCGCCGCTCGAGCTGTGGTCGAACGAGGCGCAGGAGCGCTACGTGCTCGCGATCGCACCCGAGCGGCTACCCGAGCTGACCGCGATCTGCGCGCGCGAACGAGCACCGTGGGCGCAGGTCGGCACCGCGTCGGCCGACGGCCGGATCACGGTCACCGATCGCCGAGGCGGTCCCGATCCGGTCGACCTGCCGCTCGCGGTCGTGCTCGGCAAGCCGCCGCGCATGGTGCGGCGCGCGGAGGTGCTCGCGCCACCGCGCCAGCCGCTCGATCTCGGCACCGCGACCGTGGCCCAGGCCCTCGATCGCGTGCTCGGGCTGCCAGCGGTCGCCGACAAGACGTTCCTCGTCACGATCGGCGATCGCACCGTCGGTGGCCTGGTCGCACGCGATCCGATGATCGGGCGGTTCCAGGTCCCGGTGGCCGATCACGCGCTGACCACGGCGGGGTTCGACACGCATGCCGGTGAGGTGATGGCGCTCGGCGAGCGGCCACCGGTCGCGCGGCTCGATGCCGCCGCAGCCTCGCGACTGGCGATCGGCGAGACGATCACGAACCTCGCGTCGGCGCCGATCGGCGCGCTGTCGCGCATCAAGCTGTCCTGCAACTGGATGGCCGCGGCCGGCCACCCCGGCGAGGATGCGAACCTCTACGCCGCGGTGCGCGCCGCGAGCGAGTGCGCGATCGCGCTCGGGATCGCGATCCCGGTAGGCAAGGACTCGATGTCGATGCGCACGGTGTGGAGCGATGCCGGCACGCCGGCGGTCGGCCGCACGCGCACCAAGACCACGCGCCGCGATCCGGTCGGCTCCGCAGAAGACACCCTGGCCGAGCTCGAGCGACAGATGATCGGCGAGCCCAAGGGGGATCCCGAATCGGTCGAGCTGCGCGAGCTCGCGCGCGAGGCCGCGCGGCGAAACTTCGAGCATGGGCTCGTCGATCCCGAGGGAGATCTCGGCGTGCCGGTCGACGACAGCGCCGACGCGTTCGACAACCAGGCGACGCTGCGGATCTCGCTGCGCGACGTCGGCAGCTCGCGTTATGGCTCGCGGGACAAGGGCCTGGCCAACCCGCGGCGCGGCACGCTTGGCCCGGCCGACGACGATGGGCCGCCCGCGTTCGACGAGCTCGATCCACCGACGCTGCCGCGCGAGATCGAGCTGCCGCCGCGGATCGCGCACGCGATCGATTCGGACGAGCTCGATCCGCCGACCGATGTCCGCAGCGAGCCACTGGCGATGCCAGGCGCATCCTCGCTCGGACTTCCGTTCGACGAGGACATCGCGATCGCGAGCCAGCTCGATGACGAGCCCCTCACGATCCCGATCGCGATCGAACCGCGGTATCTGATTCCGGTCGATCCGGCGGCCGCCGCAGCCGAGCGCGCGATCGCGAACGCGGTGGCGGCGGTCGACACGCTGGCGACGCGCGTCGCGGGTGGCACCGCGTCGTTCGCCGCCAGCGCGCACGATCGGTCGTCCGCGGTCCCACATCGCGCAGACCACACCATCGTGTCGCCGGTGACGCTGATCGTCACCGCGTTCGGCCCGGTCGAGGACGTGCGGCTCGACGTCACCCCGGAGCTGCGCGGCGACGGCCGCGCGCTGCTGCTGGTCGATCTCGGCGGTGGCAAGTGCCGGCTCGGTGGCTCCGCGCTCGCCCAGGTGTTCGGCCAGCTCGGCGACACCCCGGCCGATCTCGACGACCCGCGCAGGCTGCAGGGCTTCTACGACGCGATCCAGCAGCTGGTCGCCGAACAACGGCTCGCGGCGTATCACGATCGCTCCGACGGCGGGCTCGCGGCCACCGTACTCGAGATGGCGTTCGCGGCCGGCCTCGGGCTCGAGCTCGACCTCACGGCCGTCCATGCCGACCCGTTCGCCGCGCTGTTCAGCGAGGAGCTCGGCGCGGTGATCGAGGTCGCGGCGGCCGACGTCGCCGACGTCAGCATGCGGCTCGTCGCGGCAGGGGCCCAGGTCCACGTGATCGGTCACGCGGTCGCCGGTGATCGCGTCCAGATCAGCCACGGTGGCAAGCGCGTCGTCGATGCGACACGGACCCAGCTGCGGGCCCGGTGGTCGCATGTCACGCACCAGATCGCGCTCCGGCGCGACGATCCGACGTGCGCGGCAGAGGAGCACGCGGCGCGGCTCGACCCCGACGCGCCGGGCCTGGTCGCGAAGCTGACGTTCGAGCCCGATGCCCCGGCCGTGCTGACCGGCGCGCGGCCGCGGATCGCGATCCTGCGCGAGCAAGGCGTCAACGGCCAGATCGAGATGGCGGCCGCCTTCACGCGCGCTGGCTTCGAAGCGGTCGACGTCCACATGACGGATCTGATCGAGGGTCGCGTCGACCTCGCCAGCATGCGCGGCGCGGTCGCGTGCGGCGGATTCTCGTTCGGCGACGTGCTCGGTGCTGGCCGCGGCTGGGCAGCATCCCTACGCTACAACAGTCGCGCGCGCGATCAGCTCGCCGCGTTCACCGCGCGGACCGACACGTTCTTGCTCGGCGTCTGCAACGGCTGCCAGGCCCTCGCCGATCTCGCGGACCAGATCCCGGGCGCCGCCGCGTGGCCGCGGTTCGTCAGGAACCGCTCGGAGCAGTTCGAGGCGCGCGTCGTGCTGGTGCGGCTCGAGGCCAGCCCGTCGATCTTGTTCACCGGGATGGCTGGATCGATCGTCCCGATCGCGAATGCGCACGGCGAGGGCAGGGCGGACCTGACCGCCGCGCAGCTCGCCGCGCTCGATCGTGACGGGCTGGTCGCGGCGCGGTTTGTCGACGGTCGCGGCGACGTCGCGACGACCTACCCGGCAAACCCGAACGGCTCGCCCGGCGGAGTCGCGGCGCTCACCACCGCGGACGGTCGGTTCACGATCATGATGCCGCACCCCGAGCGCGTGTTCCGCACCGTGCAGCTGTCGTGGCATCCACCCGGGTGGGCCGAACACAGCCCGTGGATGCGCATGTTCACCAACGCCCGCGCCTGGGTGTAGTCACTTCGGCATCGAGAACAGCTTCGCGGGAGCCGGCTTGTCGTAGCTCACCTTGCTGACGGTGTTCGTGTGGAGCTGGCCGTCGTCGGCGGTGTAGGTGAGCGACAGGTTCACCATTCGGCCCTGGATCTTCTTGTAGTCGCCGAATGCCATCGTGACCTGCTTGGCCTTGCCGTCCTTGTCCTTCCCGGTCGCGGTGCGCTTCACCAGCAGGTAGCTGGAGGCATCGAGGAAGTGGTGCTCCATCTCGCCGTTGGCGAACGTGACCTCGAGGTCGTAGGCGGGCTTGCTGTCGACCTCGGTCTTGTTGATCAGGCGGACCTTGGTGCCGCGCTTCGCGAAGTCGAACAGCGGCTCGTCGAACTCGGCGTGCGATGCCAGGTTCACGGTCTCCTCGGCCGACATCTGGACCGCGGCCTCGCTGGCCTTCTTCGTCCACCCGACCTTGCCGTCGAACCCCTTCGACATCGTGCCGTCGGCCATCTGGATGTCGACGCGCATCAGGTTCGGTCGCGCATACGTCACGGTCTTCGTGTACGCCTTGCCCTGCTTCTCGCCGCTGACCGTGAACGACATGGTCTTCGTCGCGCGCAGGAGCTTGTCGCCCCCGAGTGCGGCGACGTGACGCTCGACGATGGTGTCGAGCCCGAGCCCCTCCGGGGCAACTTGCTTCGTGGTCTCGGCACGCGCCACCTTGTCCGCCGTGGCGGTGAGGGGGGCGAGAGCGAGCAGGCAGATTCCAGAGATCAAAAAGTTGTTTCGCATTGGTTCCTCCGCTGGTCATCCTGATCGCGATGCGTCGTGAGACCAAGCGACGAGCAGCGAGCTGCGCCTGCACTGCAGGGAACGGTGGCCGCGACCGCGTGCGACGCGTGCGACTAACGCAGCGCTGAAAGTTTTGCGCGGCAGCTTCGCGCGACGCGCAACGACACGCCGTTCGTCGTCACGACCACCATCTCGCCGCGACCCTCCCACCGGATCTCGCGCACGCGATCGCGATTGACGAGCCGCGAGCGATGGATGCGAAGGAAGCGATCGGGATCGAGCTTGGTCTGCAGGCGCTGCAGCGTCTCGCGATGGAGGAACGTCTTGCCGCCGACGTGGATCTCGACGTAGTAGTCCGCGGCCTCGACCCAGTCGATGTCCTCGATGGGCACGAAGACCACGGTGTCACCGTCGCGGAGCGCGAGCTTGCCGGGCACGCGGTGGTGCTGCAGGCGCGCACGGCGGATCGCCTCGGCGAACCGCTGCTCGTCGATCGGCTTCAGCACGTAGTCGAGCGCGTGGACTTCGAACGCACCGAGCGCGAACTCGTCGTAGGCGGTGACGAAGATGAACGCGGGCGGCTGCGGGTAGGTCGCCGCGACGTGGGCCGCGAGCTCGAGCCCGCTCATCTGCGGCATCTGGACGTCGATCAGCAGCAGATCCGGTTTCAGACGATCGACGAGCCCGAGGGCTTCGGCGCCATTGCCGGCCTCGCCGACCAGCTCGAGATCAGGATGCTCGGCGAGCAGGATCCGCATTCCGTCACGCGCGAGCGGCTCGTCGTCGACGACCAGCACCCTCACGCGCCTGCCTCCTGGTAGGGCAGCTCGAGCGTCGCGATCGCGCCGGGCTCTCCGGGTTCACCGGACTCGAGCGTGAACCGATGCTTGTTCGGGTAGAGCTGCGCGAGGCGCTTGCGGACGTGCGACAGCCCGACACCATGCCCGCGCGGGACGGTCTCTCCCGAGAGCCCGACGCCGTCATCGCGGATCACGATCTGCAGCTTGCCGTCCGTGACCCGCGCGGTGATCGTGATCCGGCCACCGCTGATCCGCGGTGCGATCCCGTGCTCGATCGCGTTCTCGACGATCGGCTGCAGGATCAGGCTCGGCACGTGGGCCCGCCGGGCGGCAGGCTCGATGTCGAGCGTGACGCGCAGGCGATCCGGGAACCGCGTGGTCTCGATGTCGAGGTAGCGGCCGATGAACTCGAGCTCCTCGTCGAGCGGCACCAGCTCGACGCGCAGGCTGGTCAGCGAGCGGCGCAGTAGGTCGGACATCCCGCCGAGCATGCGGATCGCGTTCGCCGACTCGCCCTTGCGCATCAGCACGCTGATCGCGTTGATCGTGTTGAACAGGAAGTGCGGATGCAGCTGCATCTTGAGCGCGTCGAGCTGCGCTTCCGACAGCCGCGCCTCGAGCTGCACCTGACGCAGCGACGACTGGCGATAGCGATCGACGACGATCACGATCCAGTACAGCATCATGTTGAAGAACGCGGTCTTGATCAGCATCCACGGCAGCAGGTCCATCAACGCCATGTCGACGAATGGCTGTTGCCCGAGGAGCGTCGCGGCGCCCCAGTAGACGATGATGTCGACCGTCGCGATCGCGGTGTTTGCGCCGAGATGGATCGGGGTGCTCCGCCACGGCGAACGCGAGAGCGGGAACCTGCGCCCGAGGAAGATGATCAGCGGCGTCGCGATCGCCCACACCTGCCACTCGGGAATCCGCCACAGCAGCAGCTCGCCGAACGACACCTCCTCGCCCTTCAGCGAGATCACGGTGTAGTACGACGTCGCGTTGACGATCGCCGGGACGCACCAGATCGCCGAGATCACGAGCGCGGTCTTCACCCACGGCGGCAGCCGGGGAGGCGCGCCGCCGACGACCTGGCTCGCATCCATGCGACCCGAGCCTACCGCGCGGGGCCCACGGCCTGGGAAGCTTGCAGCGAACGCGCACGATCCTGCAGCGAACGGCGCGCTGTCGCACACGTCGCCCTGGGTCGCGGTCGTACCGTCAGGCGTCGAGGTCGCGGGCGAGGTCGAGCACGCGGAGCAGGGCAGGGCCCGGCAACCTCGCGAAGTCACCGCAATCGACCGCGGCAACCGCGAGCGCCGGGTCGAGCAGCGTCGCGACCCGCAGCCAGTCGATCGCCTCGGCGACCCGGCCCTCGACCGCACGCAGCCGGGCGATCGCGTACAGCCGCGGCGCGAGCGTCCGCTGCGAGGTCCTCACCGCATCCATCCACGACGTCGCCGCGACCGTCGGCTCGCCGCGCGTGCGCTCGAGCTCGGCCACGCGCTCGATCCCGGGTGCGATCGGATTCAGCCAGCGGTCCGCACGCGCCGACGCCTCGACCCAGCGCGCGAGCCGCGACCGGCCGAACGCGAGCGCGCGATCAGGATCGAGCTCGGTGAGGTTCTCGAGCTGCTTGATCTCGATCTGCGGCTGCTCGGCCGCGGGCGCCAGTGCGTGGGCGCGCTCGAACAGCGGGATCGCCCCTTCGCGATCGCCGCCATCGCCGCGTAGCAGCGCCGCCTGGAACCAGGTGCTCCAGCGTTCGCTCGCGTGCTCGATCAGCACCGCGACCGCCCGCGCATGGAGCGAGTCGGGCTCGGCGCCCGAGAACCAGGTGTCGCCGACAAACTCGTCGAGCAGGTCGAGCGCGAACGCGAGGTGCTCGCGCCGGTGCTCCGAGAGGTGGAGCCCGAGATGGGCGTCCTCGTGGGCGATCGTCTGCATCGAGAATTCGCCGGTCCTGATCCGGTACTCTTCGAGATACGCGGCGTACTCGTCGGCGATGTAGAAGCACGCGTCGTGGAGCAGGTGCGCGTGCTCGCGGAACCAGGTCCGGAACGCTTCGTCGTAGCCCCACTTGCCGCCGGGCTGGATGATCACGAACGCGCGCTCGGTGGCGAGGCGCGACCGACCGATCGCGCGGCCCGCGGTGGTGAAGTGGACGTAGCGCGGCAACGTCGCGTGCGCGAGCTCGGGCTCGAACCCGCTGCGGATCTCGATCGCGGCGCCGCGTCGCGCGCGCCACGGATCGGTCTGCATCACGTCGTGCAGGTTACCCACGACGCCCCTTCGCGGCCGCGATCAACGCGCGCTGGTCGGGCTGCGTCGCCCACGTCAGATCCGGAGGCTTGGGCCACTGGTTCTCGGGCACCGGATCGAGCAGCTTCGGCTCACCTCGAGCGCGGCACGCAGGAACGCGCGGGCGTCACCGTGCCGGTTCATCCGCGCCAGGGCCTCGGCGGGCTCGATCAGCGCCCGGCCTGCGTGATGCGGCTGCAGCTGCGCCCACGCCTGCGGGAGGTTGCCGGCGCGTGGGCGACCCCGAGCCGGATCCGATCGGCCTCGTCGTGGCCAGCCGTGGTCGCCCGCTCGAGCCACGCGAGCGCGCGCCTCGACTCACCGAGCTCGAGCAGCACCCGACCGAGCATCGACCACGCGAGGGCCCGGATGTGATCCGGCGCCTCGGCCTCCGCCGCCCGCTCGAGCTCGCGGCGCGCGTCGTCGAGCTTGCCCCGCGCGAGCCAGATCGACCCGAGCATCGCGCGCGGCCGGTAGGCGTCGGGCAGGGCGTCTGCGAGCTGCTGTACGATCGCCAGCGTGCCGGGGTCGCTGGTATCGAGCGCGTCGCAGGCGGTGTCGACATCGTCGTGTGCGATCCTCACGACCCACGCGTCATCCGGCGTGACGGTCACGTCGCCTGCCAGCTCGATCACGATGCCGTCGTCGCGCACGACGAAGCACGCCGGCTCGACCAGCTCCGCCAGCGCACGGGACGCGGCGAGCAGCTCCTCGAGCGGGGCGTTCGCCAGCCGGACGACCGGCATGCCCGCGCCGAGATCGATCGAGCCGCCGTCGATGTTGACGCCCGACACGTGGAGGTCGATCCGCGTCGGGACGAGCGTCGCGATCGGATGCCGGGCGACGATCGGTTCGACGTCTCCGGTCGGCAGCAGCAAGACCTCGTCATGCGCGACCACCGGCTGCCACTGGATGAGCCGCGGGATCATGCCGCCCGAGATTACAGCAGCGGCACCAGGCTCGCGACCACGCCCAGCACGCCCAGCCCGACCTGCAGGCGACGGCAGACGGTGCGCGTCCGCCGCCAGCCACCGACGAGCACGAGCGCCGCAGCGGCACGCCGCATCGCGAGCAGCCCGGGGACGACCGCGATCAGCGAGCTGAACGCCATCACGCGCAGCGCGAGCCCACCTTCTCCCGCCAGGAACGCGCGCGGCCAGATCGTCGGGACCAGCAGCAGCTCGGCGATCACGATCACCGCGATCGCCCAGCGCTGACCGGCGAACAGTGCGGTCGCGGCGACCGCGAGCACCGCGGCGACCTCGGGTCCGTGCCAGCTCGACTGCGCGAGTGGCAGCATGAGCATCGCGGCCACCATGGCGGTGGCGGCGATCCAGACTTCATCGCGGCGCCGACGAAGGCGCGCGGTCAGACGTCGTTCGGTGCGGGGCGCGGCGAGGAGAACTTCCGCCATGACGACAATTGTAACTAACGGCGGACAATTGTCGAGATGTTGTATTCGAAAATCGACAAAAGTAACTCGCTAACCCACCGATACCCCTAGCGATAAATATGAACTCGAATCCATCGTCGTCCAATGATGACAATCACGATCCATTGCGGCAAGCGATCGTGACAACGATCGGCACGCGACGCGCACGCCGCGAGCGCCCCGCGCTCGTGCCACACTGCACGGCATGACTGGTGTCACCGGGATCCTGATCAAGCTGGGCGTCCGGCTGGCCGTGTTCGGCCTCGTGTTCTACATGGCTGCGCGACGCAACCCGAAGGTCCTGATCCGGGCGCGGTGGGCCACGCCGCTGGTCGCGTTCGTGTTCGCGCTGCTGAACACGGCGTTGTACTGGGCGCTCACCCCGGTGTTGAACCTCGCGACCCTCGGTGCGTTCGGCTTCCTGATGCCGCTGGTCGTCAACGGGCTCCTGCTCGTCGGCACCGTCAAGCTCTTCCACTGGGTGTTCACGCACAAGCACCGCGCCGTCGACCCGAAGGCCGTCACCCGCAAGGACGCACCGCGGCCGTGGTTCGAGATCCAGGGCCTGTTCGCGCTGCTCTACATGGCAGGCATCCTGACCGTGGCGCACGGCGCGCTGTGGGTCGCGCTCGACTACCTGCCGAACCGCTGACGTTACTCGGCGACTTCGCGCAGCTTGCGGAGCAGCTCCCGCGCGGCATCGCAGTGCCCGGCGGCTTCGCGTAGCGACTGTCGGATCAGCTCGAAGCTCGCGCGCGGCAGGTTGTGCGCGAACTGCTCGAACTCGCCCTCGGCCGCCATCACCTCGATGCGCAGGCTCGACAGCAGATCGTTGAGGGACGCCGACGTCTCGACGGTCATCGCGGCGATCTCGAGCGCGCGCTTGACCTTCACGCTGCCGGCCTCCGAGGCCAGTTGGGCGTCGGCGCGCTCGATCCGGGCGCGCAAGTTGTCGCGCTCGATCTCGATCATCGAGAGGTCGTTCTCGAGATCTTCCATCCGGCGCGCGGTGTCCTGGTTGAACTTGTTCGCGCGGTAGACGCGGAGCTCGGTCTGCAGCTGCTCGACGCGGCGGCGCAGCACGCGGATCTCGACGTCGGCCTCGCTCGGACCCATGCTCGGCGCGGCGGGCGTCGACGCGACCGCGACGATCTGGCCGGACATCGGGATTCCTCCGATCGCAGCGACGTGGCCCGTCGGGCCCGCGGGGGCGATCGCGCCCATCCCGTGGTGCTGCATCATCGGGGCGTCGTCATTGCTCGGGCTCGGGGCCGGACCCGCCGAGCCCCCGACCTGGGCCTGGCCGGTGTCGACGAACCGCAGCCACAGGCTGCCGCACCGCACCGCGTCGCCGTGCTTGAACAGGTGGCTCTGGACCCGCTGCTCCTGGAAATAGACGCCGTTTGCCGACGACGAGTCCTCGAGGACGTAACCGCCGCCGCCCCAGAACACACGCGCGTGATGGCGCGAGACCATGGCGTCGTCGGTGCGGATCGCGCAGTCCATGGCGCGGCCCCCTTGATCTCCGTCGATGCCATCTCGAGGGAGCCTTCGATGCCCTGTGCATCGCGCCAGAGAAGCCGGGCCACGTGGGAAAAAAGGTAAGCCACTGCTGCGAGATCCACAAGTTTGCTGGCGTAATCCACCCTGTCCCCGGTCACTCTTGCGTGGTAAGTGAGGCCGCATGTGTGGCGTCTTCGGCATCCACGGGCACGAGGAAGCGGCCAACATCGCGTACCTCGGCATGCACGCCCTCCAGCACCGGGGGCAGGAGTCGGCCGGGCTGGTAGCGGTAGATGACGGGCGTTTACGCCGGCATGTCGCCATGGGGCTGGTCTCCGAGTCGTTCAACCGGGACGCCCTGGCGAAGCTGCCGGGGCGGACGGCGATCGGCCATGTTCGCTATTCGACCGCAGGCAGCTCCGAGCTGCGCAACGCCCAGCCGTTCTTCTTCGAGTACGCCGGGGGACAGATCGCGATCGCCCACAACGGCAACATCGTCAACGCGACCGAGCTCCGCGCCGAGCTCGAGGCCCAGGGGTCGATCTTCCAGACCTCCAGCGACACGGAGGTGATCGTCCATTTGATGGCGCGGGCCCGCGAGGCCGACGTGCTCGGCAAGCTGATCGCGGCGCTGCGCCGGGTCCAGGGCGCGTACTCGCTGGTGATCACCACGTTCGACGGCCGCCTAATTGGCGTCCGTGATCCCAGCGGCTTTCGCCCGCTCGTGATCGGCCGGCTAAAGGATGCGTTCGTGCTGTCCAGCGAGACCTGCTCGTTCGACCTGGTGGAGGCCGAGTACATCCGCGAGGTCGAGCCCGGCGAGATCGTGATGATCGAGAAGGGCGGGATGACGTCGCACCGGCTCGAGCAGTCGGTCGCGAAGCCCACGTTCTGCGTGTTCGAGCACGTCTACTTCGCGCGGCCCGACAGCCTGGTCAACGGCAAGTCGGTCTATCGCGCCCGCGAGAAGATGGGCCAGCGCCTGGCGCAGGAGGCCCCGGCCGTCGCCGACGTGGTGATCCCGGTCCCGGACTCCGGCGTGCCGGCCGCGATCGGCTACGCAAAGGAGATCGGCATACCGTTCGAGATGGGCCTCATCCGCTCGCACTACGTCGGCCGCACGTTCATCGAGCCGCAGGACTCGATCCGGCACTTCGGCGTGCGGCTCAAGCTGTCGCCGGTGCGCTCGGTCGTCGACGGCAAGCGGATCATCGTCGTCGACGACTCCCTCGTGCGCGGCACCACCTCGCGCAAGATCGTCAAGATGCTACGCAACGCCGGCGCGCGCGAGGTCCATCTCCGGATCAGCGCGCCGCCCACGACCCACCCGTGCTTCTACGGCATCGACACGCCCAACCGCAGCGAGCTGGTCGCCGCCTCGCATACGATCGAGGAGATCGGGCGATACGTCACGTGTGACTCGATCCAGTACCTGTCACACGCCGGCATGATGGCCGCCGTCGGTCACGAGTCGGGCGCCGGGTTCTGCTCGGCGTGCTTCACCGGCGACTATCCGGTGGGGCTCGGCACCTCGGACCTCGTCCAGCTGCGCCGCGCCCGTTAGTTCTTCTTCGCTCCCTCGCGGATCCACACCAGGATCTTCAGGTAGTCGGGATCGGTCGAGCTGGTGAACGTGGTGTTCGGGTGCCGATCGGGCGGCGACTCGCGCGATGGCATCGTCATCAGCAGGCTGCGCTCTGGCATCGCCAGGTTGACGCGCACGTTCGGGCGCTCCTCGAGGAGCTCGGTGTACGACAGGTTGACGCCGCCACCGAGGTTGAGGCCGCCCAGATCCTTGCCAGGCCCGCCGCCGGAGTGACATGCGACGCAGCCGCGTCCGGTCGGAGGCAGCGCGAAGATCGGGACGATCTGCTGCGAGAACGAAACGTTCGTCGGCAGCACGGGTGCACCGTCGGTGACCTTGATCGTCGCGAGCGTGACCGAGCCCGCCGCGACCGGCGAGGCCGCCATCTCGAGCACCACGGTTGGCGCGGCCGCCTGGCCGAGCTCGACGACGCCAACCGGGAGCTCGAAGAACACCACCCAGCCGGACGCCGACGTCGCGGTCGCGCCGGTCTGCGGCATCATCTCGGCATCGAGGAAGAATGGTCCGTTCGCGCCGGCGACCACGAGGTTGCTACCCGGGACGCCTGCCTTGGCCGCGCCTGCGCCATCGACCAGCCGGGCGAGCAAGATGCCCTTGGCCGCAGACGGCGTGACGCCGAAGCCGCTCGCGAGCGTCGCGAGGTAGCTCTCGCTGAGCAGCCGCACGCGAACGTCCGAGACGTCACTCGCGACCACCGACACGGTCTGGAACGTCGCGCGATGGGTCGGCGTGACGGCGCCGAGGATCTGGAACGTGGAGTTCTCGGGGATCCCATCGATCGTGAACGAGCTGCCCTGCGCGGTCACGATCGGCGCGGGATCCAGCCCCGAGGTCGAGATGCTCGCGGCACCCGCGATCGCGTCGTCGGATTCGAACGACACGACCTCGCCGGTCACCGTGCGCGATCCTCCGAGCACATCGTCGTCACCGCTTCCGCTGCCGAAGCCGCAGGCGGCGAGTGCGAGACAGATCACGATGCCGAGGGTGCCTGCGCTCCGTTGGTTCCTCATTCAGGTCCAGTGGGGGGCGATCTTCGATCGGTCGCAGATTTTTGCAGTCAGCCCGAGACAGGCCGTGACAGGTACGGTCAGGAGTCAGCGCATCGCGCGGTGATGTCCCCGACCGTGCGAGCACGTGATCGTCGGAGCGCGAGCCGGGCCGATGCAAGGTGGTATAACCGGGCCATGGCGATCGAAGCCGTCGATGTTCGGGCCATCCGTACCCAGCTGAAGGAGCTCGGCCACAAGGTTGGCGAGCTCCGGGGGTTGCTTTGACGTCGAACACAAACGTCTGAAGATCGAGGAGCTCGACTCGATCGCGGCGCGGCCGACGTTCTGGGACGACCAGAAAGCGGCCCAGACGGTGCTGCGCAGCAAGAAGCAGCTCGAGCAGGTCGTCGTCATGTACGACAGTCAGGTGCGGGCGCTGTCCGATGCCGAGGTGTTGCTCGAGCTCGCCGAAGAAGCCGGCGACGAGGAATCGGCCAAGGAAGTCGAGACGCAGGTGGCGTCGGTGCGCCAGGCGCTCGACGACATCGAGTTCCGCCGCATGCTGTCCGGCGAGCTCGACGGCGGCGGCGCGATCGTCCAGATCACCTCCGGCGCAGGCGGCGTCGATGCCAGCGACTGGGCGATGATGCTGATGCGGATGTTGATCCGCTACTGCGAGCGCAAGGGCTGGAAGGTCGAGGTGCTCGAGGAGCAGATGGCGGAGGAGGCGGGGATCAAGGGCGCCACCTTCACGGTCGCCGGCGACTTCGCGTACGGCCTGCTCAAGGCGGAGAACGGCGTGCACCGGCTGGTCCGCGTGTCGCCGTTCGATGCCAACGGCCGGCGCCAGACCTCGTTCGCCGCGGTCACGATCACGCCAGATATCGACGACGATATCGAGGTCGATATCAACGAGGTCGATCTACGGATCGACACGTATCGCGCGGGCGGTGCGGGCGGCCAGCACGTCAACAAGACCGACTCCGCCGTGCGCATCACGCACATGCCCACCGGCATCGTCGTCCAGTGCCAGAACGAGCGCAGCCAGCACTCGAACAAGGCCCGGGCGATGAAGCTGTTGCGCTCGCGGATCTACGACTACGAGCTCGCGAAGCGCGAGGCCAAGGCGGCCGAGGATGCAAAGGCGCGGCTCCGGATCGAGTGGGGCTCCCAGATTCGCAGCTACGTGTTGTTCCCGTACCAGCAGGTCAACGATCACCGCACCGAGATGAAGACGTCGGATGTCGACGGTGTGCTCGACGGAGACCTCGACGAGCTGATCCGGACATTCCTCTTGAAGTCGGCAAACCAGAAGAACTGAGCGCTGCCCCTGCGTGGGGCATTACTCCCCACGGTCATAGAATCTCGCCGCGGCGCGACAGGACCCGCGCGCGTTTGCGTAGGGTCCAGGTATGCACATGCTCAAGCTCCTGATTCCGGCGCTCGGACTCGCGCTCGGTTGTGGTGGTTCGGTCAACAAGCCCGTCACGTCACCCCAGCCGGTCGTCGCCGCACCGGAGCCCGCGCCCGAGCCGCCGAAGCCGGCACCCGCACCGGACCTCACGATGGGCGCGGCAAAGATCAACATGCTCGCCGGCCCCGACGCGAAGATCGAGGTCGTGCTCGCGGCCGA
This sequence comes from Kofleriaceae bacterium, assembly GCA_037720695.1. GTDB lineage: Bacteria > Myxococcota_A > Polyangia > Haliangiales > Haliangiaceae > JABFXX01. The sequence continues at coordinate 10,893 of JBBJLY010000029.1, read as the reverse complement.
CGGCACGTTCACCGGAACGGGCACCCAGGCGTCCACGGCGAAGACGAAGGCGAAGGCGAAGAAGGCCGCGCCGAAGATCACGAAGAAGACCGGCACGCTCGCCGAGCGCGAGGCGATGTTCGACGGTCACTCCGTGGCGAAGCTCGGCGACGATGGCACGGTCACCGTCGCCCAGCACATGATCGAGAAGGTGGACGGTCAGCCAGAGAAGCGCGAGACCACGTGGCAGCCGATCGGCGTGCTCGACGCGGAGGGCGTGTTCACGTCGGCGAAGGACGGGGCCAAGTTCAGCGTCGGCGGCGACGGCAAGGTCGCCGGCTTTCCGGCCGAGATGGCGGTCCAGGTCGAGGCCGCGGCGGAGATGCGGCGGACGGCGATGTTCCTCGTGCTCGCAGTGATGTCGGGTGACACCCAGGTCACGATGTCGACCACGGGTAGCACGAACAAGACCGTGCCGGTCGAGCCGATCAAGACCAAGTGATCAGTGTCGGCGGCCGGTGATCGCAGCCTGGCGCAGGTCGGCGAGCGCGAGCTCGCGGCCGGTGTCGAGCTCGATCGCGAGGCTCGCGTAGCGCACCGCGAGCGTCCCGGCGCTGCCGCGGAGCTCGACGGTGCGGTCGACGAGCGACGGTGGCCCGAGGTCGGGCTCGCTGGCGGCGATCGCACCGAGCTCGAGCAGCGGTGGTTCGTCGAGCGGCGTGTATCGCAGCTGGTCGCAGCGCGCGAGCACGAGCACGAACCGTGTCCCACCATCTCCGAATGCCGAGCGCAGCTTCGGTTCCTCGATCCAGATCCGGACGGTGTCTGCGAGATCGCGCTCGACGCGGACGACGGTGCCGTCTGCGAACACCTTCCAGGGCGCGAGATCGTCGCCGGCGATCGCCGTCATCGCGGCGCGCGTTCGATCTCGGCGATCAGCTCTTCGGTCGTCATCCGCGCGCCGGTGAACTTGCGGTTACCGATGAACATTGTCGGCAGGGCCTCGATGCCGGCGGCCTGGACCTCCTGGATATCCGCAAGCACGCGCGCCTTGGCCGCGGCGATGTCCTTCATGAACCGCTGCATGTCGCAGCCGATCTTCTCCGCGAGCTTCTGCAGTCGTCGAAGTGCAGATCCTTCGGGTCCGCCGCCATCAGCCCCGCGCCATCTCCTCGCCCTTGCCCTGTGCATCGGCGCAGCAGAACGCGACCGCCGCCGGGATCGCGTACTCGTGCATCGACAGTGGCATCATCTTCCGCTCGACCTGCACCGGGACCTGGGTGCGCGCGCGCGCGTCGTCGATCCGGGTCTGCATCTTGCGGCAGAACGGACACTCGAAATCGACGACTTCCACGATCGTCACCTTGCCGGGCGCCTGCGACCGCGACACAAACGCCGGCACCGGACCGTCGGCGGTCTCGACCAGCTCGGGACTGCGCGTCCACACCGCGAGCGCAAGGACGATGCCGGCGACCGCCGCGACGCCGAGCGCCGCGCGCGACCACGCGAACCCGAGCGTGCGCGCGCCTGCGAGCACGCACGCGGCGCCGATGATCGCGGCGGGGTCCGCCACCAGACATAGCTTGCACCACGCGCCGATCACGAAGCCTTGCAGCACGACGAGCCAGATCGCCCACGCGGCACCGGCCACCGCGAGCCCGCGACGCAGCCGAGGCCGGTCGATGAATGCCAGCGCGATCATCGCCGCGAAGAACGCGACGCCGAGCAGCGACATCGGGATGCCGAGTGGCCGGGCCCACGCCGAGCTCCGGACGACCTCACACGACCGGGCGCAGAATGTCGGCGCCGGCCCGAGATCATCGATCGCGGTGGCGAGGCTGGCGGCGAAGCCGACGACCGCGGCCCCCAGGGCGCCAAACGTCGCGCCGAACGAAGCGAGGGAGCGGTCCTTCATCCCGGTCTCTACTTGCTCGCGGGCGCGGGCATTCCCGGATCTGGCGTCTGGAGCTCGACCACCGCCTTCTCGGCGGACGCGATCGCGTCCGAAGACGTCTGGCTGGGCGGCAGCGCCTTCAAGGTCTTGACGATCTCCTGCCGGTACTGAGTCTCGGCAGCCTTGTCGCCTTGCGCCTTTGCGATCTCCGAGCGCTGGTTGAGCACGCGGACCTTGCGGGGCCCGTACGCCAGCTTGATCGCGCGCTCGGTCGCCTTCGCGGCCTCGTCGAGCTTGCCGGCCTTCCAGTAGACCCAGCCGAGCCGCGCCGGTGGATCGTAGTCGTCGGGCAGGTCGGCGACCGACTTCTGCAGCGCGGGCACGAGCTCGAGCGGGCGCTGGAGATAGACGTAGACCTCGGCGCGATGCCAGTTGTAGGTGCTCGCGGCCATCGGGTTGCCCGCCTTGGCCGCCGCCTCGTCAAGCAGCGCGCGCTGGGCCTCGGCCGTCGCCTTGGCCTCGGTGGGCTTGCCGAGCGCCTCGTAGGTCGAGCGCAGGTTCGCGAGCGCATCCGAACGATCGTCGACCGACAGCTGCGCGGCGGGATCGCCGGTCAGCTGCTTCCAGCGTGCGACGGCACGCTCGCGAAGCTTCTGGACGCGCTCGGGTTCGGTCTTCACGAGCTCGTCGGCGCAGCCGGTCGCGTAGGTCAGGAAATCGCTGGCGCTGGCGGCCGTGCCGGTCTTGTCGAGCCAGGTCTCGGCGAGCGTGACGCAGCCCGCGTGATCCTTGCGCTTGGACTTGAGCTGGATCAGCGTGACCAGCGCGTCGGGCTGACGGCTCCATCCCGCGGGCGCCTTCGCGATCGCGGCCTCGAGCTCGGCCTCGCCCTTCGCGGGATCCTTGCTCGCGATCGCGCGCTCCGCGGCGAGCAGGTGACCATCGGCGCCGACGCCGCCGCCCGCCAGCGCACGCACGCCGGCGTCGAGGAACGCCTTGAACTGCGCGACGCTCGCGGCGCCGACGAACCGGGCGAGCACGACTTCGTCGGGGCTGATCACGTAGAACGTGGGCCACGCGCCGGGCGGAAACTTCGCGACCGCGGCGGCGTTGTTGTCGCGGTCGGTGTCGAGCGACGCGAACACGAACCGCTTGCCGTCGGCCTCGAACGCCTTGTCGACCAGCACGGTCGACTGCATCGACAGACACGTGTGGCACCACGGGGCCCACAGATCGAGCACCAGCGGCACCTGCTTGTGCCTGGCGCACGCGATCGCCGAAGCGTAGTCATCCGCGATCCACGCCAGCGGGCCGTGCGGCTTGGCCTTGCTGCACGGATCCGCAACCGCGGCCGGCTTGTCGGAAGACTTGCCAGGCGCCTCGCGATCGCGACTGCAAGCGAACATCACCAGCGGGGTGAGCACCAGCAGGCGGTACATGGTCGCGTGATAGCATGCGCCGTCATGTCCGAGCAGCCCGAGAAGACGCTCGATCGCATCATGAGCGAGCGCCGCGAGAAGGCACACGCATTGCGTGCCGCAGGTAGTCATCCGTATCGCAACGACGTCGGTCCCACGACCTCGCTCGCCGCGGTCCGCGCCCGCTACGCCGAGACCAGGCCAGTGCCTGATCCGACGGTGCCGGCTGCGCCGCGCGAGAAGGGCGCACCGAAGGCTGCGATCGCGCCGATCGACGGTGACGTGGTGCGCGTCGCGGGGCGCGTGATGACCAAGCGTGGCATGGGCAAGACCGTGTTCGCGCCGATCCGCGACGCCAGCGACCAGATGCAGCTGTTCCTGAACGTCGACTACCTCGCCGCGGACGACTTCACCACCGTCCTGCCGCAGCTCGACATCGGCGACATCGTGGTCGCGGAAGGCCCGGCGTTCTGGACCAAGACCGGTGAGCTCTCGATCCTCGTCGGCCGGCTGTGGATCGCGACCAAGTCACTGCGACCACTGCCCGACAAGTGGCACGGCCTGACCGACGTCGAGCAGCGCTATCGCCAGCGCTACGTCGATCTCGCGGTCAGCCCCGAGGTCCGCGAGGTGTTCCGCAAGCGGACGGAGATCACGCGCGGCATCCGGCGGTTCCTCGACGCGCGCGCCTTCCTCGAGGTCGAGACGCCGATGATGCACCCGATCATCGGCGGGGCCGCGGCGCGCCCGTTCGCGACCCACCACAACGCGCTCGACATGCAGCTCTACATGCGGATCGCGCCGGAGCTGTACCTGAAGCGGCTCGTCGTCGGCGGCTTCGAGCGCGTGTACGAGATCAACCGGAACTTCCGCAACGAGGGGCTGTCGCGCAATCACAACCCCGAGTTCACGATGCTCGAGTTCTACCAGGCCTACGCGACGTACACCGATCTGATGGACCTCACCGAGGCCATGATCGGAGAGCTCGCGCAGACCGTGAACGGCAGCACCCAGGTGACCTGGGACGGCGTCGAGGTCGAGCTCGCCGCACCCTGGCGCCGGATCTCGATCCGCGAGGCCGTGCGCGAGCTGGGTGGCGTCGCGGAGGCGACGCGCGTGTTCGACGATCCGGCATTTGCCGCCGAGATCTGCGTCACGCGTGGCGTCCCTGCCGCGGATGTCGTCCGCGTGCTCGCGGCCGGGGTGCCGACCGGTCAGCTCGGGAATCTCGCAGGACCCGAGCTGGTTGCTTCGTTCAAGGATCCGACGCAGCGCGCGGCGCTGGCGGCCTCGATCATCCAGCGCTATGACGCCGAGCAGCATCGCATCACCGCGGGCCACCTCGGGTACCTCCTGTTCGAAGCCACCGCCGAAGCCCAGCTCGTGCAACCGACCTTCCTCACCGAGTTCCCGCTCGCCGTCTCGCCGCTCGCGCGTAAGAACGAGACCGACGGCGCGTTCTGTGATCGGTTCGAGCTGTTCGTCACGGGCAAGGAGCTGGCGAACGGGTTCTCGGAGCTCAACGACCCGGATGATCAACGCGCGCGGTTCGCCGCGCAGGTCGCGGCCAAGACGGCCGGCGCCGCGGAGACCATGGACTACGACGAGGATTACTGCCGCGCGCTCGAGATCGGCATGCCGCCGACGGCGGGCGAGGGCATCGGCATCGATCGCGTCACGATGATGCTCACCGGCCAGCCGTCGATCCGCGACGTGATCCTGTTCCCCTTGATGCGGCCGGAGTGACAGTGCAGTTCGATCACGAGCTGAAGGCCCGGCGCAGCGCGTGGACCAAGATCCTCGCCGGGATCGGCGCGATGATCGTCGGCGCGCTGGTGCCGCCGTTCCTGTTCGATGGCGCGACGCGCTACGTGGTCGCCGCCGTCCCATTCCTCGGCGGCATCGTGCTCGCACTCGCGGGCATGTGGCGGATGGAGATCGACCCCGCGACGCGTGGGATGTATCGCCGGGCCTGGGTCGAGATCATCGGTGGGCTCGCGCTGTTCGTGGGCGGGCTGGTGTCGACCTGGATCGCGTTCGACGAGGCCGCGACGCGCGGCACGCCGATCGGCGGCTGGGGGCTGCTCGTCGTCGGCCCGCTGCTCGCCGGACTCGTGCTCGCGCTGCTCGGGCTGTGGCGGCTCGCCAGCTACAAGTCGTTTGTCGCGCTGCGCTACCTGCTGGTGCCCTCCACCAAGGTGACCTCGTTCACCAGGCTCCTGATCGCGATCACCCTCGCAGGCACGATCGGGTTTCGGCTGCTTTCGGAGCTGCCACCGCGCCTGGTCGGTGATGTGCTTGGCCTCGCGGTGCCGGCCGGGCTCCCGGTCGGTGACTACTGGTCGTGGTTGACGCTCGGCACTGCAGCCGCGTTCGCGCTGGCGCTGTTCGTCGTGGTGGTGGTCGGCGTGCTGCGGTATTCGAAGCCCGCGTTCATCGTGGTGCTGATCTCGTTTGGCATCGGCGCGCTTGCGGTCGCGCTCTCGGTGTTTCTGCAACTGAAGGGCCTGTCCGGTCTGCGCGCCGATCAGGTCAAGAACATCCGGCACCTCGCCAGCCTGGTCACGCTGATCGCGTTCTCGGTCACCGGCATCGCCACGATGATCGGCTCGCTGCGCGCGTTCTTCACGTTCTTCACCACGGTGCCGATCGTCGGCGTGTGGATCGGCACCGCGGCCCTGGTCTGCGTGCTGGCCGTGATGAGCGGCTTCGAGACCGATCTGCGCGACAAGATCCTCGGCTCCAACGCGCACATCCAGATCACGCGCGAGGACGGCGAGTTCCTCAACTGGCGCGAGGTCAAGGCGCGGGTCGACAAGATCCCCGGCGTCGTTGCGTCGACCCCGTACGCGGTGAGCGAGGTCGTGATCGCCGCGAACAACAACGGGTCGAACTGCATCATCAAGGGAATCGATCCCGAGCACGTCGGCAAGGTGACCAACCTGGTCCAGAACCTCGAGGGCGAGAACCAGGACGAGAAGCAGGCCGCGATGGATCGGCTGCAGCCGCGCGCGGTCGACGGGCAGGATCGCACCGTGCCGGCACAGCCGATCTTGCCGCCGGGTCCCGTGGTCGATCCGCCACCGGACGACATGCCGGGGACGCGCGAGCCGATCGACTTCTCGGGGCCCAACAACGGCACCAAGGACACCCCCCCGCGCGGCAGCGGTGCCGTCGGTAGCGACGACTTCGGTGGCGATGCGGTGCAGATCGTCGATGCGCCGGATCCGCGTGATGTCGGCGCACCCGCGATCGTCGATCCGGCACCCGACGATCTGATCGTGTCGGCCGACGAGCCGACGGACTACAGCGACGCCGGTGTGGTGGACGACGCCGGGATCGAAGTGATCGACATCCCGCTCGAGCCCAGCCTGTCGCAGCGCACGCAGGCGTTGCCGGGCATCCTCGTCGGCAAGGAGCTGGCGAAGCAGACGCACCTCTACATCGGCGAAGAGGTTCGCGTGGTGTCGCCGCTGTCGGACCCGTCCAACCCCGATGCGACCGGCACGCCGATCCCGTTCAATCGCGACTACCGCGTCGCCGGCGTGTTCTTCACCGGGATGTACGAGTACGACCTCAAGTACATCTACGTCACCCTCGACTCGTTGCAGGACTTTCTGGATCGCGGCGACTCGATCGACGGCATCGAGGTCCGGATCACGGATCCCGACGACACGGAGCGCTACGTGCCCACGGAAGCCTCTGCCGGCCTGATCCGCGAAGCGCTCGGCGACGGTTACCGGATCCAGGACTGGCGCGAGCTCAACCGGAATCTGTTCTCCGCGCTGAAGCTCGAGAAGATCGCGATGTTCCTCGTGCTCGGGATCGTGATCCTTGTCGCGTCGTTCTCGATCATCGGCAACCTGATCATGGTGGTCGTCGAGAAAGCCCGCGAGATCGCGCTCCTCAAGACGCTCGGCGCGTCGGACTTCGGCGTGATGCAGCTGTTCGCGATCCAGGGCCTCGTGATCGGCCTGATCGGGACGCTACTCGGGGTCGCGTGGGGACTCGGCGCGTGCTGGGCAGCCAAGCGCTACGGTTTGCCGCTCGATCCGGACGTCTATTACATCGATCGCCTGCCGATCCACGTCGAGCCCGCATCGGTGCTGGCCTCCGCGCTCGCCGGGATCGTGATCTCGATCGCGGCAACGTTCTATCCGGCCCGGCTCGCCGCGAAGGTCCGCCCCGCGGCGGGGATGCGACATTAGCCCCGGAGGTGTGAAGTTGCGGCCACAGGCCGGTGCTCGGCATCTCGTGGTTTCACACGCTTCGCCGATGGCACGCGAAGTGCTGGGTTGCCGCCCATGCACCGCGCCTGGCTGGTCACGAGTCTGCTCGTAGCGACGACGAACGTGGCGGTGGCCGGCGGGTACGTCGGGATCGGGATCGGAACGGCGCCGGCGATGACCTCTGACGATGACAGCCTGGACTCCGATGGGCGCAGTGGGCGGCTGTTCGTCGGCTCGCGGTGGGGCCAGATCTCGGTCGAGGGCGCGGTCCACAATTTCGGCGTCCTGGCCCCCGGGCGCGACCCCTACGAGATGTACCAGGGCTCGGTCGCCGGCAAGGCCAGCGTCCCGCTCGGCAACGGGTTCGAGGTGTTCGGCAAGCTCGGGCTCCAGCGAACCTGGCTCGTCAACCCGATCGACAGCTTCGACAAGGCCGGCAACGGCTTCCTGCTCGGCGCCGGGGTCGAGTACAAGCTCAACCTCGCCGTCGCCCAGATCTCGCTGTTCATCGACTACCAGTTCAACAAGGCGACCGTCGAGGGCGACCGCGAGAGCTCGATGTCAGCTCGCGCATGTGGACCCTCGGCCTCGCGCTCGGATTCTGAGCGCCGAATGTAGAGATCGACCGAGCAACCATTGCGGCGCGGCAATGGTCTCACCTCGCGTTGACACCTGCAGGGCAGCTGAGTAAGTTCCTGCGCCCCTTAGAGAATCCCGTGACCGACGAGCGCGCCTTACCTGCTGACGCACCCATTCCTCTTCGTCGGACCGGTGCCCGCGTCGAGGTCGTGAAGCTCGGCAAGGCGTACATCCATCATGGCGAGGCACTGCCCGTGCTGTGGGATGTCGACCTCGCGCTCGCGCCGGGAGACATGGTCGCCGTCGTCGGCGCCTCGGGTGTCGGCAAGTCGACGTTCCTCCAGATCCTCGGCACGCTCGATCTGCCGACCACCGGCTCGATCAAGTTCGACAACGAGGAGCTGACGACGATGAGCCCGTCGCGGCTCGCGGAGTTCCGCAATCGCCGGATCGGGTTCGTGTTCCAGTTCCATCACCTGCTCCCCGAGTTCACCGCGGTCGAGAACGTGATGATGCCCGCGCTGATCCAGCGCATCGAGGCGAACCGCGCCCGCACCATGGCCAAGGACATCCTCGGCCGGGTTGGGCTGTCGCACCGCCTGACCCACCGCCCGAGCGAGCTGTCGGGTGGCGAGCAACAGCGGGTCGCGCTCGCGCGCGCGATGGTCCTCGGGCCGTCGCTGCTGCTCGCGGACGAGCCCACTGGCAACCTCGACCGTGCGACCGGCATGGCGATCCACGAGCTGTTCCTCGATCTCAACCGCGAGCGCGGCTCGACGCTGCTCGTCGTCACGCACAACCCCGACCTCGCGCAGTTGATGCCGCGCCGGATGCGCATGATCGACGGCGGCCGGTTGGTCGAGGAGAGCGAGTACCGCAGCCCGTCGATGGAGTCGATGCAGGCGGCGACCGACGCGCCGCCGATCGAGGTCTCGAGCGAGGTCTCGCGCGAGACCACGGCCGACGCTGAAGCCGAGGCCGAGATCGAGGCACCTATGCCGCTGTCAGAAGAGAAGGGAGCTGCGTCGTGAAGCGCGCGCTCGTCGTCATCGCCCTCGGGATCGCTGTCGTCGCCCAGACCGTGGGCGCGCAACCGACGCCTGGTTCTGGTTCTGGTTCTGGTTCTGCCGGTTCAGGTTCTGCCGGTTCAGGTTCTGCCGGTTCAGGTGCGGGCTCCGCTGCCGGCTCGGTGGACGCGCCAACGGTTCCCGGTTCGGGCTCCGGCTCCGGTGCTGGTACGGGCGCACCCGCTCCCACGCCGCCGATCCCGGACCCCGATGCGCCTGCGCCGCCCCCCGCGCCGACCCTGCAGGGCCGGCCGATCGAGCGCGTGCAGTTCCGCGGTAACCGCAAGGTCGAGGACGATGCGATTCGCGTCCAGCTGCTCTCGAAGGCCGGCACGCTGCTCGACGCCGCGAAGCTCCGCGAGGACCTGCGTGCGATGTGGAAGATGGGCTTCTTTGCCGACATCGATGTCGAGGCAGAGATCGGCACGTCGGCCGGTGTGACCCTGACGTTCGCCGTCAAGGAGAAACCGGCGATCCGCAAGGTCCTGGTATCCGGACACAGCGAGCTCGGGCTCGACAAGATCAACGAGGTCATCGACCTCGAGCTCGACGCGATCGTCGACATCAGCAAGGTCAAGAAGAACCGCGAGAAGATCGCTGACCTCTACGTCCAGAAGGGCTTCTACCTCGCGACGGTCGACTACGAGATCAAGCCGGTCAACGAGGCCGAGGTCGACGTCTACTTCAAGGTCGACGAGAAGGCCAAGGTCGAGATCCGCGACGTCCAGTTCATCGGCAACACGTCGATCTCCGATGACGAGCTGCGCGGCGCGATCTCCACCACGCGCAAGAACGCGATGTCGTTCCTGAACGACTCGGGGACCTACAGCCAGGAGACGTTCGAGCGCGACCTGCTCGTCGTGTCGGCGCACTACTGGGACCGCGGCTACGCCAACGTCAAGGTCGGCACGCCGCAGCTCCGGCTGTCGCGCGACAAGCAGTACATGTACCTCTCGATCCCGGTCGACGAGGGCCCGGTGTTCACGATCGGCCAGGTCACCTTCAAGGGCGACCTGATCGGCTCGGCGCAGAAGAACATCGAGAAGGTCTCGGTCCGCGCCGGGATGACGTTCTCGCGCACGCGGATCGCCGAGGATCGCGAGAAGCTCTCGAACTACTACCAGGACCAGGGCTACGCGTACGCGAACGTCCTGCCGCTGACCAAGGTCGATCTGCCGAAGCGCCAGATCCTGCTGACGTTCGAGGTCGCGCGCGGCAAGCGCGCCTACTTCGAGCGGATCAACATTCGTGGCAACTCGAAGAGCCGCGACAAGGTGATCCGTCGCGAGATGAAGATCTCCGAGGGTGAGCTGTTCAACAACACGAACCTCGAGGTCAGCAAGCGCCGGATCAACGCGCTCGGCTTCTTCGAGACCGTGGTCGTCTCGACCAAGCGCGGCAGCTCGGACGAGTTCGTCGAAGTGAACGTCGAGGTCACCGAGCGGCCGACCGGCACGTTCCAGATCGGCGCCGGCTTCTCGTCGGTGGAGAACTTCATCGCGCAGGCCCAGGTCTCCCAGAACAACCTGTTCGGGCGCGGCCAGACGCTCGCGTTGCAAGCCCAGATCTCGAGCTTGCGGCAGCTGTTCCTGCTGCGGTTCGTCGAGCCATGGTTCCTCGACACGCCGTGGCGGTTCTCGTTCGACCTCTATAATCAGAGCCGCGGCTTCGGAACGTTCTACCGCAACGCGAGCGGTGGCACGCTGACCTGGGGTTATCCGCTGTCC
>JBBJLY010000412.1:0-5360 GCA_037720695.1 Kofleriaceae bacterium | reverse complement strand
TCGGTCGCCACGAGGGCACGCACCGGTTCACGCTCGGCCAGCATCGCGGGCTGGGCAACCTGACGACCAAGGACAAGCTCTACGTCACGGCGATCGATCCGGCGCGCGACGAGGTCCGCGTCGGCCCGCGCTCCGCTGCCGAGCGTAACGAGCTCGTGATCCGCGATCTCAGGTGGCTCGCCGATCCGCGGAGCTCGCTGTCCGCCAGCGTCCAGGTCCGCCATCGCGGGACGCCGCTCGCCGCCGAGATCACGATCGACGGGTCGCGCGCGCACGTCCAGCTCGCAGAGTCGACGGTCGGGGCACCGGGTCAGGCCGCGGTGATCTACGACGGTGACCGCGTGCTCGCCGGTGGTTGGCTCGCGCACTGACGATCAGCGCAGCAAGCCGGCGAGCTCGGGGATCGCGGCATAGGCCGCCTTCCAGCCCGGCTCGGTGAGCCCGTCGAGCTTGCGCTGCGCCGAGGCGCGACCGCGCTCGCGGATCCGGGCCGCGCGGTCATCCTGGCCGGCGGTGGCGAACACCTCGGCCGAGGCCAGCAGCACCTCCTCTTCGGAGCCCTCGAGGTAGCGCTGGTCTTCGAGCAGCCCGAGGGCGCGCTCGACGAGCGCGACCGGCTCACCCGGATGATCACCGCGACGGGACAACGCGAGCGCGTGACGCGCGAGGCCGAGGATCTCGTAGCTGACGAGGTGGCGGCGCTGGCGACCTCGGTTCCATCTGCCGCATCCTGGAGCGCGCCATCGAGATCGCCGAGCCGCAGCTTCGCGCCCGCGCGGGCGACCAGCGCGTTCGCCTCGAGGTAGCGCGCACCGAGCCGGCGCGATTCGGCGACCGCTTCGTCGAGCAGGCCGAGGCCGCTCGCGTGGCCGCGACGCAGATCGCACAGGCCGGCGTAGATCAGGCAGTCGGCGCGGCTCCAGCGCGAGGCGGTGCGCGACAGGATCTCGAGCGCCTCGGCGAACATGCTGGCCGCGCCATCGTAGAGCCCGACCTCGAGCAGGATGATCCCGGCGACCGAGAGGCCATCGCCTTCGCGCGCGCGATCGCCGTAGCGCCGGCACAGCTCGAGCGAGCGCTGCACGGACAGCATCGCTTGTTGATAGTTGCCGAGGCACATGTCGATCACGGCGACGTGGTTGGTCACGATGCGCTCGAGCCACGGGTCCCCGGTGTTCTCGATCAGCGCGAGCACCGGGCGATACGCGTCGCGCGCGAGCTCGTAGTGCGCGCGCAGCAGGTGGATGCGGCCACGGCCGATCATCGCGGCCATCTCGTCGGTCACCGCGCGCTGGCGATGGAACAACTCGCGCGCCGCGCCGACCGCCGCCAGCGCCTCGTCGAACCGCCCGAGCCGCTCGAGGATCTCGCCGCGCACGCGGAGCGCCTCACCGCGCAGCCGATCGTCGTGGGCTGCCACGGCGTGGTCCTCGGCGACCACGGTGGCGATCGACGCATGCTGGTAGTCGCCGAGCCGCAGCATGCGCTGAGCGCGACGGATCGCGCAGTCGGCGAGCCGGGCGGGCTCGCCATCGCACAGCCGCTGCAGCTCGTCGAGGTCCTGCGGATCGGAGGCGAGGTCGCCGAGCTGGCGGTGCGCCTCCTCGCGCCCAGCGAGTGCCTCGCGGCGGCGCGCACGCGAGGTCGAGGTCGGCGGAGCGTCACCGAGCGCGCGATCGAGCTCGATCGTCTTGCTGAAGCAGCTGGCGGCGGCGGCGAAGTCCGAGGCGGTCAGCGCGAGCCGGCCGGCCCGCAACCAGAACGCGGCAGCGCCCGCGAGCTCGCCACCTTGCTCGAGGTGCTCCGCGATCGCGGACGGCGGCTCGTCGCGGCCGGCGAAGAATCGGGACGCGAGCAGCCGACCGACGCGCGCATGGAAGTCGCGCTGCGTGCGCGCCGACAGCGACTCGTAGACGACCTCGCGAACGAGGCCGCGCGCGAACTCGAGCTCGCCCTCGGAGCCGCCCGCATGCTCGGCCCGCGCCAGGAAGCCCTCCTGCACCAGCTCGTCGAGCTCCGGCTCGAGCGTGTCCTCCCCGAGCAACTCCTCGAGCAGCCGCGCGCGCACGCTGCCGCCGAGCACCGACGCGAACCGCAGCGCCGCCCGTGCGCGCTCCGACAGCCGTTCGAGTCGCGCCGAGATGACCTCGCGCGCGGACGCTGGCACCTCCGCTTGCGGATCCGCGTCGCGCACCGCGTCGGCGAGCTCCTCGATGAACAGCGGGTTGCCACCACCGCGTGCCAGCACGGCCGCGATGTTGATCGGCGACGCGGCGTCCCGCAATCGATCCGCGATCAGGGCGCGGAGCTCCCCGCCGACCAGATCGCCGACCCGGATCGTGGCGTCGGTCGCGGGGACCGGTCCCTCGGGGCGGCCGGTCAGCACGAGCAGCTCGGCGCCGGCGGCCGGCACCGCGAGCGTGTGCCGAAGCACCTCGAGGCTCGCGCTGTCGGCGAGGTGGACGTCCTCGATCACGGTGAGCAGGGCGCGCTCGCGATCCGAGATCGCGACGCGAAACGCGGCGAGTCCCGCCGAGATCCGCGGCCGCAAGTCGGCGACCTCTGGCGCACCGACGCCCATGCCGTCGCGTAGCTCCATCGCGCGATCGAGATCCATCGCGACGGCGCGCGCGCGGCGCCGACACGCCGCCCTTGCCCATCAGATGGAGCAGGCGCTGCACGACCTGGGCGCGCGCACTGCGGCCGCGAGCGGGCGGCAGGCCGAGCGCGGCCTGATAGAGATCGATCACGAGCGCGAACGGCGCGAGCCGACTCGCCGGTGATGCCGCTGTCGTCACGATCCGGAGCGGCGTCCCCGCGGCTTGCCGGCGCGCGATCAGCTCGGCGACCAGGCGACTCTTTCCCGTGCCGGCCGCGCCCTGGATCATGACTGCGAGCCGGCGGTGCGTGACGATCGCGCGGTCGAGCCAGGTCTCGAGCTCGCCGAGCTGTGCGGTGCGGCCAACGAACTTGCCACGTCGTTCGAGCCTGGCCCGATCACGCTCGTCGAAGCCGCGCGTGCCGACGACCTCGATCGCGCGCCGCGGTCGACCGCTGCGGCGCGGGGCAGGGACCTCACGCAACGCGTACAGGCTGCTCGTCATCCGCCCGGCACCGCCGACGAACAGCGGCCGATCGACAGGCGCCTCGCGCGCGAGCGTCCGGACATCATCGATCACATCCTGCGGGATCGCGGCGTCGGGTGAAGCTCCAGATGTCGCGACGGTGGCGACCCCGGTGCGCGCACCGACCCGGAACGTGATCGTCGCGTCGGGCACCGCATCGCGCGCCATCGCACCCGCGTCGAGCGCCCAGCCCATCGCGATCGCGACGTCGTCCTCGCCGGCGACCTCGAGGCCGAACGCGAGCACGACCGCCTCGTCGTCGAGCGCGATCACGACGCCGCCGCGCTGGTACGCGAGCTCGCCGAGGCTACGCGTGACGCCGCGCAGGACCTCGTGCGTCGCGCCGCCGACCACGCCGGCGACCACGACGGTGCGGCGCCGACCCGTCACCACCGGTGCGCGCTCCGCGAGCGCACCCAGCTCGTCGTCGATCGGCTCGTCGAGCGCCTGCGGCGCGTGAGGCGCGTCGGACTCGACCTCGAGCTCGTCGTACGACGTGTCATCCGGGGCGACCGGCATCGGCAGGGAGAACCCGTGCTGCGTCGCCTCGTCGTCGAATCGCAGCGACGACGGTGCCGCGCCCGGTCCGAGCTGGATCGATGCGTACGACGGCCGCTCGAATGGCTCGGTCGCCGGGGCTTGCTGGAACGCGACCGGCGCCCCCGAGAGCGCGTCGGCGAGCCGGGGCGCGCCGGAGACCGTCGGGTCGTGCTTCCAGGCCGCGACCGTGCTGGCGGTGGGCTCGCTCGGGTAGCGCGGCGCGGTCACGCTGACGGTGGGTTCCGGCTTCGAGCCGGGCTCGCTTGCATAGCGCGGGTGCTGCGCGATCAGCGCGGCATCGAGGCGGCCCGGGCGCGTCGCGGTCGAGACCTCGCGCTCGTCGAATGGCAGGCGCTCGATCGCGGTGGTCGACGGTCTCGATGGTGCATCGCTCCATGCATCGGATGGCCGGATCGGCACGTGCGAGAACCCGGGCGTGCCCTCGCCGAAGTCCATCAGCGCGGGCGGCACGTTCGCGAGTGCCGCGGTCACCGACGGGCGAGGCGGTGGCTCGGGGACGGGCGCCGGCACGCTGATCGACGTGACCTCGCGCGGCCACGAGATCTGCGTCGTGCTCGGCCGGCGGTCGAGCTCGGCGAGCCAGTCCGCGAGCTGCCGCGCGCCCGAGGACATCGCGAGCCGCGCACACGCCGCCGCGAGATCCGCCGCGGTGCCGCGCTGCGTGGGCTCGCGGTTGAGTGCGGTCGCGACGCCATTCACGATCTCGGCGGGGAGCGACGAAACGATGGTGTCGATCCGGGGCGGCTTGGTCCGGCGCACCGAGTCGAGGATCGACTTGAGATCGGGACCGCGATACAGCGGTAGCCCGGTGAACAGCTCCCACGCGATGATGCCGAGCGCGAACACGTCGGCAGCTGCGGTCGGCGGCTCACCGAGCGTCTGCTCGGGCGCCATGTAGCGCGGCTTGCCACGCAGCCGACGCCGCTCGAGCGCGGAGGCGAACGTGGCGCGCGCGATGCCGAAGTCGAGGATCTTGACGTAGCCGTCCATCGACAGCATCACGTTCGAGGGCGAGACATCGCAGTGCACGATCCCCAGCGAGCCACCGTAGACGTCGGTCTTGCGGTGCGCGTAGTCGAGGCCCTGCGCGACCTCGGAGATGATGTACGCCGACACCGCGCCAGATGGCGGCAGCTCGCGCGCGGTGCCGTGACCAAGCGCGGTGCGCAGGTCCTTGCCCTCGATCAGCTCCATCGCGAGGAACAGCTCGCCGTCGGCCTTTCCGAAGTCGAACACCTGGACGATGTTGCGATGCGTGAGCTCGACCGCGATCCGCGCCTCGTCGATGAAGCTGCGGATGAATCGGCCCTCCCGTGCGGAGCCGGGGAGGATCCGCTTCAGCGCCTGGATCTTCTCGAACCCCGCGATGCCGACGGTCTTGACCTTGTAGACCTCGGCCATCCCGCCCTGCGCGATCTTGTCGAGGACGTGATACTTCCCGAAACGCTCGCGCAGCGCTTCCACAGCCTTCGAGGTTACCATGCCTTCGTGCCCGATCATCTCGGCGCCCTCGAAGCCGTCCTCGGTTACACGTTTCGTGACCGTCCGCTGCTCGAGCACGCGCTCCGTCACGCGAGCTTCTGTAACGAACAAGGCAAGGCCGGGGGGCCGCGCGTCGAGGACAACCAGCGCCTCGAGTTTCTCGGCGACGCGGTGCTGTCGCTGACCGTGAGC
>JBBJLY010000177.1:0-17957 GCA_037720695.1 Kofleriaceae bacterium | reverse complement strand
ATCTCGTGGGAGCGGGCTCCTCAGCTGCGGGCGCCGGAGCGTCGTGTTCGGGCGCGGCCGGCGGCTCGTCAGGGGCGGCCCCTGGCGCGGGCGCGGTCGGCGCGACGTAGCGCTCACCGTAGTAGATCCACGACTCCATCGTGTTGAGCTTGGCATTGACCTCGACGATGCCGACCGTGAAGCGCTCCCTCATCTCGTCGATCAGGCGCTCGAGGATCCACCGCGGATCAGACTCGTTCGGATCTGCTGCGGCCGAGCCAGCCGCCGAGCCAGCGGCCTTGCTCGGCTTCGCGGCGCCAACGGCCATCGCGATCACGCCAGGCGCGCGCGTCGCCATCGAGCGCAGCTCGACGAGCTGCGTGCGCGCCTCGTTGAACACCCGGACGGCATCCTGGATGCCGGGGGCACCCGCGGCGCGGCGCGCGCGGCCCTCGAGCTCCTTTGCGCGGCGCTCCAGGGCATCGACCTGCTGGGAGTACGAGCTCGCGAGCGCGGTGGCCTCCTGCTGGAGGGGCGCGACGTCGTTGCTCTTGGCACAGCCGCCCGCGAGTGCGAGCGAGAGGAGGAGAGACGCGGATCGAAGTTTCATGACGCCCCGGTTGTCGCTCAGAACCCGGGCACGGTCAAAGGGGCGGGGCGTCGTCGCTCCAGGCACTGCCGTGAGCGTCGATCTCGTCGACGTACGCGAGGAACGCCGCATAGTAAGGGTGGCTGCCGAGCGTGGCCGAGTCGGCGACGACGATCAGGGCGCGGCGGGCTCGCGTCAGCGCGACGTTCATCCGCCGGGTGTTCGCGAGGAACCCGATCTCGCCATGCTCGTTCGAGCGCACGAGATCGACGATCACGGCCTCCTTCTCGCGACCCTGAAACCCGTCGACGGTGCCGATCTCGAGCCCGGCGTCACGCTCCGCGCCGAGCAGCTGGCGCAGCCGTCGGGCCTGCGCCGAGTAGGCCGCGATGATCGCGATCTCCGTCGGGGGCAGCCCGCGCGACAGCAGGCGGCGGGCCTCGGCGACCACCCGCTCCGCGTTGCCGGCGTTGAACGTGCTCGGATCGAACTGGAACGCGGGCGCGTTGTTGAGCGAGCCACCGGGCTCGAAGTCGGTGCGCTGTTCGAGCCAGTCCTTGCCTGCCGTGTCGATCAGCCACAGCGGGCGCGGCCGCAGCGGATCGGTGGCGACCCCGAGCTCGTCGAGCGTGTGACCCGCGACCGCCGGCGAGGCCACCATGCGGCCGTCGTACATCGAGCGCGACGGGAACGTCATGATCTCGGCGTGCATGCGGTGTTGCTGCTCGAGCATGACCGCCGCATCGCGACACAGCCGCTCGAACACCGTCGATCCGAGCGTGGCCTCGGCCTCGGGCCCACCCGAGATCACGGGGCCAAGCTGGTTGGGATCGCCGGCGAGCACGGCGACCTTCGCGCGCGCGAGCGCGATGAACAGCAGCGGATCGCTGGCCTGCGTCGCCTCGTCGACGACGACGCAGTCAAACATGGTCTCGCCGAGCAGCGGGTGATCGCAGCCAACACAGGTCGCGAGCACGACCTGGGCCCGCGCCAGGATCGCGCGCTCGGCGTTTGCGATCTCTCGCCCCGCATCGCGATCGAGCGAACGTGCCTCGGTCCACAGCGCCTTCGCCTCCGCGCCGTAGCGCCCGGCCGCGGCCTTGCGCAGCGCCCGCGCGCGATCGCGCCACTCGCGTGCGAGCCGGGTCGCGCCGTCGGCATCGACCTGCGCGTCGAGCGTCAAGCCGGCAAGCGCCGGCGAGATCCGCGCCGGGTGCCCGAGCCGGACCGTGCGGATCCCGACCTCGGCGAGCCGGATGCCGAGGTTATCGACGGCGGTGTTCGATGGTGCTGCGCAGATCACGCGCTCGCCGCGAGCGACCCGCTGGCGCACGACCTCCACCAGCGTGCGCGTCTTGCCGGTCCCCGGCGGACCGTGGATCAACGCGATGTCTCCCGATCGCAACGCGGCATCGACCGCGGCGCACTGGCGCTGGTCGAGCGCGGCATCGAACGGCGTCCAGCTCACCGGCGCGAGGGGCCGCGGAGGCCGGATCAACGCCGCGACGTCACGCACCCGCGCGAGGTCCGAGGTCGCGACCGCGGCGCGTGCGCGGGAGAGCGCGACGTCGCCGCGATCGAACGTGACCTCGGGCGCCTCGGGATCGAGGGCATAGTCGATCGGCCTGGTCGACCGCGCGGCCGAGCATCAACCACCGCGCTTGCTCCTGCCGGCGCTCGACCACCCCGCGCACCGCCGACGGCTCGTCCGGATGCTCGGCCCACAGCCGCACGGGATCGCCGGGCGTGATCCGGAGGTTATCGAGGTCGGTGGCGGCGGGGACCGCGACCTTCACACGCACGCGGCTTCCGGGTGCGCCCTGCTCCTCGACGATCCGCAGATTCGCGAGCGCGATGCCGAGCGCGACTCGCTCGGACAGCACGCGGCCGGAGCGTTCGAGCGCGAACTTCGCACGGACCGCCATCCGCTCGGCGCGCCAGGCAGCACCGACGGCGTCGAGCCAGTCGCGGGCGTCGGAAGCCACGCCGGCAGGGTACCGCCGAACCGGCGACGTTCGCAGCAAGAAGAGCGGCGTCGAGGCTTCAGAATCAGCGGTGCCGCGGGCATAGTTCGTCGCGATGCCCGAGTCGATCGCCCCCGAGAAGCTGACCCGCAAGACCACATCGATCGCGCAGCTGCTCGCGACGCGCGTGCAGGACACTCCGGACCGCGAGGCGTACCGCTATCCGGTCGCCGACGAGTGGCGATCGATGACCTGGCGCCAGGCCGGCGAGCGCGTCAAGGCGATCGCCGCGGGCCTGCTTTCGCTCGGCCTCGTGCGCGAGGAGCGCGTCGGCATCCTCAGCAACACGCGGGTCGACTGGCTGCTGTGCGACCTCGGCATCCTGTCCGCGGGCGGCGCCACCACGACGGTCTACCCGTCGAGCACGCCCGAGGAGTCGGCGTATATCCTCGCGGACTCCGATACCCGGTTCGCCTTCGTCGAGGATGGCAGCCAGCTCGACAAGCTGCGCCGTCATCGCGGTGAGATCCCGAAGCTCGAGAAGGCGATCGTGATCGACGGCGCGGTCGATGCCAAGGACAAGGACTGGGTGGTCACGCTCGCGGACCTCGAGGCCGCAGGTGCCGCGCATCTCGCAAAGGATCCGCGCGCGGTCGACGACGTCGTGAAGAGCATCAAGGGCGACCAGCTCGCGACCCTGATCTACACCTCGGGCACCACCGGTAAGCCGAAGGGCGTCCGCCTGTTGCACGAGTGCTGGGCGTATTGCGCGGACTCGATGCAGGCGACCGGCCTGATCGCGGGCGATGATGTGCAGTACCTGTGGCTGCCGATGTCGCACTCGTTCGGCAAGGTCCTGATGGGCGGCCACATCGCCTCGGGATCCGTGCTCGCGGTCGACGGCCGGATCCCGAAGATCGTCGAGAACCTCGGGGTCGTGAAGCCGACGCTGATGGCCGCGGTGCCGCGGATCTTCGAGAAGGTCTACAACAAGATCCTCGAGGGTGCGAAGCAGGGCGGGATGAAGCAGAAGATCTTCGAGTGGGCGATCGCGACCGGCAAGCACGGCAGCCAGGTGCGCCAGCAAGGCAAGGAGCCGAGCGGCATGCTCGCGTTCAAGCTCAAGCTCGCCGACAAGCTGGTGTTCTCGAAGATCAAGGCGCGGTTCGGCGGTCGCGTGCGCTACTTCATCTCGGGCTCGGCGCCGCTGTCGCGCGACATCGCCGAGTTCTTCCACGCGTGCGGCATCCTGATCCTCGAGGGCTACGGCCTCACCGAGTCGTCAGCCGCGAGCTTCGTCAACCGCCCCACCAAGTACTCGTTCGGCTCGGTCGGCGTGCCGATGCCCGGCACCGAGCTGAAGCTCGCGCCCGAGGACAGCGAGATCCTGATGAAGAGCCCCGGCATCATGCAGGGCTATCACAACCTCCCGGACCAGACCGCGGAGGCGCTGACCGACGACAAGTGGCTCCGCACGGGAG
Source organism: Kofleriaceae bacterium (assembly GCA_037720695.1). Classification (GTDB taxonomy): domain Bacteria; phylum Myxococcota_A; class Polyangia; order Haliangiales; family Haliangiaceae; genus JABFXX01. The sequence continues at coordinate 13,944 of JBBJLY010000177.1, read as the reverse complement.
ACATCGGCGAGGTCGACGAGCAGGGCTTCCTGCGGATCACGGATCGCAAGAAGGATCTGATCAAGACGTCGGGCGGCAAGTACATCGCGCCCCAGGCGATCGAGGGCAAGCTGAAGGCGACGTGCCCGTTCATCAGCCAGGTGCTGATCCACGGTGACAAACGTAACTTCGTCACCGCGCTGGTCACGCTCGACGAGGAAGCGATGATGAAGTGGTCGAAGGAGCACCTCGAAGGCAAGACATACTCCGACGTCGTCAAGTCCGCCGATGCCAAGCAGCTGCTGACCCCGTACTTCGACGAGGTTAACAAGACGCTCGCGAAGTACGAGACCGTGAAGCTGTTCGAGATCCTGCCCAAAGATCTGTCGGTCGACGAGGGCGAGCTGACGCCGAGCCTCAAGGTGAAGCGCAAGGTCGTCGAGAAGAAGTACGCAGGGCTGCTCGACAAGATGTACTCGGGCTCGATCGCCGAGTGACAATAAACCTGGGTGCCAGAACGTTGGACCTCGATGCGTAGCCTGATCCTCCTGGTCGCCGCCGCCTGTACCGGCAGCGGCAAGTCGCCGACCGCGGCGCCCAACGATCTCGACGTCGACCAGGCGAAGCTACCGCTGGCGGCCGAGGCCGGTGTTCCCGCCGACGCCGCGGCATCGATCGACGCGGTCATGCCGGATGCCGTACCACCGCCAACCGCCGCCACCGGTGGAGTCGATTTCATCGCGGATGCGAAGCTGCTGTTCCGGATCGCGGCGTGTGGCGGGTCCGACCCGCTGCCCGAGGCGTTCGCGGCGCACGCGAAGATCATCGCGTCGCACTGCAAGAAGATCGGCGACCAGGTCGCGCGGTTTCGCGCCGCGTACTTCGATCGCCACCAGAAGTGGTTCCGCGCGGTCGTCCCCGAGGACGTGCCGGCGACCGTCGTCTACCCGTTCGGCGGTGGCGATCTGGTCTCGGCGATGGTCGCGTTCCCGAACGCGACGGAGGTCACCACGATCTCGCTCGAGCTCGCGGGTGATCCGCGCCGGCTGCGCACGCTCGAACCGGCCGCGCTGCAGCGCAGCCTCGCGGCGTTCCGGGTCGAGATCGGCGGCCTGATCCAGGTCGGCTCCAACACCAGCAAGAACCTGTCGAGCGGGCAGCGCAACGACCTTCCCGGTCAGGTCTCGTCGTTCTTGCTCGGGATCCACGCCGCGGGGTTCGAGCCGGTCTCGATGCGGTACTTCACGCTCGACGATGGCGGCGCGATCCGCTACCTCGATCAGGCGGCGCTCGATGCCGCGGCTGCGCAGACCAGGAGCCTCAAGGGCGACTGGCACTCGCCGAACTTCTCCGCCGCGTTCTCCCACGTCGAGATCCAGTACCGCAGGCCGGGCCAGGAGGGAGCGACCGCGGTGCGCACGCACCGTCACTTCGGCTGGAACCTCGCGGATCCGTATCTCGCGCAGCATCCGCAGCTCGTGCGCCACCTCGAGCAGAAGGGCAAGGTCACGCTGCTCGTGAAGGGCGCGAGCTACTTGCTGTGGAGCAACACGTTCTCGACCATCCGCACCTACCTCGCGACGCATCTCGCGTGGATGCTGTCCGACTCGACCGGACTCCCGCCGCACTACGCGCGCAAAGCCGGCTTCGAGCAGATCACTTACGGCAACTTCGCCGGCGCGTTCCTCGAGGGCTCGCAGGGCACCGCGACCGACGTCGCGTTCGTCGAGCTGTGGCAGAAGAATCCCAAGCGCAGCCTGCCGTTCCGGTTCGGCTACACCGACATGCTGAAGCAGGTGCACCTCGTGGTGACCCGCCCCAAGCAATAGCTCACCCGAGCAAGTCGACGAGCATCGCGGCCATCCAGCAGAGGTAGACGACCGCCGTCACCGCGATGACGATCGGCAACACGAGCCGCTTCGGCGACGGTCCCTTGCCGACATCCTGGCGTGCACGCAGCGCGATCCGCGCCGCGCTCGTGTGATCGAGGTCGATCGTCGGCAGCTCGCTTGCCAGCTCGGCGAGCTGCTGCGCGTCGTCGTCTTGATCTGGCGGGGTCATGAGATCCTCCACGCAGCGGGTGCATGCTCGCCGAGCTCGGCCGCGAGCTGGGTCCTGGCTCGCGCCAGGCGCTGCCGGACCGCTTCGGGTTTCTGGCCGAGGATCACCGCGACCTCGGAAGGCTGCATGCCCTCGACGCCGACCAGCAGCGCGACCTCGCGATACGCGGCAGGCAGGGCGGCGAACGCGCGCTCGAGCGCGAGCTGCGTCTGCGAGTCGGCGATCACCTCGAGTGGAGAGCGTGCCTCCGACACCGGCTCGGCCGCTGGCAGATCTCCGGCGAGCTGCGCACGCACGGACTGCCCGCGCGCCCAGCTGATCACGAGCCGGTGCGCGACGGTGAACAGCCACGCGCGGAGCCGGGTGTCGGGAGCGAGTCGGCGCGCGGTCTGCGCCAGCCGCAGGAACGTCTCCTGGTGCAGATCCTCTGCGACGTCACGCCGGCGAGTCATGCGCACCAGGTAGGCATACAGCCGGCGGCGGTACGAGGCGAACACCTGATCGAAGGCCGCCGGCTCGCCGCGACGCAACCCGTCGACCCAGGCGCGCTCGGCCTGGTCGGAGTCGGGTGGCTGTCCCCCGTCGGTCACGCAGGTGCAACGCACCATCCGCGGTGGCGTGACACAAGCTCGCGTCGCGAAAAACGCTGTCACGCACCGCGCGTTCTCGCGTTCGGCAAGCAGGAGGTTCGATGTTGACGTTCTTTCGCGCCGGTGGCCTGAACATGTTCGTGCTCGCCGGGCTCGGCATCGTGCTGCTGTGGACCGGTGTCAGGTTTGCGCGCAACGCGGACGCGCAGCGGCTGTCGCTGATCCGCGCGCTCACGCTCGCGCTCGTGTTCTCGACCCTGACCGGGTTCTTCGCCTGTCTCGCGGCGACCGCGAAGCACGCGTATGAGCTCTCGCCCGCGGACCCGCTGCGTGCGCTGCTCGGTGGCTTCGCCGAGTCGTGCGCGAACTTCGTGCTCGGTGGCTGCATCGCCGTGCTGACCTGGATCCTCGTCGCCGTCGGTGTGCGTCGCATGCCCGGTGATCGCTAACCAACCCCCAAGGAGACCTCATGTACCGCTCGCTCTCGCTCGCCCTCACTCTCGCACTTGGTTCCGTCACGGCTGCCGCTTGCGGCACCACCGAGGCTGCGCCGTCCCAGAACACGGCGTCGGCCAAGCCCGCACCCGCCAGCAGTGACGTCCACGCGCTGTGTGTCGAGATGTTGACGCGCAACCGGACCTGCACCGACGACTACCTGCCCGCGCTCGTCGATCTGCGCGCCAAGCACGACAATCCGGCCGGCATCGCGGCCCGGGTGACCACGGACCGCGCAGGCGTGATCGCGGAGGCCCGCACGGAGTGGCAGACCGACTCGACCGACGAGGCGATCGCGGCCGTGTGTACCAAGGCCGCTCCGTCGACAGATCCGGCCGATGTCGAGCCGGCCCGCGCGTGCCTCGCCGAGGCAACCTGCGGCGCGTACGTGGCCTGCAGCATGCCCCTGTTCGAGAAGCGCTTCGCGAACTAGCCGCGAAGTTGCGACGCCGGGTGACCGCGTGATACGCGAGGGAACCCGTGTCGACGAGCGAGCCCGAGAAACGCGGGACAGGCGCAGGGCGCGGTGTCCTCTACATCGCGTTCGCGAAGTTCTACTTCATGTTCGCCGGACTGTTCGTGCAGTTCCGGCTGCCGGCGATCCTGTCGCGCACCGCATTCGGTAGCTACAGCCTGGTCGCGAGCATCGCGTCGCTCGTCAACAACGTGCTGGTGACCGGCACGATCCAGACCGTGTCGCGATTCTCGGCGCAGGAGCCAGGCAAGGCGCGGCAGGTCCAGCTCGCCGGGCTGCGCATGCACGTGCGGCTCGGGCTGCCGATCGCGGCGGGCTTCATCGCGCTCGCGCCGCTGGTGTCATGGGTCCTATTGCGCGACCCCAGCAAGACTGGGCCGCTGATGCTGGCGGGCCTGATCGTCGCCGGTTACTCGTTCTATGCCGTGTTCGTCGGCACCGCGAACGGTCTGCACGAGTTCCACAAGCAGGCCGGGCTCGATGTCACGTTCGCGACGCTGCGCACCGCCGGGATCATCGGCATGGCGATGGCCGGGCTCGGCGTGTTCGGGGTGATCGGTGGCTGGGTCGCCGCGGTCGGCGTCATCCTGTGCGCTGCGGCGATCTGGATCGGCTTGCCCGGTGCCGCCGCGGCTGGCGAGCGGATGCCGGTGCGCCCGCTGGTCAAGTACTTCGCGAGCGTCGCGGTCTACCTCGCGCTGTTCAACGCGCTGATGTTCATCGACATCATCTTGATCAAGCGCTTCACCTCGTTCTACTTCGAGCACCACGCGCCTGACCTCGCGGCCGCGATCGAGCAAACGATCCCGTGGGCGTCCCAGACGCCCAGCATGACCGGCTACCAGCCGAGCCCGAGCGTGCTCGCCGACGTCCAGACCGGCTACTACGCCGCGGTCCAGAACCTGGCGCGACTGCCGTACCAGGCGATCATCGCCGCGACGTTCGTCGTGTTCCCGCTGGTCTCGCGCTCGACCTTCACCGAGGACCAGGAGACCACGCGGCGCTACGTCGTGGTCACGTCGCGCTACTCGCTGGTGTTCGCGATGGCGATCGCCGTCGTGATGGCCGCCAATCCGGCGGATGTGCTCGGCCTGATCTACGCCTCCGACTACGTCGAGCGGGGCGCATCGGCGTTGCTGCCGCTCGCGATCGGCAACGTCGCGTTCAGCGTGTTCGCGATCAACGGCACGATCCTGAACGGGGCAGGGCACACCCGGCCCGCGATCATGGTCGCGGGCGCGACCGTGCTGCTCGCGCTCGTCGGCAACTGGATCGCGATCCCGATGGCGGCGCCACGCGGCATGGTCCTCGAGGTCGCGGCGTGCGTGACCGGCGGCGCGATGGTGTTCGCGGCGGTCGCCTCGGGCCTGATGGTGAAGCGCAAGCTCGGCGCGTTCCTGCCGATCGCCAGCCTGGTGCGGATCACGATCGCGACCGCGGTGGCGATCGCGGTCGGGCGCGCGCTGCCCCTGCACGGCAAGTTGATGACGCTGGTCGAGGCGGTCGTGGTGGGGCTGACGTTCCTCGTCGTGCTCGTCGCGACGCGCGAGCTCGGCAAGCGAGATCTCGACGCGATCAAGGCCGTGCGCAAGAAGCGCGCACCAGGAGGTGACGTGTGAAAGCCATCATGTTCGTCGTGCTGGTGACCGCCTGCGGCAGTGCCCGGAAGGACCAGGAGACGCTCTCCGAGTCGATCCGGACGTTCAACGACGGGGTGCGCTGGGAGCGGTTCTCGATCGCGGCCAACCAGCTGCCGCCGACGGAGCGCTCCGAGTTCGTCGACCAGATGGACGAGCGGGCGACCGATCTCAAGATCACCGACTACGAGATCCTGCGGGTCGATGCGAAGGGCCCGGGGGCTGCACGGGTCCAGGTCAAGCTGTCCTGGTACAAGAACTCAGAGGGACTCCTACGCGAGACCCATGCGATGCAGACCTGGGAACGCAAGGGGAAGACGTGGTTGATGGTGGACGAGGCCCGGGTCCGCGGGGCCGAGATGCCCGGCCTACCTGAGCACGAGTAGGATTCGCACCGCCGACCCAGGTCGGGGTAACATCTCGGCCCAGAGGTGTCGCAAAGCGACTTCGTCACCCGCGGTCAGGCGCTGGTCAGCGCAGGGCAGTTCCAGGAGGCCGTCAAGGTCTGCCGACTGGGCTTGCTCGGGCGTCCGACCACCGTCGAGGGCCGCGTCGTGCTCGGGCAAGCCCTGCTCGCGCTCAAGCGCTTCGATGAAGTGCTCGCGGAGATGCGCGTCGCGCTCGAGCTCGATCACTCGTCGGTCGCGGCCCAGGTCCTCAAGGCCGAAGCGCTGCTCCGCAAGGGCGACGGGCACGCCGCGATGGATGTCCTCCAGCGGGTCCGCACGACCGCACCGAGCGATCCGAAGATCGCGCAGCTGATCGCCGAGGGCGAGCGCTCGCTCGGGCGACCCAACGTGTCGGCGACCCATCCCTCGGTCGGCTTCGTCGGGGGCATGGCGAACGCGACGTTCTCGTCGGAGGAGAGCACGAAGCACTACCCGCATCACGGTGCGACCGAACGCACCGACGAGGACGAGCTCGACGACACCGGCGGGAGCTTCACGCGGCCGACCTCGCTGCAGACATCCAAGCGCAGCCCGCTGCCCGCCGATGCCACGCCGCCACCCGCCGTGCTGGCGGTCGGCGATCGCTCGGGCACGGTCGACATCGATCCCGACCTCGACGGTGTAGAGCTCGGCAACGACGACGATTTCGGCGAGCTTGCTGCCCCACCGCGGGCTCGTGGGGTACCGTTACCCGGCGTGCGCAGATCGCGTGCGCTCGACGATCGATCCAATCCCGACGCCCGCGGTCAGGTCATCCCTGCTCGCAAGCGCAACGTCAACGCGGTTGTTGGCGCCATGGCTGCCAAGCGCTCCCGCCATAACCCAAAGGAAGACGTGTCCACGGTCGAGCTCGACGACGACGAGATGATCGAGATCGACGAGTCGGAGCCGCCGCGCAAGGCCGGTCCCGGACCCGCCACCGCCGTCCGCAACGCGGTCAAGATGCCGTCCGGTCCGATCGATGCGGGGCCCGCCCTCAGCCATGCTGCCGCGCGACCGACGATGCACCAGGCGGTCGTCGCGCCGCCGCCGCATCTCGCGCAGCTGATGGCGCAGCAGCAGCAGCAACCGATGGGGTTCCCGCCGCCGCCGGCTCACATGCATCCGAGCGTGCAGCCGCCACCAGGGATGCAGCCCCGCAACCCGATCGCCGCCGCGATGCCGACGATGGCCGCGCCGATGCCGATGGGGATGCCGCTCCACCCGCAGATGCAGCCGATGCCGCAGATGCCGATGAGCTCCGCAGCCGCGCGTCCGACGATGGCGCTCAATGCCGCCCAGCAGCAGTCGGGCCGCCGCGGTCGAGGCGATGTACGATCCGCAGACGGGTGCGCCGGCCGGGCCCCCGGCCACGGCGATGGCGCCGGGCATGGGTCACAACATGGGCCAGATCGCGTCGCACGAAGTGACCCGGCAGCCCGGCCCGATCGATCCGCAGATCCAGGCGATGTTCGATCAGCCGTCGATGTCGGGCGCGATGCCGCTCGGCGAGACCAGCCAGTCGGGGGCCAAGGCGCTGAAGACCGGGATGCGCCGCGGGCGCTCCAAGCTGCAGATCGTGCTGTGGTTCGTGATCGGTGGGCTCGTGATCGGAGGCGGTGTGTTCGCCGGGTTCCAGATCCGCGCGATCCGGCTCAAGTCGCAGATCAGCGAGGCCCGCACCCAGGCGATCGCCGATGCCAAGGCGGACACCTGGAAGGGCTGGACCGAAGCGCGCGATCGCCTGGCAGGCATCGCGCAGGCATCGGCGACCCCGGATAATCGCGCGGCGCTGGCGCGGGCGCGCGCGCTGGTCGCGTTCGAGTTCGGCGACGGGCTGGCGGAAGCGAAGACCGCGGTCGAGGACCTCGGCGAGCAGCGTGGGCTCGACGCCGCAGTCGCGCGCGCCTACCTCGCGCTCGCACAGAGCGATTCCAAGGCTGCACGCCAGGCGGCAGACGACGCGACCCAGATCGTGACCGACGATCCGTCGGCGCTCTACATCACGGGCCGCGCGCAGCTACTCGCTGGCGACTTCCAGAACGCGTTCCGCAGCCTGAAGTCTGCATTCGACCGCGAGAAGCGGCCGCTCTACGCGGTGGGCCTCGCACGCGCGTACTCCGATGCGTCGATGTGGAGAGAAGCGCTCGCGGCGCTCGAGCCCGTGCTCTCGATGGTCGCGGACCATCCGTCGTCGATGATCGAGCGCGCGCGCATCCTGGTCGCGAGTTATCAGATCGTGCCCGGCGTTCCGCTCGGCACCGAGGTTCGCGCGCAGTTGCAAAAGTTGATCGCCGAGGGCATGAAGCGTCCAGGAGAGCAGACGCGCGGCGTGTCGCCCGGTCAGGTCGCGCTCGCGAACCTCGTGCTGGCGCGCGTCGACTTCCTGCGCGGTGATCTCCCGGCGTCGCAGGCGGACTTCGGCGCTGCGCTCGCCGTCGGGATCGACGAGCAGCGGTTCGCCGAGGAAGCCGCGGAGACTCTGTACGCGATCGGCGAGCTGACCGGTGCGCAGACCGCCGCCGACCGCACGCTGTCCGAGTGGTCGGGCAGCCGGCGGGCCCGGATCACGCTCGCGCGCGTGATGCTCGCCGTCGGCAAGCCGAACGACGCGGTCGATCTCGCGACCAAGGTCCCCGATGTCGAGTCTTACCCGCAGGCCCGCACGGTCCGCGGCCTGGCCCGCTATGCGACCGGTGACCTCGACGCGGCGCGCGACGACTTCGTGGCCGCGCTCAAGAAAGCGCCACACTACGAGCCCGCGCTGGTCGGACGGGCGTGGCTCGATCTCGAGACCCAGCAGCTCGACGATGATCTCAAGAAGCTGCTCGAGGACGCGCACAAAGCGTACCCGACGCACCCCGGCTTCGGCACCGTGCATGCCGCCGTGCTGCGCGCGAGCGATGACAAGGCGAGTCGCGACAAGGCCAAGGCCATTCTCGAAAAGATCGTTATCGGCGCGGGGCCCGAGGTCGTACGCGCACAGCTCGAGCTGGCTCGGGTCTACCGCGATGCCGGCGACCTGCGGCCCGCACGCCAGCTCTACGCCGACGCGGTGAAGTCCGGCAGCGTGATGGCCAAGCTCGAGAGCGGCCTGCTCCTGATCGAGGATCTCGATCCGATGGGCGGGCGCGAGACGCTCGACGAGCTGCTGAAGAGCACCGATCGGCCATCGCCGCTGATCATCCTCGAGGTTGCACGCGCGCGCATGCTCGTCGGCGACCATGCCGGCGCGGCGCAGTTGCTCGCCGAGGCAGGCAACGCGCCGAACGTCGTCAAGTGGCACCTGCTGCGCGAGAAGGGTCGCCTCGCCCTCCGGCGCAACGACTTCAACGGCGCCGCCGATGCGCTGTCCCAGGCGATCGAGCAGAGCGGCAGCGATCTCGAGACGTTCTTGCTTGCGGCCGATGTCGCCGCCGCCGACGAGAAGCAAGCGAAGCTGATGGAACGCGTCAAGACCCTCGCGCCCAAGCGGCTCGCCGGGGTGCCGGAGCTCGACCTCATCAACGCGAAGCTGCTGCTGTCGAACAACGAGGAGTCGTCCAAGGCGTACGAGGTCGCGGCGGACAAGCTGCAGAAGGCGAACGCGTCGTCGCGCCGCAAGGCACAGGCGTTCCTCGGTCGCGGGATCGTCGCGTACAACCGCGAGGATGATCAGGTCGCGAAGGACGCGCTCGAGTACGCGATCAAGCTCGACCCGACGTTGTACAGCGCGCACCTCTACCTCGCCGACATCACCAAGGGTCAGAACCCGAAGGCCGCGCTCGAGCACGGGCAGCGGGCGGTCGCACTGAACCCCGACCTGGTCGAGGGCTGGTCGATGGTCGGCACCCAGGCGGCGCGGCTCGGCCACAAGAAGCTGCTCGCCGAGGCGACCATCAAGGTCGGCGAGTTGGCGCCGAACAGCGCCGCGCTCCGCGACCTCCAGGGTCTGCGCTAGCCGCGCTACTGCATCATGACGACGACCGCGACCGCGGCGCCGGCGGCGAGCAGCAACATGATCACGATGATCAGCGCCCACGGCGGCTTGCCCTCGCCCTTGGCATGAACGCCGGTGCGGTCCGGCTCGAGCATCTGCTCGAGCGATTCGAGCTCGCCCGGTGATGGCGTGGGCGGGTGCTTGCCTTGCGACTTGCCACCCGGGGGCTTGGTCGGTCGCTTGACCGGTCGCCCCTGCACTTGTTGCGCGTGAAGCAGCTCGCCGCTCCACGCCGAGGTGTCGACGAACGTGCTCGGGTCGAGGCTCATCGAGCCCTCCGAGCCGCCGCCGCCTTCCTTGTTGGCGCCGCCGACCAGCGACGTCATCTTCTGCATCTCGTCGAGGATCAGCGCGTCGATCAGCGAGTCCTTGGGCTCGGCCGACCGCTTGCGCATCATCTCGACCTGCGTGTCCTTCACGAGGTTCGCGATGTCGCGCGCCGTGACCTTCATCCGGCGAGAGAACAGGTACTGCGCGAGCGCGTCACCGAGGTCGTTGGCCGACTGGTAGCGCTCCTCGGGATCCTTTGCGAGCGCCTTGCGGACGACCTGCTCGAGCTCGGACTCGATCTCGGGGTTGAGCGCGGCGATCGACGGCACCCGGGCCTGGCGCACGAGCTCCACCGTTTGATAGTCGGTGTCGCCGTAGAACAGCCGGCGCCCGGTGAACAGCTCCCACAGGATGATGCCGACCGCGAACACGTCCGCGCGGCTGTCGACCTCGAGCCCGCTGGCCGCCTCGGGGGACAGGTAGCTGAACTTGCCCTTCACGACCCCGGGATCGGTCGATTCGATCTGGCTGTTGGCCTTCGCCAGCCCGAAGTCCACCAGCTTCACCTCGCCGTTCTTCGACAGCAGGATGTTGGGCGGGGAGATGTCGCGGTGGACGATGCCGAGCGGCTCGTTGGTCTCGGGGTGCTCGAGGGAGTGCGCGTACTGGAGCGCCTTGCAGCACTCGATCATCAGGTAGATCGTCTGGCCGATCTCGATCCGCCGGCCCTTCTGCTTCTGGCGCTCGATCAGGGACTTGAGGTTGCACCCGTCGACGAACTCCATGACGAGGAAGTACGCGTCGTCGGGAGTCTTCGAGATATCGAACACCTGGACGATGTTGGCGTGCTGCAGGAACAGCGACAGCCGCGCCTCGTCGAGGAACATCGCGACGAACTTCTGGTTCTTCGTGAGGTTCGGAAGGATGCGCTTGATCGCGACCGACTTCTTGAACCCCTCCATCGACTCCGCGACGCCACGGAAGACCTCGGCCATGCCCCCATGGTCGAGTCGCTCGGTGATCGTGTAACGGTCGCGCATCCCCGACGGAACCGATACTACCATTGCCGCGGCAGGAAACAGAAACCCGGCGGCAAAACGCGCGTCCCCGTGCTGGGGCTACTCAGCGCGCTGTTCGGATTCGACTTGTTCGCGCGCCGACTTGCATTCGAAGCACAAGGTGGTCACCGGTCGGGCCATCAACCGCTTGAACCCGATCGGCTCGGCGCACTCCTCGCACTCGTCGAGGTTGCCAGCCTCGAGGCGCTCGATCGCCTCGCGGATCTTGACGAGCAGGAAGGTCTCGCGGTCGTGGAGGCGGAGCTGGGTCGAGTAGATCTCCTCCTCGGTCGATTCGTCCATCGAGTCCCGGCCGATGCGGTCACGGTCGCGGTCCATCGTGAACTCGATGGCCAGGTGTGCCTGGTCGGAGAGGCGAACCAGGTCCGCCTGCAAACGGGCCTTGAGCTCGTCGGTCTGCTGCGGCGTCAACATGGTTTCAGTCTACGGACCCCGTCGGCGCCGTCAATCGACGGACCGCGTCGTGTGCCGATCATTTGCGACCTCCGCTGCCCCTCGGCCGGACGGCCACGGGGCTATCCGGTCAACTTCGAGGCAGCGTGTCGTGTGCGCATGCGCTCGCGCGTGATGGGCGCGATCGCCGCGCCGGACACGTCTCGGGACGCCGAAACCTTCCCGCGATCGGCTCCAGCTTTCCCGGCTGGTTCCGCAACCCTGGCAGCGCGCGGCGTTACGAGCCGCGGAATGGATCGAACCCAAACCGCGTTCGTTTGACACCCAGTCACGGGCTCGCCTTTCGTGACCCCTGAACCAAGGACCTTCGTGACCACACTGAACCGCTGGAAGCTCGCCACGGCCCTGCTCGCCGCGATCGCGGCCTACGCACTGTTCCTCCGGGGCGACGGCCACACGAACGCCCGGCCGGCGATGGTTGCCACCTCGCGCAGCGCGACCTCGTTGCCCGAGCACTTCCGCCGCCCGATCCGGATCAGCCCGGAGGCTGCCGGGATCTCGAAGACCGAGCTGGTGGACCGCATGCTGGCGACTCGTTCGATCAAGGACCTCACGCTGCTGGCCGGCAAGCTCGGCATGATCGGCGACGACGAGGCGATCGACCGCGTGTCGCCGCTGCTCAAGGACCCGCGCCGGGGCGTGCCCGAGCTGGTGCTGGGCGCGATCGGCCAGATCGGGACGGAGAAAGCCGTCGACCTCCTGATCGCCCACGCGAGCGATGACCGGCCCGCGATCCGCCACGCCTCGATCGCCGCGCTCGGCGCGACCCGCAGCCAGCGAGCCGAGGGGGTGCTGATCCCACTCGCCCAGAAGCCGGGTGACCCGGCGCAGACGACCGCGATCGCCGCCCTGGCCCAGATCGGCACCACCCGCGTGGTCGAGCTGCTGGTCAAGCTGTGCAACGCCGGCGATTCCACCGTCGCGAGCAGCGCCGTGTCGTCACTCTCCCAGATCTCGACGCCGGAGTCGCAGCAGGCGCTCCGCAAGCTGATCGACACGCCGGACGCGCGCGTCGCCGCGGTCGCGATCGCCGCGATCGACGACATCGATGACGACTTCATGAAGCGGCTGGTGTCGATCGTGAAATCCGGCGATCCCCAGCTGGTCAACGCTGCCCTCACCGCGCTCGGCAAGGCGGGTGAGGCGGCGTTGCCCGTGCTGCGTGAGGCCGCGCTGCAGGGCGCGATGAACACCCGGTGGGCGGCGGTGCACGCGATCGGCGAGCTCGGCGGTGAGCAGGCGACCGAGCTGCTCGGCGAGATCATGAAGAGCGGCGACCGCCAGGCCGCGAGTGCGGCTGCCGGTGCGCTCGCGGGCATCGGCGGCGAGGCAGCGCGCAACTTCCTGATCGAGGCGGCGCTGTCGGATCGCGCCCAGGTCACCGGCGCGCTCCAGCAGCTCGCGATGATGGAGGGCGAGGATGTCGAGCAGGCGCTGCTGAAGGTGGTCAAGGAGGGCACGTCGGCCGACCGGCGCGCCGTGCTGCCGCGCCTGATCAAGTCCGGCAACGCCGACGCGCTGACGATGGCGATCGACCTCGCCGGCAAGGGCTCCCGCAACGAGCGCTACGAGGCGATGCGCATGCTCGCCGACGCCGGCCAGCCCCAGGCGTTCGACGCCCTGATCGACATCGCCGGCAAGTCGCGCGGTCAGACCCGCGTCTCCGCACTCGAGATGCTCGCGCAGTCCCGGCCCGGCGACGCCGCGCTCGATCAGCTGCTCACCGACTCGCTATTCTCCGGCCGCCGCGACGAGTCGAGCTACGCCGCCAGCGTGCTTGGCCGGATCGGCACCGAGCAGTCCCGGCAGTCGTTGATCACTGCGCTCGGCGGCGACGACAAGGAGCTCGCGGCGGCTGCTGCTGGTGCGCTCGGCCAGGCGGGGCTGACCCGACGGTCAAGACCGCGCTGCTCGCAGCGGCGCAGAAGAATCCGCAGGTCAAGATGCAGGTCATGCATCAGTTGATCAACGCGGGTGCCCGCGAGGGCATCGCGCTGGCCGAGGAGATGCTGAACGCGACAGGCAAGGAAGCGGCCGGCGCCCAGAACGCGGTGTGGGCCCTCGCGAACAGCGGCTCGCCGGATGCCAAGCGGATCCTCCAGCGCGCGCTCGAGTCAAAGGAGCCGAGCGTCCGGATGGCGGCGATCTCGACGCTTGGCCAGAACCCCGATGACCAGTCGACGGACACACTGCTCCGGCTGACGCGCGACGGCGACGCCGCCGTCCGCACCGCCGCGATCCAGACGCTCGCGCAGGTCGGCTCCGAGAAGGCGCAGCAGGCGATCTTGCCGGTGAGGCCGGTGGTGCTCGTCCACTCGTCGGAACGCTTGTCGACGCGTACGCCGTCGATGTAGATCACCGGCCGCTGATTGAGGCTGAAGCTCGAGACGCCGCGGATGCGCAGGTCCTTGGCCCCGCCGGCGCCGCCGCCACCGCTGACCGAGCGCAGCCCGGGCACCTTCGCGGCGAGCGCCTGCCCGATGTCGCTGGTCGGCGTG
>JBBJLY010000411.1:0-5382 GCA_037720695.1 Kofleriaceae bacterium | reverse complement strand
ATGAAGAACTGGACGCCCTCGGCGACCCGGCGGCCGGCCCGCTCTGCGTCGGCCATCACGCGTGCGTACATGTCCAGATCGTCGCGCTTGCCCGCGGTGCACGAGCCGCCGTACGCGATGTCGATCTTGACCTGGCCGATGTCCAGCACCAGCGCGCCGTTCTTGGGATCGCTCGCGATGCCGCGATCCGGGTCGCCGGGCGTCGCGACCCTGGGGGCGATCGCGCCTCGATCGATCGCAAGCACGCCGCCGTCGTGATGCGCGCCGGCGTCGGGGGTGACGACCTTTGCGCGCAGCTCGTCGCGCGAGACCCCGGGCCGGCGCTCGGCGATCCACGCCAGCATCACCTCGTCGACCTCCATCACCGAGCCGCGCGCCGAACACTCGGTGGCCATGTTGGCGAGGGTCGCGCGCTCGTCGGGTGACAGCGCGAACAGGCCGGGACCCCCAAACTCCATCACGCGGTTCAGCGTGTCCTCGCGCTTCGCGTAGGTCGCGAGGATGTGGAGCATCACGTCCTTTGCGGTGACGCCGGGGGGGAGCGTGCCGGTGAGCTCGAACCGGATCGATTCTGGAACCGCGAGCGGCGTGAAGCCCCAGTAGAGCAGGGCGGCATACTCGGTGGAGCCAACGCCCCACGACAGCGCACCCGACGCGCCACCCATGCAGGTGTGGCTGTCGGTCGCCTGCACGAAGTCGCCGGGATCGAGGAACTGCTCGCGCGCGACCTGATGGCAGATGCCGGGCGACACGCCATCGACCGCGCTGTAATTGCGGACGCCGGTGCGTTGCGCGAACTCGCGCTGGACGACGCGCAGCTGCTCGATCTTGTCGGCGAACCTCGCCATCGACGCGACACCGGTGGCGTAGATCAAGTGGTCTTCGAACACGGCGAACTTGGAAGGGTTCTGAAGCTGGTAGGCATCGCCGTACTCGGCGCGCAGGAAGAAGTCGACCTGCGCGGTGGTGAACTCGTGCGAGTACCCAGCGTCGACCTTGACCAGCACCGCATCGCCTGGCTTCACGTGCGTGCCCTGACCGGGCAGCAGCTTCGCGGCGAGGATCTTCTCGGTCAGGTTCATCGGCCGCGGACCGGTGCCTGTCGGTGGCACCGTGATGTCGCCCTTCGCGAGCCGCGCGCAGAACGGCAGCAGGCCGCCGCTCTCGATGATCGCGGCCGTGATCGCGTCGTGGCCACGGGTGAACTCGTCGAGCGGGATGGACTCCCCGGCCTCGAGGCGGTGCAGCATCTCGTGGTCGCCCATCAGCTGCCCGATGTTGATGTTGTTGCGCGCGTGGATCGGCGCGAACGAGCTGGCGATCGCGAGCCGGCTGCCCGAGAACACCTCGCACTGCGCGGCGGTCTCGCGGCTCGAGCCGACACCTTTCTGGGCGCCGGCCACGATCACCTCGAAGTTGCCGTCACGCAGCGCGTCGGCCGGGACCAGGCGCTGGCCGGCGATCACGAGTCCGGCGTAGGCATTGCGTGCGATCGCGGCCGGATCGTAGTCGAAGCACACCCAGGCCGGTGTCATCGCATCGGTGTTGATGTCGTCGAGCAGATCCTCGGAAGCGAGGTCACTCATGCGGAGCGTCAGCGTGCCTGCCAGCTGGTCCCGGATCCGATCGGGATCCTTCGTCAGGTAGAGGACGCGCTTTCCGGGGGTGAGCGCGAAGCTACGAGCCATCACTCGAGGTGTACCACCCAAACCCGAGGCGAGTCGCCGATCAGCTATGATGACGCGGTGCGTGCGTGGTGGTGCTTCTTGATCGTGACCGTCGCGTGCCGCGGTCGCGATGCACCGGTACTGCGCGCGCACGAGCTCGACGTTGAGCGCTGCGATCCGGAGGTCGCGGTTGTTGGCGAGCGCGAGCCCGATCAGCTGCTGGAGGCGCGTGTCGGTGAACACCTGGCGCCAGCCGAGCGCCTCGTTGCGCGCACCCGCCGTGTCGGCTCCCGTGGGAGCGATCGGCGACGCGGGACGTTCGTAGGTCGGCGCCAGCGAGCAGCCACCGGCGAGCAGGATCGCAAGCACACGTTCACGCATGGGGCCCCGCAGCGATCGGTTCACCAGGATCGCGCTGCTTGCGCCGCGCGATCAGGACAAAGAACACCGGCACGAGCAGCACCCCCAGCACCGTGGCTGCGACAACACCACCGATCACCGCCATCCCGATCGCGTTCTGCGCGCCCGCACCGGCACCATCGGCGAGCGCGAGCGGCATCACGCCGAGGATGAACGCGAGCGAGGTCATCACGATCGGCCGCAAGCGCAGGCGCGCGGCCTCGATCGCTGCTTCGACCGGCGTCTTGCCTTGCTCGACCAGCTCCTTGGCGAACTCGACGATCAAGATCGCGTTTTTTGAGGCGAGGCCGATCGTGGTCAGCAGGCCGACCTGGAAGTAGACGTCGTTCGCCTGGCCGCCGAACAAGCTCAGCGCCACCGCCCCGAGCACGCCGAGCGGGACGACCATCATCACCGAGACCGGGATCGACCAGCTCTCGTAGAGCGCCGCGAGGCAGAGGAACACGACCAGCAGCGACAGCCCGTACAGCAGCATCGCGTTCGAGCCAGCGAGCCGCTCCTCGTATGACAGGCCCGACCAGTCGAAGCCGATGCCGGTCGGCAGCTGCGCCGCGAGCTCCTCCATCGCGGCCATAGCTTCACCCGAGCTGGCGCCCGGTGCGGGCTCGCCCTGGATCGCGATCGTCGGGAAGCCGTTGAACCGGTCGAGCTTCGGCGAGCCGAACGTCCAGTGCCCCGACGAGAACGCGCTGAACGGAACCATCAGGCCCGCCTTGTTGCGGACATACCACCTGCCGAGATCATCGGGCTGCATGCGGAACCTCGCGTCGCCCTGGATGAACACGCGCTTGGTGCGACCGCCATCGATGAAGTCGTTGACGTACGTTCCACCCCAGGTCGCGGATAGCGTCTGGTTGATATCGGCGAGCGACAGCCCGAGCGCCGCGGCCTTCTCCTGATCGACATCGACCTTGTACTCGGGACGATCCTCGAGCCCGCCGGGGCGCACCTTGGTGACCGCCGGATGCTTCGACGCCAATCCCATCAGCTGATCGCGCGCGGCGATCAGCGCGTCGTGCCCGAGCCCGCCGCGATCCTGGAGCTGGAGCTGGAAGCCGGCGACGTTACCGAGCTCGCTGATCGCGGGCGGCGCGAACGCGAACACCTGCGCCTCCTTGATCCGCTGGAACCGGGCCATCGCCCGCGCGACCACCGCCTTCGCCTTCTGGCGATCCTCGGGGCGATCATCCCAGTGGCGGAGCTTGACGAACGCGAGGCCAGAGTTCTGACCGCGGCCGGCGAACCCGAAGCCGGTGATCGCCATGATCGACTCGACGGTGTCCTTCTCCTCGGTCAGGAAGTACTCCTGCACCTGCTCCATCACCGCGCGGGTCTGCTCCTGCGTGGCGCCTGGCGGCAGCAGCACCTGCGTGCTGAACTGACCCTGATCCTCCTCGGGCAGAAACCCCTTCGGCAGGCGGAGGAACAGCGCGGCGAGCACGCCGGCGAGCGCGAGGTAGACCACCATCGCCGGTAGCTTGCGGCGCACGAGGGCACCGACCGTGTGCGTGTAGCCCTTGCTGGTCCGGTCGTAGACCGCGTTGAACCAGCCGAACGGGCCCTTGCGCTTGCCGGTGCGCGTCGGCTTCAGGATCGTGGCGCACAGCGCGGGCGTCAGGGTCAGCGCGACGACCACGGAGAGCGTCATCGCCGAAACCAACGTGATCGCGAACTGGCGATAGATCACGCCGACCGACCCGCCGAAGAACGCCATTGGCACGAACACGGCGGCGAGCACGATCGCGATGCCGACGAGTGCGCCGGTGATCTGCTTCATCGACTTGCGGGTCGCCTCCTTTGGCGACAACCCCTCGCCGTGCATCACGCGTTCGACGTTCTCGACCACGACGATCGCGTCGTCGACCAGCAGGCCGATCGCGAGCACCATGCCGAACATCGTCAGCGTGTTGATGCTGTAGCCGAACAGCGACAGCACGCCGAACGTGCCGAGTAACACGACCGGCACGGCAAGCGTGGGAATCAGCGTCGCGCGGAAGTTCTGGAGGAACAGTAGCATGACGAGGAACACGAGGCCGATCGCCTCGATCAGCGTGATCACCACCTCCTCGATCGAGATCTTGACGAACGGCGTGGAGTCGACCGGGTAGCGAATCTCGAGCCCGGGCGGGAACCCCGCCTGGAGCTCGGTCAGTCGTGCCCGCACCCGGTCCGCGGTGTCGAGCGCGTTGGCGCCGACAGCGAGCCGGATCCCGACGCCGCCCGAGGGCGCACGATCGATGAAGCTCTCGACCTCGAAGCTCTCGCCGGTCAGCTCGACCCGGGCCACATCGCCGAGCCGGACCTGCGCGCCGGTCGCGTTGACGCGCAGCAGGATCTCGCGGAACTGATCCGCGGTCTGGAGCCGAGACTGCGCGGTGATGGTCGCGTTCAGCTGCTGCCCCGGCACCGACGGCGTGCCGCCGAACTGGCCCGCCGAGACCTGCGCGTTCTGGGCCTGGACCGCTTGCATGACGTCGAGCGGCGTCAGCTTGAAGCCGTTGAGCTTGTCCGGGTCGAGCCAGATCCGCATCGCATACTGCGAGCCGAACACCTGGAGGTCACCGACGCCGGGGACGCGGCTGATCGGATCCTGGAGCACGGAGGCGATGTAGTCCGAGATGTCGTTGCGGGTCATGCTGCCGTCCATCGACACGAACGCCGCGATCATGAGGAAGTTGCGGTTGGACTTCGCGACGCGGACACCCTGGCGCTGGACCTCTTGCGGCAACTGGGGCATCGCGAGCTGGAGCTTGTTCTGGACCTGGACCTGCGCGATGTCAGGGTCGGTGCCGGGCTCGAACGTGAGCTCGAGGCTGGCGCCGCCCGTGGCGTCACTCGACGACGAGATGTAGCGCAGGCCGTCGAGCCCGCTCATCCGCTGCTCGATCACCTGCGTGACCGTCTCCTCGAGCGTGGTGGCCGACGCGCCCGGATAGCTGGCCGCGATGCTGATCGCCGGCGGTGCGATCGCCGGGTACTGCGAGACCGGCAGCCGGGTGATCGACAGCGCGCCCGCGATCATGATCACGATCGCGATCACCCACGCGAAGATCGGGCGGTCGATGAAGAAGCGCGCCATCAGCGCACCGCCTGCTTGGCCTTGCCTGCCTGCGCCGGCACCGGCTTGACCGCAGCGCCAGGCCGGATCTTCTGCAGGCCCTCGACGATCACCTGGTCGCCGGCGACCAGGCCTTGGGTGACCAGCCACGAGTCGCCGATCGCGCGATCGGTGACGCTCATCCGCCGCGCGACCGTGCTGGTCTTTTCGACGACGAGCGCGACGGGCTTGCCGTGT
>JBBJLY010000176.1:0-18032 GCA_037720695.1 Kofleriaceae bacterium | reverse complement strand
CTGTCGTGATCGAGGCGGCCCGCGACGTAGACCTCTGGCGGCAAGCCGAACGTCGCCAGCGTCGGGCGCGGCGGCACCTCGGTGTCGGTGAACTTGCAGTGCACGAGGTACGGCTTGTTGAACGCGATCAGCATGCGGCGGACCTCCCGACCGTACCCCGAACGCGAACGAGGCCGGCGCTCGCCGGCCCGGGTCACGAGACGGCTCCAGGCCACCACCGGCGCTGATTCACTCCGCGCTACTTGAGCGCGGCGGCACGCTGGCGGAGCACGAACTGCAGGATGCCTCCGTGGGCGACGTACTCGACCTCCTGCGGGGTGTCGACGCGCGCGATCACGGTGAACGATTTCTCGCCGCCCGGCGCGACCGCGCGCACGGTCAGCTTCTTCTTGGGCGCGACGCCGCCGGCGATGCCCTCGATCGAGATCAGCTCGTCACCGGTGAGCCCCAGCGTCTTCACGTCCTGGCCGAACTCGAACTGCAGCGGCAGGACGCCCATGCCGATCAGGTTCGAGCGGTGGATGCGCTCGTACGACTCGGCGATGACCGCGCGGACGCCGAGGAGCATGGTGCCCTTGGCCGCCCAGTCACGCGACGAACCGGAGCCGTACTGGTCACCCGCGAACACGACGAGCGGCACGCAATCGGTGCCGTACTTCATGGCCGCGTCGTAGATCGGCAGCTGCTCGAGCCCGGCTGGACCGAAGTACTTGGTGTAGCCACCCTCGACGCCGTCCAGCATCAGGTTCTTGAGCCGGATGTTCGCGAACGTGCCGCGCACCATCACCTCGTGATTGCCGCGGCGCGCGCCGTACTGGTTGTAGTCGGCCGGCTTGACGCCGTGCTCGTCGAGGTAGCGCCCGGCGGGGCTGCCCTTCGCGATGTTGCCAGCGGGCGAGATGTGATCGGTCGTGACCGAGTCGCCGAGGATCGCGAGCACGCGTGCCCCCGAGAGGTCGGTGAGCGGCTTCGGCGTGGGACCGAGATCGTCGAAGAAGCTCGGCTTGCGGATGTAGGTCGACGCTTCGTCCCACGCGAACGTGTCGCCGGCAGGCACCTGGAGCGCCTGCCAGTCGGCATCGCCGTCGAGCACGGCTGCGTAGCGTGCCTCGTATTGCTCGCGCCGGATCGACTTCCGCATCGCCTCCGCGACCTCGGCCGGGGCGGGCCAGACATCCCGCAGGAACACCGGACCGTCGGTGCCGACGCCGAGCGGCTCGGTCTCGAGATCGATGTTCATCGTGCCGGCCAGCGCGTAGGCGACGACGAGCGGCGGCGATGCGAGGTAGTTCGCGCGCACGACCGGATTGACGCGGCCTTCGAAGTTGCGATTGCCCGATAGCACGGACGCGACGACGAAGTTGCCGTCCTTGACCGCGGCCGCGATCTCCTCGTGCACCGGGCCCGAGTTGCCGATGCACGTCGTGCAGCCGTAGCCTGCGAGGTAGAAGCCGAGTGCCTCGAGCGGCGCCATCACGCCGGCCTCGATCAGGTAGTCGGTGACGACCTGCGAGCCCGGCGCGAGCGACGTCTTGACCCACGGCTTCGACTTCAGGCCCTTGGCCACCGCCTTCTGGGCGAGCAGCCCCGCGGCCATCAGCACGGACGGGTTGGAGGTGTTGGTGCAGCTCGTGATCGCGGCGATCACGATCGAGCCGTGGCCGATCGCGAACGAGCCCTTGTCGGTCGTGACGTCGCGGGTGGCGGACAGCGTGCCGGGCGCAGCCTGATCTCCTTGATCGGACCACGCCTCGATCGCGTTCGAGTCGGCGCCAGCCTTGTCGCCGAGCAGGCCGCCGACCGCACGCCGCCATGCGCGGCGCGAGCTCTTGAGCGGGACGCGATCCTGCGGGCGCGCTGGGCCGGCCAGGGACGGCTCCACCGTCGACAGGTCGAGCGACATCGAGTCCGAGAACCGCAGCTGCGCGGTCGGGTCGTGCCACAGGAGGTTCTCCTTGGTGTAGCGCTCGACCAGCTGGACGTGATCGTCGGCGCGGCCGGTGAACCGCAGGTACGCGAGCGTCTCGTCGTCGACCGGGAAGAAGCCCATGGTCGCGCCGTACTCCGGCGCCATGTTCGCGATCGTGGCGCGGTCCGGCAGCGACAGCGCACCGATGCCCGCGCCGTAGAACTCGACGAACTTCTCGACCACGCCCTTCTGACGCAGCATCTGGGTGACGGTGAGGACGAGGTCGGTCGCGGTGGCACCCGGCGGGAGCCGCCCGGTGAGCTCGAATCCGAACACCTCGGGGATCAGCATCGCCATCGGCTGGCCGAGCATGACGGCCTCCGCCTCGATGCCTCCGACGCCCCAGCCGAACACGCCGAGCCCGTTGACCATCGTCGTGTGCGAGTCCGTGCCGACGAGCGAGTCCGGATATGCGCAGCTGCCGTCGTTGAACACCACGCGCGCCAGGTACTCGAGGTTGACCTGGTGACAGATGCCGGTGCCCGGCGGCACGACCTTCATGTTGGCGAACGCCTGCTGGCCCCAGCGCAGGAACAGGTAGCGCTCGTGGTTTCGCGCGTACTCGAGCTCGACGTTGCGCCGGAACGCGGCGTTGGTGCCGTACTCGTCGATCTGCACCGAGTGGTCGATCACCAGATCCGAGGGGCGGAGCGGGTTGATCGCCTTGCCGGGCAGCCCGAGCTTGACGAATGCGTCGCGCATCGCGGCGAGGTCGCACACCGCCGGGACGCCGGTGAAGTCCTGCATCAGCACGCGGGCCGGCCGGAGCTGCACCTCGTGCTCGACGCGCTGCTTCGGGTTCCAGCCCGCGACGGCCTCGACATCGGCGGGGTGCACTGACTTGCCATCCTCGTGACGGAGGAGGTTCTCGAGCAGGATCCGCAACGAGTACGGCAAGGTCGCGACGTCGCCGACCTTCTGCTTGGCAAGGGCGTCGAGCCGGTATAGCCCGACCTTGGTGCTGCCGACGGAGATCTCGGCCTTGGCTCCGAAGCTGTTCGTCATCGTGATCGTCCTTTGGGGGTGCAATCTATCAGCATCCGACGGGTAATATCGCGAGGTGACCGCGCTCCTCGCCGAGCCTCCTGACGTCGCGGCCATCGCCGCCGCGATCGCGAAATCGCCGCTCGTGACGTTCGATCTGGAGTTCCTGACCCAGGATCGACTCGTCCCGACGCTGTGTCTGGTTCAGGTGTCATGGCTCCCGCCGGAAGTACGGTTGGATGTTCCAACCCAGGTGATCGTGGCAACCCCGCCCGCGGTCGTGCTGGTGGACGCGCTCGCGGTCGATCTGCGGCCGTTGATCGAAGCGCTCGCCGCACACCCGCTCGTGGTGGTCCATGCCGCGCGCCAGGACCTCGGGATCCTCGCCGCCCAGTTCGGGATCGCGATGCCTCGGATCATCGATACGCAGGTGATGGCCGCGTTCGCGGGCATCGGCGATCAGGTCGGGCTCGCGAACCTCGCGAATGACCTGCTCGGCCTGACGCTCGGCAAGGAGCAGCAGTGGACCGACTGGGCGCGTCGGCCGCTCAGCGACGCGCAGCTCGCGTATGCCGACGCCGACGTTCGCCACCTGCCCGCGATCTACGCACTGCTCGCACAGCGACTCGGCGAGCGGATCGAGTGGGCGCGTGCGGAGAGCTCGCAGGTCGCGGCGGATGCGGTCGCCGCAGCGAGCGTGACGCCGGAGACCGCGTGGAGAACGTCGCGGCTGCGCGGGCTCGATGCCGCCACCCTCGCGGCGGTCAAGGTGCTCGCGGCGTGGCGCCAGCGGATCGCGATCGAGCATGACCGCCCGCTGCCGCAGGTGATGAACGACAAGGCGCTGGTCGATGTCGCGCGCCAGCGGCCGGGCTCGCCCGAAGGCGTCCGCGCCGTCAAGACGGTGTCGCCGTTCGCGCGCAAGTACGCCGATGCGATCGTCCTGGCCCTGGCCACCGCGCGACCGAACGAGGTCGCGGTGATTCGCTCGCACGGCGCGCCGAGCGCACGTGCCCAGCGCTGGTCCGAGATGCTGATCGCGATCACGCAGCTGATCGCCGAGCAGATCGGCGTCGCGCCCCGTCTCCTGGCCACCCGCGCCGATACCGAGGAGCTCGCGCGCGCGATCGACGAGCGCGGCATCGCGGCCGCCGACGAACTGCCCGCAATGCAGACCTGGCGACGCGACGTGATCGGCAAGCGCTGGATCGGCTGGCTGACCGGCGACCTCGCGCTGGTCGGAGATCTCGACGTGCCGTCCGGGCTTGCGTTGCGCGCGCGCTAGGTCCGCTGCGCCGAAATCCCGTGCAGCCCCGCGAAGCTGCCCGATGCCGCATGGACGCAAATCCTCGCGGCGTCTCGTGCGTTAGAGCCCAGATGCCAAGTGGTTCGTGGTCCCTGGGTGCTGCACTGGTCGTGGTCGGAGCGTGTCAGGGAGGGCCGGATCGGATCACCGGGCCGGCCTCCTCGCTGCCACTCCCGGCGTTCGCCGCCTCCGAGTACGTGCTGCAGGCCGAGCCGCAAGCGCCGTGGAGCCTGACCGCGAGCGATGGCAGCGGCCTGGTGATGACCCGGGTCGAGGCCCGCGCGGTGGTTCAGGGCCCGCTCGCGTTCACCGAGCTTCACGTCTACTTCCACAACCCGGAGAACCGGATCCGCGAGGGCACGTTCGCGATCACGTTGC
Source organism: Kofleriaceae bacterium (assembly GCA_037720695.1). GTDB lineage: Bacteria > Myxococcota_A > Polyangia > Haliangiales > Haliangiaceae > JABFXX01. The sequence goes on along the minus strand of JBBJLY010000176.1, from coordinate 13,395 downwards.
CGCCGAACGCGGCGGTCTCGCGGTTCGCGATGGAGCACGACCAGCAGTGGATGGAGGCCGAGGTCGTCGAGAAGCAGCTCGCCCGCCGCGCCTACGAGGACTTCCTCCATCGCAAGCAGGATCCGGCGCTGCTCGAGAAGGCCGAGGGCAATCAGTTCACCGCACGCGTGTTCCCGATCCCGGCGAACGGTGACAAGCACCTCGTGCTGAGCTTCTCGCAGGAGCTGCCGGGCGCGCGCTACGTGTTGCCGCTGCGCGGGCTCCCGAAAGTCTCACGCGTCGACATCCGGCTGGCCACGCTCGGCGCGGATGGTCGCACCAGCGAGCAGGTGCTCGCCGAGAAGGACTGGCAACCGGACCGGGACTTCGTGTCGACCGCGGGTGTCGCCGATGTGGTGGCTGCTGGCTCGCTCGTCGCGGCCCAGGTGCCCGTCGTCGCCGCCGGGGCGCAGACGGCCGACGCGCCACGCGCGCTGACCATGCTGGTCGATACCAGCGCTTCACGATCGGTCGGGTTCGGCGCGCAGCTCGACGGGATCGACAAGCTGATCGCGGCGCTGCGCAAGAATCACGGCGACGACGTAAAGCTCCAGGTCGTCGCGTTCGACCAGGAGACCCAGCCGATCTTCAGCGGTCGCGTCGCAGGATGGGCCGCGGCCCATCGCAAGGCGCTGATCACGCGCGGCCCCGCAGGTGCGTCGGATCTCGGGCAGGCGATCGCCTGGCTCGGCACGCACGCGCCGCATGCCCGGCTCGTGCTCGTTGGCGACGGCGTCCTCACCGCGGGCGCGAAGCCCGAGCAGGTGGTGGTCGCGCTCAAGGCGCTGGCCGGTGTCGAGCGCGTCGATGTCGTGCTCGCGGGCGGCATTCGCGACGAGCAGCTGGCGACCCAGCTCGTGCGGACCAAGGAGCGCCCCGGCGCCGTGCTCGATCTCGACGCCGGCGTCGCGGGTGTCGCGAGCGGCCTCGCGGAGCGGATGCTGGTCGATGTCGCGATCGAGGTCCCCGGGGCGAGCTGGGTGTATCCCAGGCGGATCGCATCGGTGCGGCCGAGCGAGCACGTGATGGTGTACGCGCGCTTCGGCAAGCCAACCGCGACATTCAGCGCCCTGGTCAATGGGGTACAAGTTGGCCAGCGCCACGTGCTCGCGAAGGTCGGCGCCACGCCGGCGCTCGTTGGTCGTGCGTTCGCCGCGGTCGAGATCGCGGAGCTCGAGGCGCGTCTCGCATCGGCGACCGGTGACGCCGCGAGCAAGCTCCGAGCGGAGATCGCGAAGCGCTCGGTCGCGGCCCGCGTGGTGTCGAGTCAGACGTCGATGCTGGTCCTCGAGTCCGATGGTGACTACGCGCGGTTCGGGATCGACCGCAAGGCGCTCGCCGACATCCTCGAGGTCGCGCCCGACGGCAAGATCGTGCAGCGCCATCGCAAGGGCCCGGTGATTGCGGTGACCGAGCCCGAGATCGCGGTGAGCAAGGACGACTCGTCGAAGCGCAAGAAGCGCCCTTCGAGCGAGCGCGATGAGGGTCGTCGGCTCGACGGACCGGCGGACGGCCAGGCGATCGAGACCAAGCCGATGGAGGCCGAGAAGGCTGCCAGCACGGCCCCGGCCGACATCGAGGAGGAGCGCGAGCCGATGGCGAAGCCCGAAGCGCGGGAGGCGCCCATGCCCGCGGCGAGCGCGCCGCCGCCGCCGCCACCGCCGCCGCCGCCCGGTCGCCGGCGTCTGCAGGTCGACGGCAGGCCCCAGTCCCAGCCCGTCGCCGATCGGGCCAGCTCCGATGAGTCCGACGACGGCGACGCCAACATCGCCGGCACGTCGCGTCCGATGTCGGCATCGGAGCCCGCGCCGCGCGAGAGCTGGCCGCCTAGCAACAAGCCCGCACCGCTGACCGGCGCGCTCGCCGAGATCATGCGCGGCCTCAAGCAGCAGGATCACGACGGCGCGTTCTTGAAAGCTCGCGCCTGGTACCTCAAGGAGCCGGGCAACGTGCTCGCGTTGATCGGGCTCGGCGAGGTGCTCGAGGCCCGACGCGACTTCGGCTCGGCGGCGCGCGCGTACGGCTCGATCATCGATCTGTTCCCCGGCCGCGCCGATCTGCGGCGGTTTGCGGGCGAGCGGCTCGAGCGAATCGGGCAGGGCGCACGCGGCCTCGCGATTGACAGCTATCGGCGTGCGGTCGCCGATCGCCCCGATCACCTGACCGGCCACCGCCTGCTCGCATACGCGCTGCTCCGCGGTGGCAAGCCAGCCGACGCGTTCGCGGCGATCCTTGCCGGGCTCGACCGCGACTATCCCGACAACCGGTTCGCTGGAGGCAAGCGCATCCTGGCGGACGACGCAGGCATGATCGGCGTGGCGTACGTCGCCGCGCATCCCGAGCGCCGGGCCGAGGTCGCGACCGCGCTCGGCAAGCGTTCGATCGCGCCGTCCACCACGCCGTCGACGCGCTTCATCCTTTATTGGGAGACCGACGCCAACGATGTCGACTTCCACATCCAGGACGCGCGCGGCGGCCACGCCTGGTACTCCAGCATGCAGCTACCGTCCGGCGGCGAGCTCTACGCGGACGTCACGACGGGCTATGGCCCCGAGTGCTTCGCGATCCCTGGCGTCGCGAAGGCGGGCCCGTACCGGCTCTCGCTCGACTACTACTCGCAGGGCCCGATGGGCTACGGCATGGGCCTCCTGCAGATCGTCCGGCACGATGGCAAGGGCAAGCTCGCGTTCGAAGATCGGCCGTTCGTGATCATGGCGGATCACGCGTTCGTCGACCTCGGGTCGTTCAATTGACCGGCAGCGGCTACGACCAGCCGACCCAGTAGTAGACCAGCGCGTGGAACTGCTTGTCGCGGTGCGCCGACTCGATGTCCGCCGAGACCTTGTCGCGGTCTTTCGCGCCGCCCTTCACGCCCGGCCACGGATCGATCATCACCAGCTCCTCATCAGCCTTGTGATCGAGTCGGTCGATCGTGACGCCGACGGCGTGCGCCACCTGGTCCTCGACCACGTCCTTGCCGGCCGCGCCCGGCGTCGGGTGCAGCTTCCTGTAGTTGGTGGGTAGCATCGCGCCGCGATACCCACGCCCCGCGCGCACCCACTCGAGGATCGCCTGGGTCGGGGTCGCGACCCGCCGGCACTGCAGCCGGTAGCCGAGCTCGTGGAGCATCGCCACCCGACCGCTGAACCAGTGCTGGACCTTCTCGATCGTCCCGCCTTCACGCGACGTGTTGAGCTCGTGGAAGATCTGTTCCTGGATGCCGGGGGCGTACGCACCGGCGCGATACGCGATGCGGCGCAACAGGTAGGCCGTCGCGGCGCCAGGGCAGGCGGTCGGCGTGTGGAAGACGGGCACGAGGAAGCGTACGTCCTCCGGTTTCTGTAGGACGACGTCGTCGCGGCTCACAGCACTCAGTTCCACGGAAGGCCGTCAGCGTACACGAGGCACGGGGAAGCAGGTGCGATGGATCCACGGGACATTCACGACCACGTCGTTCCTGATACGCGCCGGTCTCCAGGCGCATTCCCAGGCATCTTGTTGACACTATGTCAGCCTTCTTGTACTGACGAACTGTCAGGTTATGCCGCGCCGACCGGACCTCACTCGCCGCACCGAGCTCGCGCATGCCGCGTTCGAGGTCCTGCGCACCCGCGGCATGCAGACCTCGATGCGGGAGCTTGCGGACGCGCTCGGGATGAAGCGCCCCACGTTGTACTTCTACTTCCCGGATCTCGGGGCGGTGTTCGAGATCGTGCTCGCGGAGACCTATCGCGCGCTCACCGAGACCGTGCTCGAGCGGACCCGCCTTGTCGATCACCCGCTCGACCGACTGCTCGCCGTGGTCGACGCGACGCTCGCCTTCCACCGCGAGCGACCGCAGCTGATCGGGGGCCTGTTCCAGCTGTGGGCGATCGGCGGCCGTGACTTCGCGAGCGTGCTCGAGCGCGAGCGCAGGATCGTCGTCGCCGCGCGCACCGCACTGGTCACCGATCTCCGCGCGGGGATCGCCCGGCGCGAGGTCCGGCCGTGCGACCCCGAGCGGATCGTCGAGCTCGTGCTCGCGGTGGTCGATGGTGTGCTGGTCCATCATGTCCTCGGCATCGCACGTGCGGACGAGGTCAGCGCCGAGCTCGCGGCACGCGTGATCGAGCCGCTCCGTCCCAAGCGCAAGCGCCCGCGGCGCCGCACCAGAAAGGTCTGACCATGTCCAAGTCGCTCCTGCTCGCACGCCTGACCGGAACCCAGGCCCAGATGGGTGCCCAGCACGGCCGCCTCACCGCCGCCTGTGCGGCACGGCTGCTCGGGTTCTACCGCACGATGCCGGAGCGCTCGCTCGCCGGCGGTGGCCCGCGCGCCGGTCGCTTCGTCGTGCGCAAGCTCGCGAGCGCGTGGCAGGCGCGACTCGCGCGCGACCGTCCGCCCGAGCTCGCGGCGCGGACGGAGGCGTTCATCAGGAGCGTCGCCGCCGAGGTTCCCGGGCACGACACCCGCGAGGCCCGGCTGACGTTCGCGACCATGGACTCGCTGCAGAACTGCGTCGCGCTCGCGGCCCGGATCCAGCTCGGACCGTTCGCGAACCCGATCACCGCACGGGCGGCCGCGGCGGCGGTCCCTGCATGTTCGACGCTGATCACATGGGGCGACGCGACCGAGGATGGTGAGCTGCTGTTCGGTCGCAACTTCGACTTTCCCGGCGTCGGCGTGTGGGATGCATCGCCGGCGTTCGTGACCTGCGTGCCGGATCGCGGTCAGCGCTACGGCTTCTTCACGACGCGCGGCGCGGACACGGCGGTCGTCACCGTCATCAACGAGGCGGGGCTCGTGATGGCGCCGCACACTCGCTGGCACCGCGGCATCACCTGGGGTGGCGCGATGATCGTCGATCTCGTCCACGAGATCGCGCGTCGCGCCGAGACGCTCGAGGACGCGATCGCGATCGCACGCGAGCGCCCGGCGTCGTCGAGCTGGGGGCTCGCGATCGGCAGCGCCCGCGAGCGCTCGGCGATCGTGCTCGAGCTTGCCGGACGCGCCGTCGACGTCGTGCGGCCGCGTGCCGGCGCCTCGTACGTCGCCTGCGCGAACCGCTACCGCACCGCGAGCATGCAGGCCGGCGAGCTCGCGGCGTCGACCGCGTGGGCGGTCCACTCCGATCGCCGCGAACAGCGGCTGCGGGCCCTGATCGAGGCTCGCCCCGCGCCGCTGGTCGCGCGAGACGTCGCACGGTTCCTCGGCGACCGGATCGATCCCGCGGCACCCGAACGGCGCCGTCACCTCGGCGGCATCCTCGCGCAGCCGACCAACGTGCACTGCGTCGTGGTCGCCCCGACGACCCGCCGCGCCTGGGTCGGGATCGATCGCGCACCCGCCTGCGAGGGCAGCTGGGCCGAGGTCGACTGGCAATGGGACGGCCCGCAGGGCGGCTGGGAGCTCGACCAGCTCGACGAGCTCGCGGGCTTTCGCGCCCGCGTCGTCTCCGACTTCGTGCAGCCACACGATGCGGCCACGCGCCATGTCCACGAGGCGTCTCGTGCGTACGAGACATCCCACGATGTGCCAACCGCGCGCGCTGCGATCGAACGCGCGGTCGGTGCGGATCCAGACGATCCGTCGCTCCGGCTCGCCGCCGCCTGGCTGGCGCTCGAAGCGGGAGCCGAGGATCGCGCGATCATCCACACCCACGCCGGGCTGGCATTCGAGACCGAACCGTTCCGCCGCGGTCAGCTGCTCGCCTGGGGCGCCCGCGCCGCCCACCGCACCGACCCAGCGCTGGCAACGCGCTGGCGCGACGAGCTCGGCCGACTGGTCGGTGATGGGCTCGACGAGCTGCGCGCGATCGCGGGGAAGCGCGGCAAGCCGCGGGTCAATCTGATGATGGTCGACGCGTACTGACTCGGGTTGCACTGGCGACGGGGGCCGCTTACGATCACCGGCGTTTCGACGAGGAGGCACCAGTGAAGGCGCTCGCAATCATCATCGTGATCTTCCTGCTGCTCGGCGGCCTGATCGCGCTGTCCAGCCTGATCGTGGCCAAGAAGCCCAACGCCGCAGCCATCATCGAGAAGCTGGTGCCGTTCCAGGGGTTGATCGGCATCGTGCTGTTCGTGCTCGGCATCGTGTACTTCTTCGTCGTTGGCCCAGGCCAGCTCGGGAGGCTGATCAAGGCGAACGGGTTCGTCGGCATGATCCATGTCGCGATGATCGTCGTCCCGCTGCTGCTCGGCTTCTACTACTCGATGCTGCTGATCGCCTCGATGATCCCGGGACGCACGCTGTCGGAGAACAAGGCCGTCGCGCTCGCCGAGAAGCTCGGCCTGTACTCGATGCTGCTCGGCGTGGTCGCGATCGGCACCGCGCTGGCCTACATCCTCCAGATGTCGGGCCTGCTCGGCAAGGCGATGTCGCTATAGCGCGTCGTGACAGCTACCGACGCGAGCGAACCCGATCACGGACGACACCCCGAACGCGATCGACGTCGGGATGACGCCGATCAACGCCTGGGCGGTGTTATCGGTGTTCGATTTCGGATCGGCGGCTTCGACGATCGCGCCGAGCCCACCGGCAACCGACCACAGGGCGAGCACCAGGTCGGTGATCGGCCACACGCGCGAGGTCGAGCAGCCATCGGCCACTGGCGTCGGGCCGTCCATGGTGGGTCCGCGAACGAACGCGAGCGAGCAGCCGCCGAGGGCCATCAGCGCGAGTAGCGTTGCACTCCTCATCGTTTACCGTAGTTATGGGCGGACGACTCTTCGTTGCGATCGGTCGCGGGAGGTGGTGCCGGCGATAACGCGCTGATCCGGTCGCGCGTCGCGGCGTCGAGCACGAGCTCGATCGCGGCCAGGGTGGGCGCGAGTTGCTCGGTGGTGCGGCCACCGACGAGCACGCTGGTGACCGCCGGATGCGAGGCGACCCACGCGACCGCGAGCGTGGCCGGGGCGTGACCGAGCTCCGCGGCGAGCGCGCAGAACCGGTCGGCAACCTCGCGGTAGGCGGGCTCGCCGTAGCGGACCTGATACATGCTGGTGTCGAGCAGCCGGCCGCGCTCGGGTCCGCGCGCGATGCCGTACTTGCCGGTCAGCAGGCCGCCGCCGGTCGGCGAGTACGGGATGACCGCGACGCCGAGCGCGCGTGCCATCGGCAGGATCTCGACCTCGACCTGGCGCTTGACCAGGTTGTACATCGGCTGCGTCGCGACCAGCGGTGCCCAGCCGGCGGCGCGCGACAGGCCAAGCGCGTGCGCGATCTGCCAGGCCGCGAAGTTCGAGCACGCGGGATACAGGATCTTGCCGGCGCGCACGAGGTCGTCGAGCGTGCGCAGCGTGTCCTCGAGGTCGGTCGCGTCGTCAAATCGGTGGAGGTAATACAGATCGATCCGATCTGTCCCGAGCCGGCGCAGGCTGGCCTCGACGGCACGCCGCAGGTGCAACCTCGACGAGCCGCGTGCGTTGGCGTCGGTCCCCGTCGGGAAGTATGCCTTGCTCGCGATCACGAGGTCGTCGCGATCACCGCGGATCAGGCGACCGAGGATCTCCTCCGAGCGGCCCTCGTTGTAGACGTCCGCGGTGTCGATCAAGTTGACGCCGCGGTCACGAGCGGCGCGGTAGATCGCGGCGGCAGTGGTCTCGTCGGCTTCACCACCGAACGACATCGCGCCGAGCGCGACGCGCGACACCTTGACCCCGGTCTTGCCGAGGAAGTTCATGGCTACCTGGTGAACGCGGCGTCGATCCGCTGCAGCATCTTCTCCTCGTCGCCCGACACCTTGCCGAACCCGAGGATGCCGCCGGCCGCGGCGGCGACCATCTTTGCGAAGCCGACGATCTGCGTCTTCAACAGCCGGTTCTGCTCGTCGTTGAGCTGGCTGGACAGCGCCTTGATGTACGCCTCCCACGCGGTGAACAGGTCGTCGGCCGGCTTGTTCTGGAGCCAGGTCTGGAGCAGCTCGTAGCCGTCCGTGCCCTGCTCGAGCCCCTTGCCGTGCGCGCCCTGGAGGATCGCGTCGCGCTCGTTGTCCTGGATCTGGCCGTCCGCCCACGCGACCGCGATCAGCGGCACGAGTGACAGCGCGGCGATCGTGTTGGCCCGCAGCCCGAGCGTCACGAGCTTGTCGAGCACGGCGTCATCCGACATGCCGGAGGCCTTGCGGAGCTCCTCGCGCGTCTTCTGGCTGTCGAGCTTGTCCTTCATCGCTGAGAGCTTCTGCTTGCTTTCCTGCTCGAAGAACTGATTCTCGAGCGCGCGCCCGCGCTCTTCCAGGGAGTTGTCGGTCATGGGGACAACCTACAAATCTTCGTCACGATCTGGTAGCCGGGACGGCACCAGATTGCGCTTGCCGCGACGAGTGGTGCTTGGTACCCAGGGACCCGTGCGACCGCTGTCCCTCCTCCTGCTCGCGGCCTGCGCGAGGGGGACGTCGTTCACGCCCGACGCCGCGCCGGGGACCGATGGCGGGCGCGAGGCAGGCGATGACAAGGATGCCGCGCAGGAGGACAGCTCGCCGGTCAGCATCGCCAGCGCGTTGCTTGTCACCGAGGTCATGCTCGCGCCGACCACCGGGGAGTTCATCGAGATCGCGAACCCGACCGCGCTGTCGGTCGCGCTCGAACACTATTACCTGAGCGACAGCGGCAACTATTTCCGGGTCCCCAACACCGCGACCGTCGACCAAACCGACTTCATCGTGAAGTTCCCGGCCGGCGCGACCATCGGTGCTCGCTCCGTGATCACGGTCGCGCTGGACACCGCGGCGAACTTCCAGGCCGTGCATGCGATGCCGCCCACCTACTCGATCGCCGGCGGCACGATGACGCCGGTCGCGACCAACGGCACCGCCCAGCTCACCAACAACGGCGAGCTCGTGGTCCTGTTCTACTGGGATGGCGCCGACCGCGTGGCCGACTCGGATCTCGTGCTCGCCGGTGCGCCGACCGCCGGCAATGGCCTAAACGACAAGAGCGGCATCGTGATGGACGGTCCCGACGCCGACACCATGGGGACGGCGTACGCGACCGATGCCCGGACCATCACCGGCCAGGGCGGGGCCCCGAGCTCCGGCGTGTCGACCAAGCGCACCCAGCCCGAGCTCGGCAACGAGGTCCAGGTCGGCGCGGGCAACGGTGTCGAAGGCGACGACGAGACGTCCGAGAACACCGCGGTGACCTGGGACGCGACCTACACGACCGCGACGCCCGGCGTGGTTCCCGCCAGCGTCCTGCCCTGAGCGCCGGACCTGATGCGTCGAGCCTCACGCGCCGCAAAGGATCTACCCGTGACGCTGACGCGTCTTCCATGCAGAGCAACGCTCGTGCAATGGAACGCGGTCGACAGGGTCGGTCGCTTGCGAACCGAGCACGGCGAAGACGTGAAGTGCGGGGCCACCTCCTTCGTGTCCTCGCGCCCGATCCTGAACACCGACTACGTCCTCGTCGAAGTGAAAAGCTTTCCGGTGATCGGCCTCCGCGCGGTCACCGTGAGGGACGTCGAATCGCCCGCCGCGCCCACGAAGGGGCGCCGTGCCACACCGGCCACGGCGGACGACGAGGACGACGACAAACCACTCCGAATGCCGATGAAGACGCTCGATGCAGCGATCGGCTGGATGAACAAGACGCCGAAGGCGCGGATGAAGGTGAAGGTGGCGCCGCGGGGAGCGTCTGCCAGGAACCTCGCCGCGTTCGAGAACAGGATCGGCTTCAGATTTGGCAAGGCGGAGCACAAGTTCTTCGCGACGCACGGCTACCTCCGGACCCGCGGGCTGACGGTGTTTGGCTTCGCGAAGCGCGCGCCTGATCTCGACCTACCGACGCAGCACGCGGTGCTCGAGAATTACATCGCCGGGACCCTGCGCACCGCCAGAAGACCCAACGTGCTCACGGTGGCGAACGCACAGCTGCTTCGTACGCTCGTTCCACTCATGACGATCGGTAACCCGATTCCCTTCGGCATCGCGGTGCTGGTGAGTGCGAAGGGCAAGTACTACCGCGTCGACGTTCGCGACTTCGGAAGCGACAACGAGCTGGTGCCCGAGACCGCGACATTCGAGAGCATCATCCTCGACCAGCTCGCGATCATCGTCGAACAAGCGTGAGTCGCGACCCGCGTGGGGTAAGGTCCGGCCCGTGAAGCCACGCCGTCGTCGCCGCCGCCGCGAGCATCGCACCGGCCTGCGGCTGTGGCTCGGACCGATGGCGCTGCTCGGTGGCATCGCGCTGCTCGGGTTCGCCGCGGTGACCTTCATCGACGCCGCGTTCACCGGCGGGCCGCACACGAGCATCGTCAGCGAGAATCCGGTGGGCCGCTACGTCAGGTTCGAGCCCGGCCTGATCAGCGACGCGCTGTCGGGCCTCGCCGGCATGACCGCCGCCGTGCTCGGCATCGTGATCACGGTCGTTTCGCTGCTCGTGCAGCTGACGTCGGAGCGCTACTCGGGCGTCGCGCAGATGTTCCTCCGCGACCGCACCAACGTGGTCGTCATGGCGTACTACGTCGTCACGTGCGTGGTTGGCATCGCGGCGTCGCTCTCGCTGCACGGGGAGTTCGTGCCTCGCGCCACCGTGCTGGTGATGATGTGCGCGACCGGCTTCGGGCTGATCGTCATGATGCTGCCGTACTTCGCGTACGTGTTCCGGTTCCTCGCGCCGACCAACCTGGTCGCGCGGATCGAGCGCCAGGCGACCGAGGACGTGATCGAGGCGGCGACCCGGGGCGAGACCGACGCGGTCCGCGAGGGCCAGGCGCCCGCGATCGCCGCGCTCGACGAGCTGACCGACATCACGTCGAACTCGATCTCGGGCAAGGACAAGATCATCGCGAGCCGGGCGGTCGACGCGATCAAGGACTTCGTCATCCGCTACCTCGAGGTCAAGGACCGCGCACAGGCGGGCTGGTTCAAGATCGGCTCGAGCATCCGCGGTAACCCCGACTTCGTCGCGATGGATCCCGAGTCGCTCGGCGATCTCGAGGCCGATCGTACGTGGCTCGAGTGGAAGGCGCTGCGCCAGTACCTCGGCATCTACGCCGAGGCGCAGGCCGAGATGCCGGATATCAACTACCTGATCGCGATCGATACCCGCTACGTCGGCGAGGCGGCGCTCGCGCGTGGCGATCGCGCCGTGGTCGAGCTCGCCTTCCGGTTCATGAACAGCTACCTGCGGGCCGCGCTCAACGCGCGCGCCGTGCGCACCGCGTACAACGTGCTGAATCAGTACCGGCTGCTTGTCGAGCACATGATCAAGCACGGCGCCGAGGACGTCGCGGTCGCCGGCGTGCGCCACATGATCTACTACGGCCGCACGAGCTACGACATGCAGCTCGGCTTCGTGACCGAGACCGTGGCCTACGATGTCTCGGCGCTGTGCGAGCTCGCGCACGTCCTGCAGCCCGACAGCGACCTCGACGATCGGATGCTCGCGATGTTCCTCGAGCTCGACCAGCCGCTGCGCGTCAAGCGCCAGGAGTCGGGGCTCCAGGGCATCCGCAAGGCGCAGATCAAGCTCGCCTGCTACTACCTCGCGAGCGGCGCGGTCGCGAATGCGCAGCAGATCGCGAACGACATGGCCGGCGAGGATCGCGACCGGCTCGCCGTCATCCGCGACCAGCTGACGCGGGTCGAGAGCAAGGAGTTCTGGGAGATCATCGACCGCGGCCGCAACTTCGAGTACATGCCGCCGCGGCAGCGCGAACAGATGGCGCAGTTCTTCGCGCTGCTCGACTGAGGTCGTTAGCTGGCGAGCATGGCCTGGTGCGCATCACGCAGCTTCGCCAGCTCGGCAAGCCCCCGCACCCGCGCGGTCGCGATCGGCTCGCCCGCGGCGACCTCGACCCGAACCTCGTAGTAGCTCTTGAGCTTCGGTTCGGTACCCGACGGTCGCATGATCACGCGCCGGCCACCGGCGAGCTTGAACACGAGCACGTCCGACGGCGGCAGGCCGCCCGCACCGAGCGCGAAGTCGACGGTGGTCTCGATCGCGTGACCCGCGAGCTCCCGCGGTGGCGCCGCGCGGAACTTCGCCATCGCGTTGCGGATCTCGGCGATCCCCTGCGCGCCGGGGCGCACCAGTGACACCTGCTCGGTGACGAACAGGCCGACGCGCCGATAGACGTCGTCGATGTGGTCGAGCACGGTCTTGCCGCGCGCGCGGTTCCAGGCGGCGAGCTCGGCGAAGATCACCGCAGCCGACACGCCGTCCTTGTCGCGCACCAGCGGGCCGACCGAATAGCCGAGCGCCTCCTCGTACCCGACGACGAAGCGCCCGTCGTGATCGCGCTCGTACTCGAGCGCCGCGTTCCCGATCCACTTGAAGCCGGTCAGCGTCTCGCGATAATCGGCGCCCGCTTGCTGCGCGAGAAAGCCGAGCAGCTGCGACGACACGATCGTGGTTGCCACCAGGCGCTTGCCGGCGGGGCCAACCGCGAGCAGGTAGTCGGCGAGCAGCACGCCGACCTGATCGCCGGTCAACAGTCGGTAGCCGGCGCCATCGGGAACCCCGACGCACAGCCGGCCGGCGTCCGGGTCGTTCGCGAGCACGAGGTCCGCGCTGACCGACGACGCGAGTGCGAGCACGCGATCCATCGCACCCTTCTCCTCGGGGTTGGGGAACGCGACGGTCGGGAACTCGGCGTCCGGCTCCCGCTGGGACGGCTCGGTGTGGACGTTGGGGAAGCCTGCGCGCGCGAGTGCCGGCTCGACCGAGCGGGCGCCGACGCCGTGCAACGGCGTGTACGCGATGACCAGGGAGCGGCCGTCGAGCTGCGGGCTCGCGCGGAGCGCGACCACCTGCGCGAGGTAGCGGTCGTGCAGCCCCTCGTCGAGGTCGACCACGAGCCCCTGCGCGCGAAGCGCGTCGAGCGCTGGCATCGGCAGCTGATCGCTCGCGCCGATGGTGTCGATCGCGGCCGCCATCCCGACGTCGTGCGGCGGGATGATCTGCGCGCCGTTGCCCCAGTAGACCTTGTAGCCGTTGTACGCGGGCGGGTTGTGGCTGGCGGTCACCATCACCCCGGCGCACGCGCCGAGGTCGACCACCGCCCACGCCGTGGTGGGCGTCGGCCACGGCCGATGTGCGAGGTAGCTCTTGATCCCGAAGCCGCCGAGCACGCGCGCCGTGTCCTCCGAGAACACGCGCGAGTTGCGACGCGCGTCGTGGCCGATCAACACGCCGAGGCGCTTCGCGTCCGGCACGTGCGCGAGCAGATACGCGCCGAGCCCCGCGCTGACCTTGCGCACGAGCACGCGGTTCATGCGCTGCGGTCCCGCACCGAGAATGCCGCGCAAACCGGCGGTGCCGAACTCGAGCGAGCCGGTGAACCGTTCGGTCAGCTCCTTGAGCGCACTCGCGTCACCGCCATCGGCGGCCGCGATCAGCGTGCGGAGCTCTTCGGCGGTGACGGAGTCAG
>JBBJLY010000410.1:0-5405 GCA_037720695.1 Kofleriaceae bacterium | reverse complement strand
CCTGCGGCGCGAGCCGGCGCAGCGCGGTCTCGACATCCTCGGCCATCGCGGCGGGCGGCGCGGTGTCGAACATGACGCGATAGCGGCGCAGCAGCACCGCGGACACCAGGCCGCCGTGGTGCTGGGTGACGTAGACGCGGAACGATGGGCGCTTGGTCACGCCGTCCGACTCCAGGCGAGGTGCCACGCGCGGCGAATCGCGACGGTGAGATCCCGCGCCGTCCCGCGATCGACCCAGCCGGTCCCGAAGTCCTCGATCTCGACACCGAACGGTTCGCCGGGACGCAGCGGCGGGCGATAGGTCAGCGTGCGGGTGACCGGCCGCAGCACGTCGGGATTTGGCGGCATGCTGCCGCCATGCTCGAACACGCGCTCGAGCTCGTGTCGCGCGGCGACGTGGGCGCGCAGCGTCGCATCGGCCGTCGTGGCCGCGCCGGGGCGGATCTCGACCCGCACGACGTCGGGCTCCGCGGCGGCGGCGCGGATCATCCACGTACCGTGCTCGTTCGCGAGCGCGCTGCGGACGAACAGCCCGCGGAGCGTGAGCACGAGGTCGCGGGCGGCTGCAAACCCGAGTGGGATCGCGGCCGGCACGAGCGGGTGGATCGTGCCGTCGACGTGCAGGATCGCGCCGTCGTCGAGCCAGGTGGGTTGGGCGAGCGCGGTCGTGACGACATGGAGCCCACCGGCATCGGCGGTGGTGCCGATCCGGCTCGCGATCACGGTCACCGCGTGGGCGTCGGGATCGAACAGCTCCGGCAGCGCGCGTTCGAGCAGCAACGTCTCCGAGATCGCCGCGAGCAAGGTGTCGCGGTGCGCCGGCGGACGGTTGACGCGACCAGGCCGGCGCACGCGCGCCCGCCGTGCGCGCATCGTGCCGAACTCTTCTTGCACGTACTCCTCGAACATCGGTTCGAGCTCGTCGTCGGGATGCTCGGTGGCAGCCGCCTCGAGGATCCCGAACAGCTCGCCGAGCGCGATCAGCCGCTGCGCGAGCTCGTCGGCGTAGAACGCCAGCGAGCCAGTACTCCCGGGTGCGCCAGCTCGTCGTGGGGCCGTTGCTTCGCGCGCGACAGGATCGGCGAACCCTGGATCCGCCGCAGCGCCGCCGTGGCCTCCGCGATCGCCGGCTCGAGTCCTGCGGTCGCGAGATCCAGCGCGCCCTCGAGGACATACGGTCCCGGCAGCGCGGGACGCTCGGTCATCGGCTCGAGCGACGCCACGATCTGGCCGCCGTCCTCGGACAGCCGCACGATGCGGAGCCGCGCCGGCGGTGCCGTCGCGAGCAGATCTGTCAGGCTGCCGCCGATCTTGTCCTCGAGCCAGCGCTTGACGGTGCGAGCGCCGTAGCGCGAGTCGAACGCGTCGGAGACCGCGCGTCGGCGGACCGCGGCGCCCGCGTAGACGAACGTGTTGCGTTCGCGCAGCCCGCGGCGGGAGAGCAGCTTCGCGAGCTCCTTGTCGACCACCTTCGCGGCGACCTCCGGCGTCAGCGGTTCGAACGGGACGACGCGATCGATCCGGTTGAACAGCTCGACCGGAAAGAACTCACGCACCGCGCGGGCGACGTCGGCGAGGATCCGGTCGCGGGTCTCGCCAAAGCCGATCGGCGCGGCGCTGCGCGAGCCGAGGTTCGACGTCATGATCACGACCGCGCTGGCGAAGCTCGCGACCTCACCGGCGGCGTCGGTCAGCCGTCCCTCATCGAACAGCTGGAGCAACAGGTGCAGCGCCTGTGGATGCGCCTTCTCGATCTCGTCGAGCAACACGACCGAGAACGGCTGCGCGCGGATCCGCGAGGTCAGGAGCCCTTCGGAGCTCCACCGGTCGCCGATCAGGCGCGCGACCGCATCGGGACCCGACAGCTCGCCCATGTCGATCCGCAGCAGCCGCTCGGTGCCGCCGTACAGGTATTCTGCGATCGCCGTCGCGAGCTCGGTCTTGCCGGTGCCGGTCGGGCCGGTGAACAGCAACACGCTGACCGGTCGACCCGGGTCGGCGAGCCCCGCGCGAACGCGAAGGATGACGTCGGCGGCCGCGCGGGTCGCGACGCCTTGACCGATCACGCGCGATGCGAACGCCGCCTCGACCTCGTCGCAATCGAGCGGCTCGTCGAGCGAGATCAGCTTCGCGGACAGGCCGGTCGTACGCGCGAGGTAGTCGAGCACATGGCTCGGTCCGAGCTCTCCAGCGCGACCCTGCGTGCCGCCGGTCTCCGCGACCCGCCGCACGATCTCGATCGCGACCCCGGGGCGCGCGCGCCACGGGAACAGCGCCGTCCCGAGCTCGAGCGCGGTCCGCGGCACGAACGGGTGGAGCGCGACGGGCAATCGGGTCTCGAGCGTCCGGACCTCGTGGAGCAGCAGCTGCGCGGTCTCGCCTGCCGACGCAGCGGGAACCGCAACCGGCGCGAGCGCCTCCGCGAGACCAGGCGCATCGCGCTCGAGGCGCGCGAACTGTTCTGCCGTCATCTCGGCAACGATCGCGAGGTCACCGCGCCGGACGGGGCCCCGGAAGAAGTCGGCGAAGCTGCGCTCGCTCTGGCGCGACTGGCCGAGTCGGCCCCACAGGTGCAGATCCTCGATCCACAAGATGCCTTTCTTGCGGCGCACCTCGTCGAGCACCGACAGGCAACGCTCCTCCCACTGGCCGAGGTACGACATCCCCGCGATCAGGCGCTTGCCGGTCAGCCGCCACACGTGGTGCACGCGATCGAGGTTCTTGTCGATCCGGTAGCCATCCTCGATCAGCCGATCGTGGATCCACGTGTGCACGAGCTCGGTCTTGCCACTGCCGGGCGGACCGATCACGGCGACCGAGCGCGGTCGCTGGCCACCGAGCAGGTATGACAGCCGCTCGCGATACGGCGAGCGCGGGACGCCGAGCCGCACCGTGCCGGTCCCGATCCGCTGGGTCTCGTCGATCGCGAGATCGTTCAGCACATTCTCGGTGCGCGCGGCACTCGCGCCGGCCCGGCTGTCACGCTTGCGCGATGGCAGCTGATCGAGCAACGATCTCGGCTCGGTCGAGAACGCGATCTGGGTCAGCCGGTCCTTGCCGTTGGACAGCAGCGGCGCCAGCTCCTCGACCTCGCGCACCTTCCAGAACTGACGCAGGAACACGGGTGCGAGCGACGCCAGCTCCTCGTGATCGTCGGCGACGAACCACTCGGCGCGGTTCCAGGGGTGGTACGCGAACAGTCGCTGGCGCTCGGGGCTGACCCAGCGCGGCTCGACGATGAACGGCACCGAGCCGGTGACGCGCGCAGACTCGGCCTTGAGATCGAGCGGCAGGCGCACGAGCTCGGTCCCGAGCGGCAACTGGAACAGCGCCTGCTCGCGCGGGGTCGCGTGGTTCAGCGCCGCGCGCAGGCTCTGGATCATGCGCTCCCTCATGCGCACGTCACCGGTCCCCGCGATCCGGGTCTCGTTGCCGAAGCGGGTCGGCACCAGCGCGGTCGTCGCTCTCGTCGCTCTCGCGCCGGGTCTGGTACAGGCCGACCGTGAAGTCGATCCTCACGCGTCGTCCTCGGCGTCGGGCTCGCCGTCGGCTGGGAGCGCGTTCAGCCGGTCGCCCGGATTTTCCCACGCCCACAGCGCGTCCAGCCCATCAGGCTTGACCAGCGCGGTGAGCAGCCGGGTCACCGCGAGCTCGGGGAGCCGCGCCGCCAGCTCGGCATGCGGAACGTCGACCTCGTCGCCGTCGACCAGCGTCTGGTCGCCGCCGATCGTGACCTCGCGCATCGGGGTGCCTCGCACGACGCGTGCCGACGGTGGGCCCGGCAGCAACTTCCATTCGTCATCGGTGAGCTCGCTCCGCGGCGCGATCAGGTCGACCCACGCGTGACACGGTTCGCCGGCGAGCCCGTGGAACCGGTGCAGCCCGCCCTCGAGCCCGAACAGCAGATCGGCGCCCTTGCCAGACACCCGCACGAGCGCGGCCTGGACCTGGCGCGACGGCAGGACGCCCTCCGCCCACACGAGATCGTGCGGAGGTCCCCACGGCCAGTGGTTCCAGCCAGGGACGTGCTCCTGCCACACGTGCACGGACGCCTTCCAGTCGAGGTGCGCGGCCGCGGCGAGCGCAGTCTTCACCCACGCGGTCACGGCGTGCCGCGCATCGGGCGTGTGGACGAGCAACGTCGCGCCTTTCCTGACCGGCCGCAGCGCGGTGATCAACCAGAACAGATCGCGGCGCAGCTTGTGACGCGATGCGATCGCGCCGTCGATCAGATCGATCGCGTCGACGTCGCGTGCGAGTGCCTCGAGACACAGCTCCTCGGCGGTGCGCAGATCCGCCTGGCCCGCGAGACAGCTCGACCACCGCGCCGACAGCCGCGCATGCTCGGTCGCGAGCCGTGCGAGCTCCGCACCAGGGAGCACCGACTTGCCGTCCTGCTTGCGTGCCGCGGTTGCCAGCGTGCCCTCGAGCTCCTCGATCTTGTCACGGACGCCGACCGCCAGTGGCATCGCGAGCTCGCGGTCGGTGTCGCGCCGCATGCCGCCGAGCGCGAGCGCCGAGCGCACGAGTCGACGGCCGGTCGCAGCGGACCGCCGCCACAGCGCGACCGTCACGTCGGCGGCTTCCTCGCCGAGCTTCGCGCCGGGCGATCTCACGACGACCTCGTCGGGCGCGCGCACGGTGAGCGTCGCGCCGTGGCCTTCGGCACCCGCTCGCGCGATCAGGCGTGCCGCCGGCGCGAGCACCGCGGCATCGAGATGGCGGCGCAAGGCGCGCGCGCCGAGCTCGGGAGAGAACCCGCGGTCGGCGAGGATCGCGAGCGCCGCGGGAGAGGGATCGAGGATCGTGCTGCTCTGCGTGAACCCGCGCCGCTCCGCGAGCCGCACGATCGCGATCTCCGCGACCCGCGCGATCTCCTCGGGCCCGAGCGGATGGAACACCACGATCTGATCGAGCCGGTTCACGAGCTCGGGCCGGAATGCACCCAACACGGCGTCGCGATACCGACGCTCCTCGCGATCCTCGTCGTCGCCCGCCGGGGCGAGCCCGAGCCGGCCGCGCGCGCTGCGCGTCCCGAGGTTGGAGGTCAGCACGATGATCGCGTTGTGAAAGTACGTGGTGCGACCGCGGCCATCGGTGAGCCGTGCCTCGCCCAGCACCTGCAGCAGCAGGTCGAACACCGACGCGTGCGCCTTCTCGATCTCGTCCAGCAACACGACACCGAACGGCTGGCTGCGCACGGCGGCAGTCAGCCGGCCTTCCTCACCATCGCCACCGAACAGCCGCTCGGCCGCCCACGGGTCGGTGTATTCGCTCATGTCGAGCCGCACCATCCGGTCGGGCGCGCCGAACAGGTACGCGGCGACGCTGCGCGCCAGCTCGGTCTTGCCGACGCCGCTCGGCCCGACGAAGAACAGGGAGGCGAGCGGCTTGTCGGCAGGTTG
>JBBJLY010000028.1:0-52385 GCA_037720695.1 Kofleriaceae bacterium | reverse complement strand
GGCCCGCCGAAGCGGGCCGTTTCTGCGCGAAGTCCGGAGACCTTAGAAGGTCAGGCGGACGCCGAGCTGGGCGCTACGCGGAGACTGGCGAGCGTTCAGCTTGCCGAAGTTCTTGTTGGGCGTAACGGTCGTGTTGCTGTCGACACCGTCGCCGCCGACCTTGACGTGCGCGAGGTCGCTCGGGTCGCCACCGACGATCGGGTTGGCGTTGTCCACGGTGTAGATCTCGTCGACGTCGAGCTCATCCTGCGTGTTGATGAGGTTGAAGAAGCGCGCGAACACCTCGATCGTCGTGTTCTTGTTCAGGCGACGACCGTAGCTAAAGTGAGCGTCGACCTGCGTGGTGACCGGCGAGCGGCCGAAGGCACCACGCGGCAGCAGGAACGACTCGCCCTGGAGGTACGCAGGGTGTGCACCGAGCGCGTTGTGCGCGATGCCAGACTGCGCGCGGACCGAGGCTCCCGTGGTCAGGAGACCGGCCTGCTTGAGGTCGAACTGATAGAAGCCGTCGACCTTGATGTTGTGCGGACGATCGTGACCCAGGTTGCCGTAGCGGTTCGCCATCAGCTCCGGAAGGTCGTACAGCGAGGTCAGGTTCGGGTCGAGCTGGTTGGTCTCCGTCGAGAACAGACCGGGGTAGTTACCCTTCGAGACCGAGTAGGTGTACGAGGCCTGGATCAGCGAGCGGCTGGTGGGGCGCTGCGTGATCGTTAGCTGGAGTGCGTCGTAGTTGCGGACTGGCTTATCGAACGTCTTGATGAAGTCCATTTCACCGGCACGACGGAAGTGGGTCGCTGCCTGGGCCTGAAGCTGCCCATCGCAGGTTGGGCCCGCGTCTTCCGTGAGGTCCATACAGCCCGAGGCGGCGAGTGCATCGACACCCTGCTGGCGAACGCCCACGGCTTCCGCATCGTAGTTCGAACCGGGGTTACCGATGATGTAGTGCGAGCCACCATCGGTGGACATGTCCTCGATGACGGTGGGCAGCGTGCGATGGATGTAGTTCATGCCAACCTTGAAGTCAGCGACGAGCTCGTATTCGGCGCCGAGGATCAACTCCTGGGTGAACTGCCCCTTCATGCCGGGCGCGACAAACTCCGTACCGCCGCCCAGGGTGGCCTGCGGTGCCGTATTCTGGCATTGGAGAAGTACCGCCGCGATATTGCGGTCCGGCATGCCGGGGTCGAAGTCGATGTCGCAGTTCGGGTCGTAGTCGGGATCGCCCTCTTCGAGCCGACCGACGTCGACGTTCTGGAGGTTCGTGATCTCGCCACCGAACGCGCGGACGTTAATGTCCATCGGGATGCTCTCGTAGAACCGACCCCAGTGACCGAAGATCTTGCCTTTGCCTTCCTTGGTCGGGTCGAAGATGACACCGAGCCGGGGCGCGAACATGTCGTTGATCTTGTACGCCTCGTCGGGAATCGTGAAGCCTTCGGGGGTCAGGTTGCCGCGGAGCGCCTCACCGACGTAGCCAGTCTGCTGCTCCCAGCGAAGACCCGCGTTGAGCGTCAGGTTCGGCAGCACCTGCCAGCTATCCTGGATAAACGCGGCGAACCCGGTGTTGTCTGTCGCCGCGGTTGCCTTCGCACCGGTCTGGCAGATCGCGCGGCCGTCGGCGCAGAAGATCTCGCCGTCCTGGAGGGTGATCATCTCCGGATCCTCGTCCGCCTCGAGCGCGCGCTTGATCGTCAGCAGTTCGCGGCGCTGCCAGGTGGCACCCTGTCCACCGGCGGCGGCCGCCGCCCCACCGGGGCTGCGATGAGTGAACGACCCTCCACCCGTGATACCGCGTGTGGAATCGTAGGTCGCAAGCTCGGCGTCGACTCCGACCTTGAACGTGTGGTAGCCAGCGAGCTTCACGCGCTGCGTGAGCGCGAGCACGGCCGAGGTGCGATTGTTGGTCCGCTCCTCGAGAAAGCCGAGACCCTGCGACGTGTAGCCGGTGCTCGGGCAATTCCTGATCAGCGGGTACTTATCGTTCGCTGCCATGTCGTTGCAGCCCTCGATGGAGCCTTCGAGCGGCGCGAAGTCGTACAGCGAGCGAGAGTTGTTGAACACGACCGTCTGACGATCTTGGATGTCATTGGACGGGAGCTGATTCTCAAACCCGCGGTGGAAGCCGACGACGGCGTCGATCTGCGTCTTGCCCTCGTTGAACTTCGACGTCCACTTCGCCGACAGGTCGTACGCGCCGTCCTCGTTCTTGAAGAACGTGGTTTCGGGGTGACGAGTGAGTGCGGCCGTGTAGAGCTCGCCCGACCGCGGGTTACCGAACACCGACACCTGGAACTGGTGATTGGCGCTGACCGCTCCGTTGATCTTGCCAGTGAAGAAGTACGTCGTGTTGGTGGTCGACTTCTCGGTCGAATTGACCTCCTCGCGAACCGTGAACCCGGTCTCCGGATCGATATCCGGGGCCATGTCCTGGTTGGCGTCGACGAGGCTCTGCACGATTCGAGTCCGGGTGCTCTTGACGCTCGAAGGGTTGAACCCGATGTGGAACCAGAGCTTGTCCTTGATGATCGGGCCGCCGACCTCCGCGCCGACGTCGTACGCGTAGTCGAGGTCCGTGGCGCTATCGATTGCGGCGCCTTCACGCTGGATCACCTCGGCGTCGGAGACGAGCGCTCCCGGGCGGAGGTAGCCGAACACCGAGCCACGGAACTGGTTCGAGCCCGACTTGGTGACGACGTTGATGATGCCGCCGGTCGCGCGGCCGAACTCGGCATTATACCCGCCGGTGATGACCTCGGTCTCCGCGATGAACTCGTTGGGCAGGTTCGACGACAGACCACCGAAGCCGGTGTCCGTGGTGTTGATGCCCTCGACGACGTACACGTTCTCCGACGAGCCAGCGCCCGCGAGCGAAACACCGTAGAAGTCGTCTTGCGCGCCGGCGGCCGAGCCGACGACGCCACCGAACGTACGACCCGTCGGGATGTTCCGGGTGTAGTCGTCGGTGATGGTGACCGACGTCTTGGTCGATCCCTGGTCGACGATGGGCACGGTGCCCTTGATCTCGATGACCTCGCCGGCCGGCTTGCCGACGTTGGCGGTGCTGTCGACCGTCACGTTGACGACGGCTTCCTTGCCGACCTGAACGAGAACGTTGCCGCGCGAGAACGGCTGGTTGTTGTAATAGATGGTGAGCGTGTAGACGCCGGCCGGGAGCGAGGTCAGGAAGTACTGACCGTTCTCGTCCGTGATCACGACCTGCTCGCCGACGAGGGCGGGCGAGGTCGCGACGACCGTGGCGCCGATGGCCGCCTCACCGTTTGCCTTGTCCTTGAGGACACCGCGAACGGATCCGACGGTGGCGGACGCTTGCGCGAACGCCTCCTGAGGCTTGAGGAGCGAGGCGGCGCCCAGGACGCCGACCGCACCAAAAGCCACGAACGATGCTTTTAGAAACTTACTCATGGTCAGGGTCCTTTCTTACGAGGCCGTATCGGTTGCGAAGCAAACCGACTCACCGGCCAGGTCGGTGGCGGTGCCACCCGCGAGGTCGGTCACTTCGGCGTCATCGCTGAACGTCACGAGGTAAAACTTCTCTGGGGTCCACGCGAGGCCCGTGGGGACGGTCGGGGTCATCGAGATTTCGAGCGCCGTCGGGTCGTCCGCATTGGCGGCGATCACGGCGGTGCGAGCCGTACCGGTGGTTGCCGCGCAGTCGGCGACTTCCAGGATCTCGACCTCAGCCGGCGTGAGACTGGCGGCGTCGATGAACGAGTTGAAGAACACGAGCAACGGCGCGCCCGGATCGATCGTGCTCGGCGGTTTATTCGGGGCCGGGGACTCGGGGTCCGTACCGGCGAACGCGAGCGCGCTGATCTGGAACGAGAACGGACCGCGCTGCGACGCGGGGACGGGGTTGCCCTCCTTGTCCGTCAACTCCTTACCAGAGGGCCCTGGCGTGATCGAGATCTCGCACTCGGCACCTGTCGCGACTACCGAGGGGTCGAGCGGAGTGACGACCAGCGAGGGTCCGACCGGCCACGAGACGGAGTTGCCGCTCGGCGAGTAGTAACCGTCGTACGGGACCGCGACACCGCCGCAGGTCAGCGTGACCGGCTGGGTCTTGGCGAGCGACGCGGTGGACTGACCGGTGTCCTCCATCGTGTCTGGATCGAAGATCGGCTCGAGGGTCTCCGCGGTGTCCGGATCGAGGAGCTCGTCGAACATGATCCGGATCGACCAGCCCATAGGGTTGGCATTGTCGACCGTCCCAGCGGTGAACACGTCATCCGTGGGGTCGACCGGCGTGCCGTTGTCGTCGAGCGGACCGGCGCCACGAGACAGGTCGATATCGCACACGCGAACCTGGGCACCAACGGCAGTGACACCGAGCACGCCGGGGCGCTTCGGATCGTTCTGCTTGCAGAACGTCGCGACCTCGAGCGGGCCGAAGTCGACTGTGTCCGCAAGCACGAGCACCGCGAGCACTTCGGGGTCACCGTCGGGCCGCAAGGACGTGAGCTGTTCCGGGTCCTCGCACGCGGCGAGGGCGAGCAGCGACAGCGCTGTAAAGACAGCGCCCTGCGTCTTCAGACGCGTTGAGACGAACATGAGTGAGCCTCCGAGATCATTTTTTTAAGTTTTCCCTGCCTCGGACGCACAACCCGGAGCAGGCGATCGGAGTCATCGCTTATCCGTCTGACAAAGGCAAGTGGACAACATCATTCCGCGTTCGGAAGTGATCGAACGACAGCGGCGATGTCTTGCCCCCTCGATTGCGACAGCGAGAAGTCGGATCCTCGTCGGGGAGTCGCAGGAACCGAAGGCCGCAGAAAGTCAGGCGTTGGGTCGCTTGCCGTTCTGAGGCGCGGGGTTCGCGGGTGCGACAGGCTTGGTCGGCTGCCGCGTCGACTTGTCACCTGCGGCAGTGGTCTCGACCGGAATCTCGACCACCGGCGGTGCAACATCGATTCCGATCCGATGGACCTTGTGGTGCGCGAGCACCTTGGCCTCGATCGAGTTGTAAACATCGGGGTGATCGAGGAGGAACTGCTTCGCGTTCTCGCGTCCCTGGCCGATACGCTCGCCGCCGTAGGAGAACCACGCGCCGCTCTTGTCGACGATGTTGGCGTCCGACGCGAGATCGACGAGATCTCCTTCGCGCGATACCCCATGACCGTAGAGGATGTCGAATTCGACCTCCTTGAACGGCGGTGCCATCTTGTTCTTCACGACCTTCACGCGGGTGCGATTTCCGACGACGTCTTCGTCTTTCTTGATCGCACCGATGCGGCGGATATCGAGTCGCACTGACGAGTAGAACTTCAGTGCATTACCGCCGGTGGTGGTCTCCGGCGAGCCGAACATGACTCCAATCTTCATCCGGATCTGGTTGATGAAGATGACCATGGTGCGCGACTTCGAGATCACGGCGGTCAGCTTGCGGAGCGCCTTGCTCATGAGGCGGGCCTGGAGGCCGACCTGCATGTCACCCATCTCGCCCTCGAGCTCGGCCTTGGGGGTCAGTGCAGCGACGGAGTCGATGACGATGACATCGATTGCGTTGGAGCGCACGAGCATGTCAGCGATCTCGAGCGCCTGCTCCCCGTAGTCCGGCTGGCTGACCAGCAGCTCGTCCGTCTTGACGCCGAGCTTCTTCGCGTAGCCGACGTCGAGCGCGTGCTCCGCGTCGATGAACGCGCACACACCGCCGCGCTTCTGCGCTTCTGCGACGATGTGGAGCGTCAGCGTGGTCTTGCCGCTGGACTCCGGGCCGTAGATCTCGATCACGCGGCCGCGCGGCAGGCCGCCGATACCGAGCGCGATGTCCAGTCCGAGCGAGCCCGTCGGCACGACGTGGATCTCGCGATCGATGGGGTCCTTGCCGAGGCGCATGATGGCGCCCTTGCCGAACTGCTTGTCGATCGCGCCGAGCGCGAGATCGATTGCCTTGTCACGGGCCTGGACGTTGCTGGGGGTGGGCTGGGTCTCTTTCGTGTGCGTGGCCATCGTGGTCTCCCTTGTTCTCGCTGAGTCATCGCGGTCCGCGTGGCCACCCGTCGTCGGAGTCGACATCCTCCGAGTGCTCGCTGGACGTGTTTGATGCGCCCAGGTTTAGCGGCCCCGTCTGACACTCGGACGCCGGTTTGAAGGCACTTCGATGGATCTCTCGGTAGACCGAGCCCTGCGATTTTGTTTCGCTTTCGAACAGGGTGATCGCATCGATCCGGGTGTCACCGAACATTTGTTCAGCTACCGGTAACACGACCTCCCGGACAGGTAAAGTCTCGCGCAGCCGCGCGATCGTGACGTGGGCATGAAACGGCCGGGGCTCGGGTACGAAGCCGAGGCGGACACACGCGTCCTCGACCCGCTTCGCGATCGCGGCGAGCTGCCCCGTCGGCTCCTCGACGCCAGCCCACACGACGCGGGCCTTGTCGAGCGAGCCGAACGCGCCGAGCCGGGTGGTTCGGAGCTTGTGCGGGGTGGCGTCGACGACGGCGGCGTCCAGCGCATCCTGGATCGCCGGGATCGCGTCCGACCGGGTCTGGCCGAGGAACCGCACGGTGACGTGATAGTTCGCAGGAGCGACGAACCGGAGATCGACGCGCGCGTCGCGGGCACGCCGGGCGAGCGTCTCGGCCGCGGCGGCGAGCGAGTTGACGGTCCCGACCGAGAGCTGGGCGGCGACGAACAGACGCCTGGCATCCGCGGTCACGAGGCGGCTCCTTCGATCGCGGTGTCGATCATCTTCAAGGCCCACCAGGCGGCGAGCAGGCGGATCTGGTCGCGCGTGCTGGGCCAGGCGAGCTTGCGGGTCTCGATCCCCGACGGCGAGGCCAGCGCGAGCCACACGGTGCCAACCGGCTTGTCCGGCGAGCCACCATCGGGGCCGGCGACCCCCGAGACCGAGACCGCCAGTGTCGCGCCCGTGCGCTCGCGTGCGCCGCGCGCCATCTCGGTCACCGTCTGCTCGCTGACCGCGCCGTGGGCCTCGAGCGTCTCGGGCGTGACGCCGAGCTGGCGAACCTTCTCGGCGTTCGAGTACGTGATCGCGCCGCCGACGTAGGCCGCCGAGCTGCCCGGCATCCTGGTCAGCAACTCGCCGAGCATGCCGCCGGTGCACGACTCGGCGGTGGCGATCGTGACCCCCGCTGCGCGGGCGCGGCGGATCACGCGCTCGACCAGCGTCTCGTCGCCGCTGCCGTAAAGGTACCTGCCGAGCCGCTCGCGCAGGCTGTGATCGAGGCCGGCGAGCCGCGCCTCGGCGGCCGCGGCATCGCGATCGCGGACGACGAGCTTGACCAGCACCTCGGGGAACTTGACCTGGTAGTGGATCGACGTGCCGGGTGCGCCGTCGACGAGGCCGGCGCACGCGGTGGCGATCTGGGACTCGCCACGCCCGAACACGCGATAGATCTGGCGGGCGATCCGCTCGACGTTGCCGCGGGCCTCGCGGAGCTCGCGGAGGTGCCGGGTGAGGGTGCCTTCGAAGATCCCGGCGATCTCGCGCGGGAACCCGGGCAGGCAGATCACCGGGACCGAGCCCAGCGTGACCTCGAAGCAGGGAGCCAGTCCGAGCGGGTTTCCGAGCACACGGGAGCCGGCCGGGACCCGGACCTGGCGGAGCTGGGTGGAAGTGACTTCGATTCGGCCCGCAAAAACCGCTTCAAGTTTTTTTTGCGAAGAATCGTCGATCGTGACCTCGGCGCCCGCCAGCCGGGCCGCCACCTCGACGGTCAGGTCGTCCTCCGTGGGGCCCAGACCGCCGCTCGTGATCACCAGATCGGCACGCCCGACCGCCTGCATCAGGGCGGCCGCGAGGTCCTGTTCGTCGTCGCAGCAGCTGGTCATCCAGCGGGTGGTGATATCGAGGTCCCAGAGCCGGGCCGCGAGGTACGCCGAATTGGAATCGACGATCTCACCGCGGCACAGCTCATCCCCGATCGTCAAGATCTCGGCGTGCACGCGCGGACCATAGCCCGTCGCAACGACGCGAGGAACGATCGTCTCGCGGTTGACGCAGCGGCGATGCGCTGCCTATGATTTCACCTGCGAGAGGGCGTGGCTCCGCATTCCCCATGAAGATCCGCTATGCCGCCAAGACCGACGTGGGCATGAAGCGGACCCACAACGAGGACTATTTCTCGTTGATCGAAGACGAGCAGCTGTTCCTCGTCGCCGATGGCATGGGTGGTCATGCCTCGGGCGAGGTCGCTTCCAAGATGGCCGCCGAGACGATCGGCGAGTTCTATCAGCGCACCCGCGAGGACGAGGACGCGACCTGGCCGTACAAGATGGACCGCTCGCTCTCGTACATCGAGAACCGGCTGGTCTGCGGGGTCAAGCTCGCCAACCTCCGCATCTTCGAGACCTCGAACCGGGACCTCCGCTACAAGGGCATGGGGACCACGATCGTCTCCACCCTGGTCTCGGGCGACAAGATCTACGTCGGGCACGTCGGCGACTCGCGCGTGTACCGGGTCCGCGAGGGTGGGATCACCCAGCTGACGCGCGACCACTCGCTGCTCGAGGACTACAAGGAAGCGAAGCCGGACATGACCGAGGAGGAAGAGCGCAACTTCCCCCACAAGAACGTCATCACCCGGGCGCTCGGCATGCGCGAGACCGTCCAGGTCGACATCCGCAGCCACCAGATCAAGAGCGGCGACGTCTACATCCTGTGCTCGGACGGGCTGTCGGGCATGGTGGTCGACGACCAGATCGGCCAGATCGCGACCAACGCGAAGAGCCTCGAGCGCGCGGTCGCCGAGCTGGTCGACGCCGCGAACCGCAACGGCGGTACCGACAACGTGACGACGCTGCTCCTGCAGTGCCTCGCCGCGTAGCGGACGAGATCGTATGCTCGCCTTGTGAACTACAAGGTCCAGACCGGGACGCTGACGGTCAAGGCGCGCTCGCGCGTCCACGATACGACCACGGTATGGAACCAGGTCACCGGCGAGGTCGAGGCCGATGCCGAGACGCTGGGGACCGCGGGCGCAAAGGCGACGTTTCGCGTCGACATGACCGCGTTCGACGCAGGCGACTTCCTGAAGAACCGCAAGCTGCGGAAGGATTTTGATCTCGAGCGCCACCCGGCCGCGGTGTTCGAGCTCCGCGTGGTGCGCGACGTGGTGCGCGACGGGCCATCGTTCTCGGCGACCGCGGAGGGGACGCTGCGCTGGCGCGGCAAGGAGGTCGGGCTCGTGCTCGCCGGGCAAGGTAAGCTCGATGCCGTGAGCCTCGAGGCGACGGCGACGTTCGAGCTCGACATCCGCAAGCTCGGGATGTCCGCGCCGCGCTTCCTGATGTTCAAGATGGAGGACGAGGTGATGGTCGAGGTCCGCGTCGGAGGCGTGCCGGCATGAGGGCGCTGACCGTGCTGTCGATGATCGTCCTGGTCGCGGGCTGCGAGCGCAAGGCCGAGTTTGCGGGCATCGGGCCGTACACGTTCACTCGCACGACCGTCGCCGATGTCACGCAGGGCATCTGCCAGCCGACCGAGCTCGGCGATGGCCGTCCCGCGACCTGGTGCCACAAGCTGCGCGGGATCTCCGTCGCGGGGAGCCCGACCGAGATCCAGCTCTACTTCGGCGGCACGGACAAATCGTCGAAGCTGATCGAGATCCAGCTGCTGGTGCGCGGCTGCGACGAGGAGGCGCTCGATCGCTGGATGACCCAGCAGTTTGGCCCCGCGATCGATCGCCGCCCGACGCGCGGCTACTGGAAGAACAGCTTCCTGTGGGCCGCGGCGCTGATGCCGGCGGAAGCCGGGCGCTGCGTGGTTCATCTGCTGCCCCCGTCCGAAGCGTCCGAGATCGACCGGATCAAGAACAAGTAGCGCTACGGAAACGCCGGCGTGCTCAGCCAGTCGTCGTCGAACTGATCGCGGATCGCGCGCGCCGGGCCGGTCTCGAACACCAGCGCGCCGAGCTCGCGGTTCTTGGTCAGCGCGGTCTGGGAGAAGTTCTCCGAGCCGACGAACGCGACGCCGTCGGCGACGATCAGCTTCGCGTGGAGCAGGAAGTTGCTCGCCTGGTGGACCTCGATGCCCTGGCCCTGGAAGTACGTCGCCGCGTCGACGTTGTCGTCACCCGACTCGAGGAGCACGCGCACGGCGACGCCGCGCTGCTTGGCCATGCCGATCGCGTTGCGGATCGTGATCTCCGAGACGTAGAGCGCCTCGATCTCGAGCGTCTGCTTCGCGCTGTTGATCAGCTCGAGGAGCCGCTGCTTGGCATTATTGGGTGACACGATCAGGCGCGTGCAGGCGAGGTCTGCCACCTGCACCGGTTCGCCACCGCCGGCGGCCCAGTCCATGTCGTAGATCGCCTGCGCATCGGCGACGTCCTCGAGATCGCGGTCGATCAGGCCGTAGTTGCGCTCGCGGCTCATTGCATCGACGTTGAAGTTCATCGACATGATCGCGAGCTTCTGCTTGTCGATGATCATGAACTTCGCGTGCGAGAACGTGTACAGCGTCGGCATGTTGCGATGCGGGACACCGCCGCTGGTCAGCATCGAGCGCACGGTGCCGTTGCCCGCATGCTCGGGATCGAACAGCACGCGCACGTCGACGCCGCGCTGATGTGCCGCGATCAGGCGATCCGCGAGGTCGATGACCGTGAACAGGTACATCTGGACGTCGATCGACTGCTGCGCGCCATCGATCAGCGTCTCGAGGCGATCCTGTAGCCCGCTCGGTCCGACGAACGTCTCCACCGGCACGCTGCGCGGCGACATCGCGGTGCATCCGACACCCGCTGGTGCGTCGATCGAGGCATCGGCGCCATCGTCGTCGCCGGAGTTGCCGGGGTCGCGACACGCGACGAGAGCGACGAGCAGGAGGACGTACCGCATGGGGCCGGACTATGCCCACGGGTCCCGCGACCGGCCAAGCGCTAAGATTCGGGGTCAGCACGACGAGCGGCCCACCGAAGTGCGGGCGCTGACTTCGGGTTCATGTCGTCAGCGACGACCCTGATCGCGCGGGCATGCACCGTTGGCGTCGCCAGCGGCCTTCGGGCACAGACCGTAGAGCTCGTGGCGGTGGCGCAGCACGGTGAAGCCGCCGAGTCGCTCGGCGATGTTCTCCTGCAGGCGCTCGATCTCGTCGTCCTCGAACTCGAGGATCAGCCCGCACTTCATGCAGATCAAGTGATCGTGATGATCCCCGACGACCTCGAACCGCGCCTGGCCATCACCGAACTGGCGCTCGACCGCGAGGCCCGAATCGACGAGGAGCTTGAGCGTACGGTAGACGGTGGCGTAGCCGACCTTGGGCTGGCGCTTGCGGACCTTGGTCAGCAGCTCGTCGATCGAGACGTGCTCGCGCGTGCGGAGGAACTGCTCGACGATCGCCTCGCGTTGCGCGGTGACGTTCAGCCGACGATCCTGGATATACGTCCGCCACCGCTCACGGAGGTCCGCGGTGTCGCTCGGATGGAAGTCCTGGCGCTGCTCCCCCATGGCTTTCAGCTTCCCTGCAAGTGGGCGCGCCGTCAAGCGATCCCGGAGTGATGACTTTTCAGTTCGTGTTCGCTATGGTCGCGCGCCATGGCCGAAGCGGAGCTCGGGTTCGACCACATCCTCGGACGGCTCCGGGAGGTCGTCCAGCGCCTGGAGTCCGGCGAGCTGTCGCTCGAGCAATCGCTGCAGGTCTACGAAGAGGGCGTGCAGCTCGCGCGGCGCGGTCAGCAGCAACTCGCGAGTGCCGAGAAGCGCGTCGAGATCCTGGTCAGCGCGTCCGGCGGCGTCGAGGTCGTGCCCTTTGCCGTTGTGGAGACTCCCGATGATCCCCCCTCCGGCTGACGCAACCCTCGCGCCCTCGAGTGCGCCACCGCAGCTCGAGGCGTTCCTCCACGACGCGCGACGCTGGGTCGATGCCGCGCTCGAGCGCCGGCTTCGGGTCGCCGGGGATGATCCCGGTCGGATGCTCGAGGCGATGCACTACGCCGCGACTGGACCCGGCAAGCGCCTGCGTCCCGCGGTGCTGCTCGCTGCCGCCGAGGCGTGTGGCGGTTCGCGCGACGCTGCGCTGCCTGCCGCGTGCGCGATCGAGATGCTCCACGCGTACACGCTGGTGCACGACGATCTGCCCGCGATGGACGATGACGACGTGCGCCGCGGGCGCCCGACCGTGCACGTCGCCTTCGGCGAGGCGATCGCGATCCTCGCCGGTGACGGCCTGCTGACCGCGGCGTTCGGTGCGCTCGCCGAGCTCGGGCCCGCGGCGGGTGCGGCGGTGACGGTGCTCGCGCGGCGCGCCGGTGCCCACGAGCTGCTCGCCGGCCAGGCGATCGACCTGACGGCGAAGCCGCAGACGCTCGCCGAGATCGAACGCCTGCACGCGGCCAAGACCGGCGCCCTGTTCGCAGCGGCGGCGGAGCTCGGGGCGATCACGGCGGGTGCTTCGGCCGAGGTGGCGAGCGCGCTCGGTGCCTACGGGCTCGCGATCGGGATCGCGTTCCAGCACGCGGATGATCGCGACGACGGCGAGCTCGTCGAGCATGCCGCGACGGCGACCGAGAGGATCCGCACGCTCGGAGATCAAGCGCGCACCATCGCCTCGCAGCTCGGACCGCGCGCGAGCCGCCTCGTCGAGATTGCGGCGTGGTTCTCGGCGCGCGCCGGCTGAAGCCCCGATCGATTGACCTGCGTGGCGTCGGCTCCGTACGATGCTGCGGTGCCGGATGGGCCTGAGAGCTGGGACGAGGACTTGACTGCCACCGGCACGGTCGAGGCAATCGATTCACCGCAGCGCGGCGCCCGGCGTGCGTGTCTCACGGTGCTGACGGGCGGCGCGACCGGTCAGATTCACAAGCTCTCGCACGGTGACACCATCCTCGGCCGCGCGCCCAACGTCGAGCTCAAGCTCCCCGACGACGGCGTGTCGCGCCAGCATGCGCGGGTACGCGTCGAGACGGATCAGATGTGGATCCACGACCTCGAGAGCCGCAACGGCACCTACGTCAACGGCGAGCGGGTCCAGGGGCCGCTGGCGCTCCACGAGGGCGACAAGATCCAGATCGGGCGCACCACAGTCCTCCGGTTCTCGTTCCAGGACGAGCTCGACCAGTCGTTCCACGAGAACCTGATGTCGTCGGCGCTGCGCGACCCGCTGACCAGGCTGTTCAACAAGCGCTACCTGATGGACCGGCTCGACAGCGAGCTCAAGTTCGCGCGCCGGCACGAGACCAGCGTGTCGCTGATCATGATCGACATCGATCACTTCAAGCAGTTCAACGACACACACGGCCACCTCGCTGGCGACGCGGTGCTGGTGAACCTCGCGAACGTGCTGGTCCGCGCGGTGCGCAACGAGGATGTCGTGGCGCGGTTCGGCGGCGAGGAGCTCGCGGTCGTGCTGCGCTCGATTCCGCTCGACCCTGCGTTCGCGCTCGGCGAGCGCCTCCGCAAGACCGTTGCGCAGACGGTGACCGAGTATCACGAGCACCGGCTGCAGGCGACGGTGTCGGCGGGCGTGGCTGGCTTTCCATCGACGCCCGCCGATACCGTGGCCGAGCTGATCGATGCCGCGGACCGCGCGCTGTATCGCGCGAAGCACGCCGGCCGCGATCGCGTCGCGCGCTGACGCCGCGCTAAAGCAGGACGCGGATGCGGTCGCGAAATCGCTCCGGGATGCCCGACGCGATGTGCGCGAACACCTCGTCGCGGCCGTAGCGCATCGAGAAGTGCTTGAGCACGATGTGCTTGGTCGCGACGCGATCGCCGAGCTGCTCGAGCGCGCCGGCGATCTCCGACAGGTGCGTGTGCATCTTCTTGGCCGCCAGCGCCTGCTCGCCGGGTTCGAGGAACGTCGCCTCGATGATCACGATCGGCGAGTCCCAGATGTGCGCCTGTTCGGCGAGTGACGCGCCGATGCAGTCGCCGATGAACGTCACCTGCGGATCGTCGATCTCGTACTGCACGTCGACGCCGGCCGCGCGCAGCTTCGCGATCTCCGGACCCGGAATGTCCTTGTACTCGGGCCGTAGCTTGCGCTTGCGCGACAGGATCGTGTAGCCGAGGCTCGGCACGCTGTGGGTGACCGAGAACGCGCGGACGCGGAGGTCCTTGCGGTACGGCAGCGCGACCGACTCCGGGCCATCGACGAGCCCGTGAAACTGCGGCATCTCGACCGCGTCGTCGGGCACGCCCTCGAACCGGGCCTCCGCCTGGACCAGGCCTTCGAATCCGACGCGGATCGCCTCGGGCAGGAAGTACGCGGCAGGCTTCGCGATGCCGATCATCCGGCGCAGGTGCCAGTGACGCGGCAAGCACCGCGCATGATCTCCGTGCGCGTGGGTGAGGAAGATGTGGTTGAGCGGCAACGCCGACAGCGGCGCTTCACCCATGTCGAAGCAGACGTCGAGCGCGGGGATCTGGATGTACGTGGCGAGGCCGGAGATCGAGAATCCGGTCAGCGTCACGCGGTCGAGCGCGAGCGTGATCTGGCGAAGCGCGTTGTGGTGTTCCATGGCACGGTCCCGTGGCAGTCCATCGAAACGACCCAGCCGCGCGGCCGGATGAAGCGGGAAGTTCTTAGCATGGAACCTCGACCACGAGGTCGCGCATCGCCGCCGCCGCGGCGTGCAGCGGCTCGCGGACGAGCACGTGATAGGTGATCGCGGGAACATCGTCGAGCGGCACACCGATCATGCCGCGGGGCACGGTGCAGAAGTCGTTGACCACCGCGATGCCCATGCCCGCCTTCGCGAAGTGCAGCATCAGCTCCCAGCCGCTCGCCTCGACCGCGACGCTCCACTCGCTCCCGGCGACCCGCAGCGCCTGGGCGAGCATCATCCGGTGATGGCTGCCGACTGGCGCGACCACGATCGCCTCGCCTGCGAGATCGCGCGGCGCGACCCGGCGCTTGCGCGCGAGCCGGTGCGAGGCCGGCATCACGACCTGCTGGCCGACGGCACGTAACCGGGTCGACGCGAGCTCAGGTGGCGGCGGATCGGTGAGCGCGACGACGCCGAGATGTGCGCGTGCCGAGCGCACCGCGTCGATCGTCTCGGGTCCCGTCAGCGCGAGCAGCCGCAGCGGCCAGCGCTGCTTCGGGAACCGCCGGATCGCGGGTCCGAGTAGGTAGAGGAACGCGCCCTGCCCCGCCGCCAGCACGACCGGACCGGCCGCCGTCTCGCCGCGGATCTCCGCGAGCACGCGGTCACTGCGATCGAGCACCTCGCGCCCGTACGCCGCGAGCCGCTCGCCCTCGGCGGTCAGCACGAGCGCCCTGCCGCGTCGCACGTACAGCGCGCGCCCCACCGACTCGGCGAGCTTCTTGATCTGGACGTGGAGCGCGGGCTGGGAGATGTGGAGGTGCTCGGCCGCCCGCGTGAAGTTACGATGCTCGGCGAACGTGACGAACGCGAACAGCCACTCGAACGTCATGGCTATAGTTTCAGACTATAGTCGCTCACGAAGCAATCGTTCCAGGTGAGTCCTGTCGGCCGTAGGTTGCTCGCATGAACACGATCCTCTCCAATCCCCGGTTCGCCGAGACGTACCAGCGGCTCGCGACCGTCAGCTTGAACCCACGCCGCCACACGGCGGCCAATGCCCACGCCCACTCCGAGGCTGTCTCGGCGCGTGCCACCGCGCTCGCCGAGGCCAACGGTTGCACGCCGGCGGATGTCGCCTTGCTCCGCGACCTCGGGCGCGTCCACGACCTCGGCAAGGTCACCGGCAGCGCGCGGCCCGAGAAGTCGCTCGACGTCCTGCGCGACTGCGGGGTCGACGACGCGCGCCTGCTCGCACTCGTCAAGTGGCACGACACCAACCTGCCCTGGTACCTCTCCGCGCAGCGCGGCCAACCACCGTCCGACAAGGCGTGGCGCCGGCTCGCGGCCGAGCTCGACGTCCGGCTGCTCGCGATGTTCATGGTGGCGGATCGGGTCGATGCACCACCGGGCTGGCGCCGCAACGCGCCGCTCGTGTGGTTCCTCGACGAGGCGCGCCGGCGTGGGCTGGTCAGTGACCTCGTGCTCGACCTGCCGGATCACGCGAGCGAGATCTCGAGTGGTGCGGCGCTGGTCGAGGCCGGTCGCGTGCTCGTGATCCGGGTGCGCGTGGCCGGCTTCGAGCTCCCGAAGGGTGGCATCGAGTGGGACGAGCTGCCCGAGGACGCGGCGGTGCGCGAGCTCCGCGAGGAGACTGGCCTGATGTCCTCGGTCGAGCTTGGCCGCAAGCTCGGGCACATCGACTACACGGTCGGCGACGGCGCGGATCGTCACGTCAAGCGCGTGCGGTACTTCCGGTGCCAGCCGAGCGAGCCCGTGGTGCTCGGCCCGGTGCCGGATCGCACGCGCGAGCTGCGATGGGTGCGCGCCGACGAGGTGGCCGCGTTGCCGCTCGTGAACGAGGACCTGCGCGCGCTGTTGCGTGCCGTGTTCGTCACCGGTGACGTTCTCGTGCCAGAAACCGCGCACACGTAGTACGAACTTCGGATGCGCGAGCCGCCGATTCCTGCTGCGACCGTACGTGGACCGCTGCCCGCGCCTGCGCTGCCGAGCGACGACGCACCGCCCGACGGTGTTGTCGTCCTGCCGACGTACAAGCTGTTCTCGACGGCACAGATGGCACTCGTGACGTTTCTCGGGATGCCATTCGCGGGCGGCCTGCTGCTCGGCCGGAACTTCAGGAAGCTGCGCAAGCCGCTCGCGGCCTGGACTTCCTACGGCATCAGTGCGGCCTTCACCGCGCTGGTCCTCTATGCGGCGGTCACGGTTCCAGCGTTTCCCGGAATCTTCTCGCTGGTCTCCGTGGTCGCGATCGCGGTGTCCGGCAAGGCGCTGCAGGGCGATGCATTTTCTCACCACGTGCGCGCGGGCGGTCGGCAGGCGTCGTGGTGGGTCGCGATCGGGTTGTCGTTACTCACGACCGTGTGCTGCGTCGCGCTCGGGATCGCCGCGTTCGTCGCGTACCACTTCGCGACCATCCCGCCGACCCCGCCGACCATCGAGCGCAAGGCGGGCGAGGTGTATTACACGGCCGGTGCCACGGCGGCCGAGGCGGCTGCGGTGGCCGATGTTCTCGCCGAGCGAGGATTCTTCGACGATCCCGCGAGCGTGCGCATCCAGCGCGAGCGCGATCGCATCGTCGCGTTGTTCGTGGTGAAGGAGTCTGCCGATCATGACGACAACACCAGGACCTATTTCGAGGACCTCCAGGGCACGCTGTCGGAGCGAGCGCTCGGCGGCAAGGAGGTCGACATCGTCTTGACCGACGACCACTGGCAGCACCGCGTGAGGATCCCGTGGGAGTCGCGGTCGAGCGTGATCATGTTCGGCAAGGATCAGATCACGATCCGGCGCGGTGCCGACCTTGCCGAGGGCAAGCGCCTCGGTGCGCTGCTGCAGCGCGTGAACCTGTTCGAGAACGACGGCCACACGGTCACCCTCGATCGCTCGGGCCGCTACCGGGTGTCATTCATCGTCGCTGCCGAGGTCACCGACCAGGCCGTGCTCGACTACTACCATCGGTATGCGTGGCGGGTCTCGAAGTACGTGGTGAACGAAGCGCCGGTCGACATCCTGCTTGTCGATCCAGCAAGCAAACCGGTGAACCGCCTGAGCTGGGACGACCGGCCCGGCGATCCGTTCTTGACGGCCTCGGGCCACGAGATCCAGCGCACAGGCTGCAACGAGGAGGAGGCGAAGTTGACCGGCGAGGTGCTGGCGAGCTTCCTCGCGACTCGCCCCGGGCTCGACGTGTGGATCGCCTGCGACGAGCGCGTCGGGGTCACGATCAATGGCAAGGCGCAGATCGCGCAGCGGGACGTGCGGGTCGAGGAGCTCTCGAAGCGAGTGTTCGCGGATCGACCCGTCGACCTCTGGGTCGAGGCCGACGGCGACAAGTACGACAAGTACCCGTGGGAAACGCGGCCCAAGGGCAAGCGGTAGTCACCGGAGCTTCGCGGCCTTGTCGAGCCGGCGAACGGCCAGCTGGATCTCCGCCTCCGTGCAGCTCGCGAAGCCAAACCGGGCGGCGGCGATCCGCTGGCCTGACAGCGAGAACACGGTGCCCGACTGGAACGCGACGCCGTGCTGCAGCCCGCGCGCGACCCAGCGATCCGGATCGAGTGGTGGCATGACCTCGCTCCACAGCGCCATGCCGCCGCTCGGCACGCGAAAGCTGAGGCGATCGCCGAACGTGCGGGTCAGCGCGGTCGCGAGCGCGTCGCGGCGCGACTGGTAGATCCTGCGCATCTTGCGCGTGTGGCGCCCGACCTCGTCGTCCTCGAGCAGCTCCGCGCACGCGACCTCGAGCGCCAGATCGCCCTGGCGATCGACGAGGTAGCGCTCGCGCGCCAGCCGATCGATCAGCGGCCGCGGCGCGACGACGAACCCTAGCCGGAGTCCCGGGGCGAGCACCTTCGACAGCGTGCCGACGTAGACCACCGAGCCGGCCGTGTCGGTGCTCGCGAGCGGGAACACCGGGCGGCCTTCGTAGTGAAACTCGTGGTCGTAGTCGTCCTCGAGGATCGCGAACCGGTGCTCGCGAGCTAGCGCGAGCAGCTGCATGCGGCGGCCGGCGCCGAGCACGGCGGTGGTCGGAAACTGGTGATGCGGGGTGACGTAGATCATCCGCACCGGGTGCTTCGCGCAGATCTTCGCGAGCGCGGCGACGTCGACCCCGCCGGCATCGACCGGGATCCCGACGAGCTTTGCGCCGGCGCGTTCGAACGACGCCCACGCTGGCTGGTAACCCAGCTCCTCGACCGCGACGACCTCGCCCGGCCGGATGATCGCGCGGCCCACCAGATCGATCGCCATCTGGCTGCCCCGCGTGATCATGACGTCCTCGGTCGTGGCCGGGACTCCCCGGGTCTCGCGCACGAACTGCGCGACCGCGGTCCGCAGCCGGTCGTGGCCGAGCGGCGTGTCGGAGTAGCCGAGCAGGCTGGTCGGATGGCGGCGCATCGCGCGGCGATACGCTCGCGCGATCAGCTCGCTGGGGACGAGCCGAAGGTCCGGCACGCCAGTCGCCAGCACGATCGTACTCGCCGGCAGCTGCTCCCCGCAGAGCGCCGGCGGACCGCGATCGAGCTCGAAGCCAGCCGACTTGCCACGCTCGCGAGGCGCGCGCGTGCGCCGAGCTTGCGGACTGCTGACCAGCGCGGCGACGACCGTGCCGGTGCGCGGGACCGAGACCACGAAGCCCTGGGCCTCGAGGTCGCCGTACGC
The DNA here is from genome assembly GCA_037720695.1 of Kofleriaceae bacterium. Lineage (GTDB taxonomy): Bacteria > Myxococcota_A > Polyangia > Haliangiales > Haliangiaceae > JABFXX01. The sequence goes on along the minus strand of JBBJLY010000028.1, from coordinate 33,231 downwards.
GGCGAGCACGGTGTCGCGGTCGACGCCGAGGTCGCGCGCGAGCGAGCGAGTGCCCGGCAGCACGTCACCGCCGGCGAGCTGCCCGCCGCGGATCTGATCGGCGATCGCGCTCGCGATCTGGACGAACAGCGAGCCCGGCTTTCGCGGGTCGACCGCGAGCTGGAGGGGTCTGCGCATCTGGATGGGTCACTTTCGCCGAACTGGAGGTTTTCGTACCTCCACGTTCGTAGCACGTTCGCACCATGGAGAATTCTCGAATCGAGCCCGCGTCGAAGCGCTCGACCGTCCGCCGGCTGGCGCGCCGCGGCTCGTACGACCCGGCCGTGGTGCACGCGATCCTCGACGAAGGGCTGGTCGCGCACGTCGCGTTCGACCACCAGGGCCATCCATTCGTGATCCCGATGGCGTACGTGCGGCGTGGCAACGACCTCATGATCCACGGCGCGGTCGCGAGCCGGATGCTCCAGATCGGGGCCGAGGGGCTCCCGCTGTCGCTGTGCGTGACGCTGCTCGACGGGTTGGTCTACGCGAAGAGCGCATTCCATCACTCCGTCAACTACCGCTCCGTCGTCGTGCTCGGCACCGCGCGCGAGGTCACCGACGCAGCCGACAAGCGCGCGTTCCTCGACGGCCTCGTCGATCGGGTGGCGCCCGGGCGCGCGCGCCTGGTCCGCGCGCCGAACGACAAGGAGCTGGCCGCGACGCGCGTGCTCGCGATGCCGATCGAGGAAGCGAGCGCGAAGATCCGCACCGGCGCCCCGGTCGACGACGAGGAGGATCTCGCCTGGCCGGTGTGGGCGGGCGTCCTGGCGGTCGGGCTGCGAGCGGGTCCCCTGGTCGAGGCCGACGGGGCTCACGAGCGCCCCGCGAGGCCGCTCGGCGTCGGGGAGTGACGCGGAATTTGGCCTCGGAGATCGACGTTGCTAGGGTCGAGCCATGCATCGTCTCCTCCCGGCCATCCTCGTGCTGGCTTCTGCGTGCTCGGGTGACGACGGTCATCGCCACGTCCAGAAACCGCTCGCCACACCCGACGCCGCGCCGGTTGACGTCGCGCCCACCACCCCGGCCGCGCTGTCCGAGACCATGGCCGCGCCGTACTTCGCGACCGGCGACGCACTGGCCGGCGCGCAGGCGTTCGCACTCGAGAAGTGGCCCGAGGCCTACGTCGCGTTCACCAAGGCGCGGCTGACCGCCACCGTCGATGCGATTCCACGGTTCGAGCTGATGCTCGGCCTGATCGCCGCACGCCAGACCAACTGGCCCCAGGCGGCCGAGCACCTGCTCGTCGCGCGGGCCGGACTGCCGAGGCTCGCCGACTACGCGACGTACCATGCAGCGCGCGCGCACTACTTCGCGCATGCGTTGCCAAAGGCGCTCGAGCTCGCGCAGGCGGTGTCTCGCGATTCGATCCACGGCGCCGATGCGGAGCTGCTGGTCGGAGACGTCCTGCGAGGCCAGGGCGATCAGCCCAAGGTGGTCGCACACTATCGCGACTACCTGACGCGCCGGCCCACCGGTCCGCGGCGCTCGGAGTCGCGGTTCCGGCTCGCGGAGGCGCTCGAGGCGACCAAGGGCGATGGCAAGGAGATCGCGACGCTGTACCGCCAAATCTCGATCGAGGATCCGCTGTCGTCGTGGACTGCGAAGGCGACCGAGCGGCTGACCGCGCTCGCCGTACCGGGCTGGGACACGCTGACCGCGCCCGAGCAGCTCGTCCGTGGCAAGGAGCTGTTCGATGCGATGCGCAACCCGCAGTCGGAAGCTGCGTATGCCGCGGCGCTCGCGGATCCCAAGATCTCCGTCGCGGATCGATGCGTCGCCGCGTATCACAAGGCGCAGAGCCGGTTCAAGGCACGCGATCGCCGGGGCGCCGCGCCGATGTTCGACGAGGCCACCGTCGCGTGCAAGGCGGCCAACAACGTCGACCTCCACATCAAGTGCACGTACCAGGCGGGTCGCTCGTACGCGTTCATCGGCGAGCACGACACCGCGACCGAGCGCTATCAAGCTGCGCAGACGATCGATCCCAAGCACAGCTACTCCGACGACGCGATGCTGCGCGAGGCGGAGGAGTGGGCCTCGCGTAACGACGGCGCGAAGGTCGAGGAGGTGCTGTCGGCGCTGCCTACCAAGTACCCGACCGGCGACAACATTGCCGAGGCGATGTGGCGGCTCGGCTTCCGCGCGTGGCGCGACAAGCAGTACGACAACGCGATCAAGTGGTGGACCCGGCAGATCGAGCTGGTCCCGCACGACGACAACTACTTCGGTGAGGGCCAGGCGCAGTACTGGCTGGGCCGTGCGTTCGCCGCGAAGGGCAAGAAGGCCGAAGCGATCGCGTCGTGGGAGAAGGCGATCCGCCAGTACCCCGCGGCCTACTACGCGATGATGTCGCTCAACCGGCTTCGCGAGACCGATCCCGCCAAGTACGCCGCGATGGTCACCGAGCTGTCGAGCGACCCGGCGGGCTTCGACCCGAAGGCGCCAGCGTTCGTGTTCAAGCCGCGACTCGAGTGGGCGGCGCCCGGCTTCCTGCGCGCGCTCGAGCTCCTGCGCCTCGGGCTCGGCGACTCGGCGGAGGCGGAGCTGCGCAAGCTCGGGCTCGCCGCACCGGGTGACAAGAACCGCGTCACCGACGCCGACCAGATCGAGAAGCTGTGGGCGATGGCGTACCTGTTCGATCGCGCCGGCCGCTACCAGTCGTCGCACTGGCCGACGCGCTGGCACATCCTCGAGTACCGCAAGACCTGGCCGGTCGGCGCCAACCGCGCGCGCTGGCTGATCGCCTACCCGCTCGCCTACAAGGAGCTGCTGTCGCGCCACGCGACCGCCAACAAGGTCCCGTTCGCGATGCAGATCGGGATCGTGCGCGAGGAGAGCGCGTTCGATCCGCTGCTCGAGAGCTACGCCAACGCGATCGGCTTGACCCAGATGATCCCGCCGACCGCGAAGGACTTCGCGAAGGGCACCGGCATCGACCCGACCCGGGAGAGCCTCCGCGACCCGGAGAAGAACGTCACGATCGGCTCGCGGTTCCTCGGCTTCCTGTTCTCGCACTTCAAGAACTTCACGCTCCTCGTGCCGCCTGGCTACAACGCCGGCCCCGCCGCGGTCCGCAAGATGCTCCGGCTACGCGGCAGCTACGACACCGACGAGTTCATCGAGGCGATCGGCGACGACCAGGCCCGCAACTACTCGAAGCGCGTGCTCGGCACGTTCTTCACCTACAGCTGGCTGTACGAGACCAAGATCCCCGAGCTGCCGATCACGTTCCCGAAGGACCTGCCGAAGTGATCACTCAGGGCAGCGGTTCGAGCTGCCCCGTGAAGCACATCGGCCCGCACTCGACGCCGTTGGGATAGCTCGTCGCGTACGCGTGCGCCGCCCACCGCCCCTCCACCAGGACCCGCCCGTCCTGTGCGCTGTAGGCGAGCGAGTAGACATCGCCTGCGGTCAGTGCGAGCTGGTACTGCTCGACGCTGGCTCGCACCGACAGCGCGCCCGCTTCTCGCCACAGCATGACCATCCCGAGCAGATCACCGGATGCGAAGTGAGCGCCGATGCCACCGCCGTCGCGGGGCACGCCCGCAATGGTTGCGTCGGCGCACAGCTGATTGATACACACCCGCCCCGTACCCGCGTCCAGGTCCGCCTCGTCACCGGCATAGGGCAAGGCGAGCTCTGCCGCGGGGCTGCAACCGCGGAGGGTGCACAGGCGACCATCCGAGAACGGCACTTCACCACCGCTGTCCGAGACCGGCACTTCGCCACCGCCGTCCTGGCATCCCGAGACCGCGAGCACGCACCACAAGATCCAGCGAGCCATCCACCACGATCCCACGGATCGCCGGTGCCCCGGACCAGAAAATCTCACTTCGGGGGCATGCGGATGCCGCCATCGAGCCGGATCGTCTCGCCGTTGAGATAGCCGGTCTCGACGATCGCCGCGACCAGCCCGCCGTACTCCGCCGGATCGCCGAGCCGCTTCGGGAACACGACGTCGGCGGCGAGCGCGGCACGCTTGTCCTCGGGCAGCGCGCCGAGCATCGGGGTGTCGAAGATGCCGGGCGCGATCGTGACGACGCGGATGCCGACCGGCGCGAGGTCGCGCGCGGCGGGCAGCGTCATGCCGACGACACCGGCCTTGGACGCGGCGTAGGCGATCTGGCCGATCTGGCCATCGTAGGCGGCGACCGACGCGGTGTTGATGATCACGCCACGCTCGCCATCGACCAGCTCGGTCTTCGACATCGCGGCCGCAGCGAGGCGCAGCACGTTGAACGTGCCGACCAGGTTGACGCCGACGACGGTACGAAACAACTCGAGATCGTGCGGCTTGCCGGTCTTGTCGAGCGTGCGTGCCGCCCAGCCGACACCCGCACACGACACGGCGATCCGCAGCGGGCCGAGCTTCTGCGCCTCGGCGATCGCGGCCTCGACCTGCGCCGGATCGGTGACGTCGGCCTTTGCGAACACGGTGCCGAGCTCCTCCGCGAGCGCGGCGCCGCGTTGATCGTCGCGATCGACGATCACGACCTTCGCACCACCCGCGGTCAGTCGCCGCACCGTCGCCGCACCGAGACCCGAAGCACCACCGGTGACGAGCGCCACCACGCCGGAGAGTTTCATATCAGAGGTTGTCGCACAGCGTGCCGATGAACTTGTAGATGCCGAGCCCGCGAAAGATCAGCGGCGAGTTGACGTCGAGGTCGAGCCGGATCAGCTCGGTGCGCTTCTCGCCGCGAATCCACACCGCCGGTGGCTGCTTGTCGTGCGCGGCGTCGGTCAGCAGGCGAAGGTCGCCGGACTTGGTCGAGAACACCTCGCCCGCGCTGTCGCTCGCGACGTCGGTGAGCGGTAGCTGCTTCATCGCGCCCTTCTTGCCGCTGAACACCCGGAAGCCCTTGCCGCCATGGGTACGCGACAGCTTGTCGACGTAGTAGTAGTTGCCGCGATCGTCGCGCGCGAGGAAGTGGGAGCGGCGGACCAGCACGGGTGACAGGAACACGCTCTTGTCGAGCACGGCCTTGGCCTTGTCTCCGCCGAGTTGGGTCAAGCCGTAGTCGTCCTTGCCGTCGCAGTTCTTCGAGACCGAGCCGTCCTTGTTGCGCCGGATCTCGCCGGGCCGGGTCTCCGCGACCCGTGGCGCCCAGGTCGAGATCGCCCACGAGTCGCCATCCGCGGAGCGGCCCTGGATGTGCTGCGAGTACAGCTCCTTGCCGTTGCCGTAGAACACGACCGGATCGACCCCCGGCTTGACGACGTAGGTGTAGCCGGCGCTGTCCTTGAACACGAGCAGCTCGTCGCGAAACGGCTTGATATCGACCGGGCTTGGCTTGGGATCGTCCGCCACGGCATCGCTGTGCAGCCCGACGAGCAACGCGAAGACGACCCAACGTGCACGCATCAGTGAATGATTATACGCTCGCGCGGATGGCGAATTCACCGAAGCGGGTGACCGTCGATGTCGGGTCGGTGATCGCCGACACCTACACGATCGAGGCCCTGATCGGTGAGGGTGGGATGGGCCAGGTGTTCCTCGCCAGCCACCTCCGGCTGCCCGGCAAGCAAGTCGCGATCAAGCTGCTACATGGTGGGCTCGAGGATGCCGACATCCTGCGCCGGTTCGCCCGCGAAGCGGAGATCGCGTCCCGGCTCGGGCACCCGAACATCGTGGGCGTGGTCGACACCAATCTGTTGTCCGACGGCACGCCTTACCTGGTGCTCGAATACCTGCAGGGCGAATCGCTGTCCCAGCGCCTGAAGCGCGGCCCGCTGACGCTGAACCACGTGCTGTCGCTGATCCGCCAGATCGGCTCCGCGCTCGCCGCCGCCCATCGCGAGGGCATCGTGCATCGCGACCTCAAGCCACAGAACATCTTCCTGTGCCCGACCGAGGTCGACGGCCGGCTGGTCGAGATCGCGAAGGTGCTCGATTTCGGGATCTCGAAGATGCGCGGCTCGGACACCGTGAAGACGCAGGAGAGCACGCTGCTCGGCACGCCGCAGTACATGGCACCCGAGCAGGCGACCGGACAGCACAGCACGGTCGACGAGCGGACCGACATCTTCGCGCTCGGCGCGATCCTCTACGAGATGTTCACCGGCCACCCGGCGTTCGCCGGCGCCTCGATCCCCGAGGTCGTGTTCAAGGTGGTCTACGAGCATCCGACGCCACTCGCCCAGATCGCGCCCGAGCTCCCCGCCCAAGTCGTCGCGGCGGTGACGCGCGCGATGGCCAAGCCCGCGGAGGAGCGCTTCGCGTCGGTCAGCGAGCTGGTCGAGGCGCTGACCGGCACGCCGCTCGCGACGCTGACCTCACCACCGGGCACCCGCGCCGCATTCGCGCTGACCGAGGGCGCGACCTATCCGCCGGTCAGTGCCCGCGGCGAGGATGCGTTCGCCAGCACGATGCACTCCGGCAACCTCGCCCACGCACCGGTCATCCCGATCACGCCACACAGCGCCACCCTGCGCTCGCTCGATTCGGCGCCGGGGTCGACCAGGCCGCCAATGTTCACGTCGAGCATCCGCGAGCCGAGTGTGCGCGATCAACGAGTGATCGAGACCGTGGCGCAGACCGTGCCGACGCCCAGGCGATCGCGGGTCGCCTTGCTCGCGACTGCCGTCGGTGCACTCGCGGTCGCCGGGATCGTGGTGCTCGTCGTGATGCGCGACGATCGACCTGCCGCGGCGCCACCAGTCGATGCTGCAAGACTCGCCGAGGTCGCGCCTGTCGACGCCACGTCCATCGCACCCGACGCCACCAGCGTGATCGCGCTCGACGCCGGGATCGTGGTGGATGCCCGACCCGATGCGCGACCCCGGAGCAGCGACGCCGGCGTGAAATCTGAAGTCCGGCCGATCGAGCCCGAAGCTCCCGAGGACGCGACGCTCGGACAGACCTTGCGCAAGGCCGAGGCCGCGCTCGCGACCGACCCGCAGCAGGCCAAGATGATCGCGAACCAGATCGTCGATGCCGGCGATCCAGAGGCGTCGCCGCGAGCATCTCGACGCCAGCTCGCCCGCGCGCATGCGGTCCGCGGTGCCGCGGCCTGCAAGACCGCCGACCTCGGCGATGCGAAGTCGGATCTCGCGGCGCTGAACCGGTTGCGCCGCGGGAACCCGGCGCTCGCCACGTTCCGCGCGAAGATGCTCGCGTCGTGTCACGCGGACCAGCAGCTGCTGAACGTCAAGTAGCTCACTGCGTCAGCACGAGCAGGCGTCGCCGTGTCCGCGAGCGCTATTTCCGCGGAGGCGGAGGTGGCGGCGGAGGCGGAGGCGGAAACCCGCCTGCGGAGGGATCGACAGCGTCGTCGACGGCGCCGCCCTCGATGCCGCCGACCAGTTGCTCGATGCGGACCGCGCGGATCCGATAGGCACCGCGTACGCGCTCGAGCTCGAGCTCGACGCCCTCCTCGTCTGGCGCCTGGATGTACGACTCGGGAGGACTCGACACGATGCGGATGCGGGCCCTGGTCGCGGTGACGCGCAACTCGTGATGAGTCGATGTCGTTCGGCGCTCGGCAAGGCAGCGCGCGTATGACTTGAGCCCGGCACGCTGAACCTTGCGCGCCTTCTCCAACCGGGCGCAGGGTTTGCTCGCCCGGCGCTCGTTGAAGGTCAGCTCGGCCAACGGCTCCAGGAACGAGGTGAGCGGCGCCTGGATCAGGCGCTCGATCGCCGCGGCGTCACCGCGCTCCAGCGCGCCGATGAAGGCGGTGGCGGTGGCCCGTGCAGCAGCCTCGTCGACCGCGGAGGTCGCAGGCTCAGCGGCGGCCGGCGGACTGGCGACCCCGCTCAACATCGCGAAGGACAGCCCGAGAATCATGCGGAGCGTGGGCATTGCAAGAGCATGCATGTGGAGCGGCGGCGGTGCAATCGCGTCCGAGGTCGGTCGATCCCCCGCGAACCAGGTGCGCTCAGTGCATCAGCACGAGCAGGCGGCGCGAGTCGCCGTCGCCGCGTCCGATCGTGAGATCGACGTACTGCCGCGAGCGCGCGCGGTTCGCGATCGCCACGCCCGCAGCCAGATCGCTCGCGACGTCGCGATCATCGACCGCGATGATCCGCTCCTCGGCGCCGAGCCGCAGCAGCTCGACGACCTGGGTCGCCGGCACGCCCGCCGCGACATCGACGACGGTCATGCTGGGTGGCGCGAGCTCGGTTGGCGTCGCGGCCGAAGCCGGTCGGGTCGGCGTCGCGACCGTCAATTGAAGGACGGTGTAGAGGCACGCACCGAGCAGCCCCACGGTCAGCGAGCGAAACAGCAGCATGCAGGGAGCTGCTGCAACGGCGTGGCCACGACGCTGGTCGAGATTGCGACCGGTTACCGGCGAACGAGGCGCGGCGCGCTGCCAGGCTGGCACGAGGCGCTGCGCCGGCGTGCCTACTTGTGCATCTGCTGGGACAGGTAGTTCTGCTCGCCGATCTGCTTGATCAGCTCGAGCTGGGTCTCGATCCAGTCCGTGTGCTCTTCCTCGGATACCAGGATGCGGGTCAGCAGATCTTCACTCGCGTGATCGCCCGCCTCGCGCGTCGTCTTGATGCCCTGGTTCAGGAACGTGATGGACGTGTACTCGACCTGGAGATCGCTCTCGAGTTGTTCCTTGACGGTCTCGCCGACCTGCAGCTTGTGATAGCGCTGCAGGTTGGGGACGCCCTCGAGGAACAGGATGCGGTCGATCACCATGTCCGCGTGCTTCATCTCGTCGATCGACTCTGCACGGAGCTTGTCTGCGAGTCGGTCATAGCCCCAGTTCTTGCACATCTTGGCGTGGATGAAGTACTGGTTGATGGCCGTCAGCTCGTTGGTGAGCAGCTGGTTCAACAGCGTCAGGATCTCTGCGTTGCCCTTCAAGGTTCCCTCGCGCGCCAGAGTGGAGCTAGCGAGGCGACCTTAGCGAGACCAGATCAGGGGCACAATCACGCGGGCATCCATTCGCGCCCTTCGCGACCAGGCGATCCCGGAGCTCGTCGACACACGCGCCACAACCGCTGCCAGCACCGCAGCGTTGCGCGATCTCCTGAAGCGTGCGTGCGCCATCGTCGATGACCGCTTCGAGGTCGCGGTCGGAGGTCGGGTGACAGATGCAGACCAGCACGAGGTGAAATTGATAATGCTTTTCAAACCCAGTTCCGTCAAGCCCGGAGATCGGAGGTCCGTAAGCTGTCGAACTTGCTTTCGATCTTGCCAGGCCTATCCTCGATCACGATGAGATCGGTCCTGTGCGCCGCAATTCTCGCCGCCGCATGCGGCAACCAGCCGGCCGAGCCGCCGCCCGCAAAGTCGGCCGACGGCTTCGTGCTCGTCACACCCGGCGTCGCGCCGCTGCGGCAGCTGCGGTATCGCCCGGTGAAGGGCGCGACCTCGCGGTTCGACATGAGCATGAACTTCGATCTCGAGAGCGGCGGCACGGTCAACACGATGCCCACCCTGACGTTGGATCTCGAGCTCGCCGTGATCGACGTCGCGGCCGACGGCTCGGCGACGCTGCGCACGACGATCAAGCACGCGTCGGCCACCGATCGCGGCGCGGGTGCGGGAGTCTCGGCCGCGCAGATGAACGAGGGCCTCCGGCTGTTCGACAACGTCGTCATCACCTCGACGCTGTCGCCGCAGGGCCGCCAGCGCGACTCGAAGGTGTCCGCCGGCAAGGACCTCGCGCCGGCGCTGATGCAGCAGATCACGACGATGACGCAGGGGCTCGAGCAGCTCGCGATGCCGATGCCCGATCAGCCGGTCGGCGTCGGTGCGAAGTGGCGCAGCGTCAAGCAGCTCGCGCAGAACGGCATCGACATGACGAGCACCACGACGATCGACATCACGGCGATCGAGGGCGATCGGGTGTCGTTCGCCAGCTCGACGCAGCTCGCCGGTCCCGATCAGACGCTCAAGCAGGGCACCCGCTCGGTCACGATCGCGAAGGTCGGCGGCAACGGCGGTGGCAGTGGCACCGTCGACCTCGCGCGGCTCGCGATGTCGGGCGAGCTGCGCGCCGAGTTCAAGAGCGAGGCGACCTCCGAGGGCAAGACGGCGCCGCTGCGGTTCGCGATGGTGATGCAGGTCAAGCCGAAGCCGTGACTACGGCGTGCACAGCGCGCCGAAGCGCTTGCACGTGCCACCCGAGACGTCGTCGCACTGGCGATGCAGATTGTCGGTCGCATCGAACATGCACTTCGATGCCGGCGCGCACGCAGCACCGAACGCCTGACACACACCTTCCACCGGCTTCGTGCACTGCTTGTACGACCGGCTCGCGGGCTCGTACATGCAGCTCGCCTCCGGCGTGCATGCGGCACCGAAGTGCGCGCACGAGCCGACACTGGTCGACAGGCACGTGAAGTACACACCCGCACCGGGATGGAACACGCAGCCTTGCGTCGGGCACCCGATGTCCTTGAGCGTGCCGCCGCCGGTCACGCTGCCGCCGCCCGTGCTTCCAGCTGTCGTGCTGCCCGTTCCGGTCTGGCCGGTCGGGCCCTTCACCGCGGGTGGATTGCCACAGGCGACGAGTAGGAACAACGCGACCCCGATAGAACGCGACACGTCCGGGTTATAGCGTGCCGCGATGCGATTCGCCCCTCGGGTGTTCGGGAACCGGTGGTATGACCGGACCGAGATGCGGGCCCTCTCAGCGATGTGTCTGTTCACGCTCTTCGGGGCATGCGGTGGCAGTGATGACGGCTTCGCGATCGAGGCCGACTGCAATCCCCTCGGGTTCACGGACACCGCGAGCCACCGGGGCAGCTGCATGGTGCCGTGGCCGAGCTCGGCGTTCGAGATCGCCGACGGCGCGACCGCGACCGGACGCCGGCTCGCGCTGACGCGTCGCGCGCTGCCGATCAACGCCGACCAGCTCGAGACCGATCCGACGGACTGGAACCTGGCGGACGGGTTCTCGCCCGCCGCGCCGATGGTGATCACGTTCCCGGGCGGCGTCTCGGTCACCGGCCTGCCGCCGATCGAGAACCTCGACCTCTCGCTCGGCGCGGACTCCGCGACCGTGATCGTCGACATGATGACCGGGGCGCGGGTCGCCCACTGGGCAGAGCTCGATGCGCCCGCCGAGGCGACGCCGGATCGCCAGGCGCTGTTCCTCCGCCCGGGCGCGCGGCTCGCCGGCGGGCATCGCTATGCGGTCGGCATCACGAAGCGCGTGCGGAGCAAGAGCGGTGGCGAGCTGTCATCGCCGCCGGGCTTCGTCGCGCTGCGCGACGGGACGTCCACCAGCCACGCGCTGCTCGAGGCGATGCGGCCACGCTTCGGCGACGTGCTCTCCGCGCTCGCCACCGCCGGCGTCCCGGCAGAGCAGCTGGTCGTCGCGTGGGACTTCACGGTCGCGTCTGACGCGTTCATCCACTCCGACATGATCGCGGCGCGCGATCGGGCCGTCACCGCACTCGCGAGCCATCCGATCGCATACGCGATCGAGAGCGACACCCCCGAGGACCAGGTCGTCATCAAGCGCAAGATCATGGGAACGCTCGACGCGCCGCTGTTCCTCACCAACGACGGCGAGCAGCGCAATGGCACCACGATCGCGCGCGACGCCGTCGGGCTGCCCGCGGTGCAGGGCTTCTACCAGATCCCGTTCCAGGCGATCATCCCGGCCTGCGCGTACACGTCACCGACGCCGGTGCCGATGATCCTCTACGGGCACGGCCTGCTCGGATCGGCGAACGAAGCCACCGGCGGCGTCCAGCGGACCACGGCGTCGGAGCTGTGCATGGTGTTCGTCGGGACCGACCTGCGCGGCATGTCGACGGTCGACTTCCCGGCGGTCGCGCGCGCGCTCAACGAGATGTCGCTGTCGAACGAGGTGTTCGAGGTGATCGAGCAGGGCTTCGTCAACTACATCACGCTCGCGCACGCGATGCGGACCAGCTTCACGACCAACCTGTTCCTCGACGGCACGAAGCAGCTCGTCGACCCGACGAAGGTCTACTACTACGGCATCTCGCAGGGCGCGATCATGGGCGCCGGCGTGATGGCCTACGAGCCCACGATCACGCGTGCCGCACTCGCGGTCGGTGGCGCGAACTATTCGCTGCTGCTCGAGCGCTCGCTCGACTGGCCGACCTACAAGAGCATCCTCCAGGGCGCGTATCCCGACCCGCTGGACACCACGCTCGCGGTCAACCTGTTCCAGATGCGATGGGACAAGGTCGAGGGCGCGGGCATCGCGAACTCGCTGACCCAGGGCACGCCGACCGGCGTCCCGGCGAAGCAGATCCTGATGCAGGTCGCGCTCGGCGACGAGCAGGTCCCGAACCAGGGCTCGTGGTGGCAGGCGCGGACGATGGGCATCCCGGTGCTCGGCCCGACACCGCTGATGCCGTGGGGCCTGCAGCTCGAGGCGAGCCCGCTCGCGCAAGGTTCGGCGCTCGTGATCATGGACGGTGGCGCACCGCCGCCGCCTTCCACCAACGTGCCGCCCGAGGACTTCAAGATGCACAACCTCACCCGCAATCAGCCGGCCGCGCGCCGCCAGATCGGGGAGTTCTTCCGCACCGGCAAGATCGTGAATCACTGCGAGGGCGCGTGTGTGTGCCCCGCCGCGTGCGACTGACAGCTGTCAGGTCGTGAACGGCGAGGTTTGATCTCGCGCAGGTTGCGGCGAGTTACCGCCGGGAATCGCGACGCAGTGACGGAATCTGCCACGCCGTGGCGGGTCCATGCGCGGTACGTCGATTGCTGGAGTACCCCGCATGCGCTTCATCTATCTCTCGCTCGCCCTGCTCGGTGCGGCAGCCTGCGGCAACGACCAGGCGGAACCCGAGCCGATCGCGCGGGCGACCTGGTACCAGAACGTCGCGCCGATCCTCGCGGAGCACTGCATGTCGTGTCACCAGGACGGCGGGATCGCCCCGTTTGCGCTGACCGACTACGACAGCGCGGTCGAGAACTCGGAGCGCATGATGCACGAGATCGGACGCGGTGCGATGCCGCCGTTCGACGCGCGCGAGGAAGCCGACTGCACGCCTCGCTTCAGCTGGGTCGATGACCCGCGGCTGAACGAGACCGAGAAGACCACGCTCCAGCACTGGATCGACGACGGCCACGCGCTCGGCACCGAGGACGTGGTGCCAGATCCTCCGGACACCACGCTCGCGAACATCAGCAAGACCGTGACGCCGGTCGAGGGCTGGGCCACGTCGGGCGATCGCGATCAGTTCGTCTGCTACATCCTCGACCCGCAGACCACGCAGCTCTCCTGGCTGACCGGGCTCCAGGTCAACCCCGACAACGATCTCGTCGTTCACCACGCCGTGATCACCCAGATCCCGACGGGCGCCGACCAGGACGCGCTGATCGCCCAGCACGGCATCGGTCGGCCGTTCGACTGCTTGACCACGACGCCTGGCAACTTCGTCGTCCACATCTGGACGCCCGGCAACCAGCCGATGCAGACCAGCGACGACATCGCGGTGCCGGTCGCCGCCGGCTCCAAGCTGGTGATGCAGATCCACTATCACCCCGGCGGCCAGGCCCACGCACCTGACAAGACGTCGATCGATCTTCGATTCTCGACCAAGTGGCCAAAGAAGATGTACTTCGTCGGCGCGCTCGGCAACGCGTTCAAGTCGCCGGAGCTGCTGCCGGGTCCAGGAGATGTCGATGCACCGAGATTCCTGATCCCGAAGGACACGAAGCGCCACACCGAGCACATGCGGTTCACGATGGGCGATACCAGCATCCTCGGCGACGTCCGCATCTACTCGGCGAACCCGCACATGCACCTGGTTGGCACGCACATCTCATCGACGATCGAACGCGGCGCGCCCCGCGGGACCGATCCCGAGACCGAGTGCCTCGCGAACGGCGGCTGGAACTTCGACTGGCAGCGGACGTATTCGTACGACACGGCGCTCGAGACGCTGCCGTCGGTGAAGACCGGCGATGTCGTCGACATCAAGTGCGAGTGGGACAACACGCTCGACAACCCGTTCGTCCAGCGCATGCTGAACGACGCTGGGCTCGACAAGCCGATCGACATCGCGCTCGGCGAGCAGACCACCAACGAGATGTGCGTCGAGATCTTCGGCCTCGCGGTCAATGCGCCGCCGCCGGCGAGTGCGGAGAGCTTCGTGCTGCCAAACGCGCCGAAGTTCATGCAGCTGGTGCGCGCGCCGGAGTAGTCACGCCAACGCGCGCAGCACGCGCACCATCGTCACCAGCTCGCGAGCCGCACTCGCGAGCTTCGGTCGTTGCGAGCCGGTGTGACCGTACATCCCGGTGATGTGGAGCCGGACATCCGCGTTGATCAGCGCCGCGGCGAGCCGCTGGCTGTGCTCGAACGGGATCACGTCGTCCTCGGTGCCGTGCACGAGGTCGACGCGGTTCGTGATCTGCGGCAGGTACGGCGCAGGATCGAGCGCGCGGCTGTCGAACCGCTCGAGCGCGTCGAACACCAGCTCTCGCGCGCCCGGTAGCTCACCGACGCCGATCAGGAACAGCTCGCGCACCGCCTCCGGAACATCGCGCGCGAGCTCGCGCGCGATCCCGAGGTGACGACCGTCGCGCTTGAGCTCGGCGCGGCCCCACGTACGCTCGACAAAGCGCCGCCACGCCGCCGCGACCGCCGGACGATCGGCACACGCGAGCTGGTCGAGCAGGTTCAGCAGCACGACCGACTGGTTCATCGGATCGCGCACCGCGACGCGGGCGCCGACCCGGCCCGTGAAGCAGAACTCGAGCGTCTCGCGGAGCTCGAAGTAGCCACCGAAGATCACGAGCCGCGCGATCCGTGCGCCGTGATCGGCCGCGAGCGCGAATGCGAGCAGCGAGCCGAACGAGATCGAGAACACGATCGGCGGTTGCGTGCTCCACCGCGGCAGCGCCTCGAACACCGTGGCGAAGTCTTGCTTCGCGCGCTCGTTCGGCACGAGGGCGAGGAAGTCCGGGATGAACGGGACGATCACGGTGTGCCCCGCGGTGGTGAGGATCCGGCAGAACCGGTCCATCCGCGGGTCGTCCGCGGCGGCGTAATGCAGGCCCTGCGCGATCAGATAGGTGTCGCCTGTTCTCGACCCTGGCCGCGTACCGCGTAGCGGGCGATACACCCGCACCTTGAGGTCTCCGAGCGCGTCGTCCGTGAGCTGCGCCTCGGGTCGATCGGTGGGGTCGGCCCACGGGCCCAGCCAGCGGGCCAGTTTGATGACCGAGCGCACCATTGCGGTGCAAATCTACGCTGACGCGTTGCGGCAGTGAGCCGGTTTCGCACCACAAACCGGAGGAGCGCAACGTGCGGTTGTCGCGACTGCCTGTTAACGTGCGCGCGATATGCAAGCTGAGGTCGTGAAGCAGGTGCTCTCGCTGGCTCACCAGGCCGTCAAAGAGACGCACCGGGACCGGCTCGAATCCTATATCCGCAATTATTGCCGCGCGATCCCCCCCGAGGTCCTCGCCGAGGTCGAGCCGCCAAAATTGCTCGCGTTCGTGATGGATCGGTTCGCGTTCCTCGAGGAGGACTTCGGCAAGATCGTCAAGGTCGAGATCCGGGATCCCGACACCACGCTCACCCACGACGAGTCGCCGTCGACCGTGATCGAGACGCGGCTCCCCGACTGCGCGTTCATCGTCCGCACGATCAAGTCGTTCCTCCGCCAGGTCGGCTTGCAGCTGCAGTTCGTGCTGCATCCGATCCACGGCGTCGTCCACGACAACGGCCAGATCACGGCGATCGATCAGGTGCGCGGCACGCGCTACTCGCAGGTCTACCTCCAGGTCACCGCGATCCCGCCGGAGCGCCGCGACGCGCTGCGGATCGATCTCGAGCGACGTCTCGAGCTGACGCTGCTGGTCAACCGCGATCGGTACGAGATGATCGCGCGCCTCAACGAGAGCCGCGCGTACCTGTGCGGGCTGTCGGGCCGCGATCCGGCGGCGCCCAGCGCGCGCGAGTCGCAGGGCATTCCGCGCCAGATGATCATGGATCACGGCAAGGACATGGGGCCGCGCGGCGCGGAGGCCGGCGAAGCAGTCGAGCTGATCGACTGGCTGAAGGATGACAACTTCGTCCTCACCGGATACGCGTGGTTTCCGAACACCGGGAACGGCAACGGCAGTCGCACGGTGGAGAAGGGTCTCGGCCTGTTCGCCGCGCCCGAGCGCCGCAACCTCGAGGAAGTGATCAGCGAGATCGTCGTGACCCGCCGTGGCCGCGACGAGATCTACTCGTTCTACCGCACCGACTTCATCACCGTCGTGCGCTCGGTCGCGCAGGTCCGCTACTTCGGCGTCGCCCAGCTCGGGCCCGATGGCAAGGTGATCGGCGAGCCCGTGTGGATCGGCCAGCTCGCGACCAAGGCCCACAAGCAGCCCAACCGCCGCGTGCCCGTGGTCGCGAAACGGATCAAGGAGGTGATGGCCAAGCTCGAAGAGCAGCCCGGCAGCTACGCGTACGCGAAGAGCGTCGCGGTGATGGACTCGATGCCGCTCGAGGACCTGTTCTACTGGACGATCGACGAGATCCGCGACGTCGCGGAGCAGTTCCGGATCACCGAGTCGCGCGATCAGGCGCGTGTGTTCGTGTGGCGCCGCCCCAACGGCCGCCGGATCACGGTGGTCGCCGTGGTGCCGCGCATGCGGTTCTCGGAAGCGCTGCGCGAGCGGATGTCGCAGGAGATCCGCAAGTACCTCACGGTGCCTGCGCTGCGCGAGTATCGCCAGGAGACCGACGACGAATCGCCGATCCGGCTGCACTTCTCGGTCGGCAAGTACCGGCCGGGAGTGTCGGACGCCGATCTCGAGACGCTGTCGGATCAGCTCGAGCTGCTACTCGAGAGCTGGGAAGACCAGCTGCGCGGGCTCGTGTTCAAGCGCTATCGCGGCCGCACGGAGGGCACGCCGCAATCGAGGTATCTCGCCACCACCTCGTCGGCGCAGGAGATCTGGACGCGCTACGGTGCGCGGTTCCCGGAGTCCTACAAGGGCACGCTGTCGCCCGAGATCGCGATGCTCGACATCGCGCTGATAGAGAAGCTCGAGCTCGAGGACAGCCTGCGCGCGGCGCTCGTGCTCGTCGGTGAGGGCGAGCGGCGGCACACGTCGCTGCGGATCGTGTCGCGCAAGGAGCTGTTGCTCAATGACGTCGTGCCGGTGCTCCACAGAATGGCGCTGCGCACCACGAGCCGGCTCGCGGAGCGGCTGGCCGGCGCAGGACCCGACATCTACATCACCGGGTTCGAAGTGACCGGCGCCGATGGCCGTAAGATCGAGGCCGAGAGCACGCTCACGCGGCTCGGCACGATCGTGCAGCGCGTGCTCGCCGGGAACTTGCTCGACGATCGCCTGCTCGGCCTCGGCTACCTCGCGCTGCTCGACTGGCGACAGATCGATCTACTGATCACGTACCGCAACTACTTCGTGCAGGTGTTCCTGGGCTTCGGCATGCAATCGGTCGACGACGCGCTGCTCAAGCACCCGCTGTGCGCGTCGCTGCTGGTCGAGTACTTCACCACCAAGTTCTCGACCGAGCGCAACGAGTCGGTCAGCGAGCGCAGCGAGAAGCTCCTGCCCGAGCTCGCGCGCCGCTACGACGACCTGCTCGACGCGGTGACGGTGATCCAGGAAGACCTGATCCTGCGCTACTTCATCGACCTGTTCGAGGCGACACGCCGCACCAACTACTACCGGGCCGGCCGCGGCGAGGCGACGTCGATCAAGATCGAGAGCGGCCAGATCGAGCACATGCCCAAGCCGTGCCCGCTGTACGAGATCTACGTCCACGCGCCGGGCGTGGAGGGCATCCACCTGCGCGGTGGCAAGGTCGCGCGTGGTGGACTCCGCCACAGCGATCGCGCGGACGACTTCCGCATCGAGGTCCTCGGGCTCCAGCGCACGCAGGCCCTGAAGAACGTCATCATCGTCCCCCAGGGCGCAAAGGGCGGCTTCGTCACACGCAAGACCAACCCGTCTCGCGAGGAGGCGCGCGCGCAGTACGAGGTGTTCATCGCCGGCCTGCTCGACATCACGGACAACTACGTCGGCTCGAAGATCGTGCCGCCGCCGGGCGTGCTGCGCTACGACGACGACGACCCGTACCTGGTCGTGGCTGCCGACAAGGGCACCGCGCACCTGTCCGACACCGCCAACGGCATCTCGCAGCGCTACAAGTTCTGGCTCGACGACGCTTTCGCATCCGGCGGCTCGGCTGGCTACGACCACAAGGTCATGGGCATCACGTCGCGCGGCGGCTGGGTGAACGTCGAGCGGCACTTCCGCGAGATGGCGATCGACATCCGCAAGACCTCGGTGCGCTGCGCCGGCGTCGGCGACATGAGCGGCGACGTGTTCGGCAACGGCATGTTGCTGAACGACAAGCTGAAGCTCGTCGGCGCGTTCAACCACAAGCACATCTTCCTCGACCCGGAACCGGATCCGACGACGTCGTACACCGAGCGCAAGCGGCTGTTCACCACGCCCGGCACGCAGTGGAGCGACTACAAGGCGGAGCTGATCAGCAAGGGCGGCGGCGTGTTCGAGCGCGCGTCCAAGGAGATCACGCTGAGCGCGGAGATCCAGCAGCTGCTCGGGATCAAGAACAAGGTGGTCAGCGGCCCGGATCTGGTCCGCGCGATCCTCGCGCTCGAGGTGGATCTGATGTGGTTCGGCGGCATCGGCACCTACGTCAAGGCGTCGACCGAGAGCCATGGCGAGGTCGGCGACAAGGTCAACGACAACGTCCGGATCAACGCCAGCGAGCTGCACGCGAAGGTGATCGGCGAAGGCGCCAACCTGGCGATCACGCAGCGCGCGCGCACGGAGTATCTCCAGCATGGAGGCCGCGGCAACACCGACGCGATCGACAACTCCGCCGGCGTCGACTGCAGCGATCACGAGGTCAACCTCAAGATCCTGCTCGCGCCGCTGATGGCGACCAACAAGCTCACCCGCGAGGCGCGCGACACGCTGCTCCGCGAGCTCGAGCCCGATGTCGCCGCCGCGTGCGTGCAGGACAACTATCTGCAGGCCGCGCTCCTCTCGATGGAGCAGATGCGCAGCCGCAAGAACGGTGAGGCGTTCCTCGACGTGCTGTCGTACCTCGACAAGCACGGCCTCAGCCGGACCGCGGAGCACATCCCGCCGGATGACGAGATCCGGGTCTGGCTGGCGACCGGCAAGGGGTTGCCGCGCAACCTGCTCGCGGTGCTCGTCGCGCACACCAAGATGGATCTCTACACCCGGGTGCTCGCGTCGAAGATCCCGGACATGGCGCTGTTCGAGCCGTTCCTGTTCTCGTACTTCCCGCCCAAGGCGGCCGAGAAGTGCAAGCCGCAGGTCGAGAAGCACCAGCTGCGCCGCGAGATCATCGCCACTGTCGTCACCAACGCGGTGATCAACCAGGCCGGTTGCACGCTGCTCGTGCACCTGATGAAGGAGAGCGCGGCGCCGATCGAGGATCTGGTCGTGCGCTACTTCGTGTGCGAGGAGCTGCTGGGCGGTCGCGCGCTCCGCGCCGCGGTGCACGCGGCCGACTATCAGATTCCCGCCAGCGACCAGTACGGCGCACTGATGTCGTTCGAGGACGTGCTGAAGAGCCTGATGCGGTGGTGGATCTGGAACGAGACCAGCTTCAAGCTCGACGCCGAGAGCGCTGGCAAGACCAAGCCTCAGATCGAAGCGGCGTCGGGCGCGCTGCTCGCCGGGCTCGACGACAACGCACGTCAGGCGTTCGTCGCGCGCGAGCAGGAGCTGGTGCAGCGCGGATTCCGGCCCGAGGTCGCGAACACGCTGTCCCGCGGTCCGCTGCTGCGCGAGGTGTTCGCGTTGCTCGCCGCAGCGCGCGAGTCCAAGCTCGCGCTACCGGCCGTCGCGCCGCTGTTCCATCGCGTCGGCAGGCAGCTGCACGTCGATCAGTTCGACGACATCCTCGCGAACCAGGTGCCGGCGAACATCTGGGAACGCCGGTTCCTCGCGTCCCTCGAGCGCGAGGCGGCGGCGGTCCGCCAGCGTGCGGTGGCCAAGCTCGCGGCCAATCCCAAGTTCATCGAGGAGCACCGCGAGTGGGCGGACCGGATCGGTGACGCGTTGCGCATGGTGCGCCAGCTCGGCGCGCATGGCCTCGTGCCGCTGTTCTTGATCCTCGAGGACTACCGATCGCAGCTGTGATGGAAGACCACAAGCTGGCGTCAGCCGTCGCGGATGGCGGGCGGCTGCGCGCGCTCGTGCTCGAGCTGTGGCAGCGCACGCGGATGGACTGGGGGTTCGTCAGCGACCGGTTGTCGACGACGTTTCGCAAGGAGAAGTGGATCGGCTCGCACGACCGCCGGTTCGTCTCCGAGACGCTGTACGGCCTGGTCCGGCATCTACGCCGGATCGACGCGGCACTCGCGCGCGGCAAACCCGGCAAGGCACCGCGTGATCTCGAGCGGCTGCTCGCGCTGTTCGTGCTCGAGAAGCTGATCGAGACCTCCCACGCGAAGCGCCTCGAGCCCTCCGTCAACTGGCAAGCGGTGGCGGGGATCGACGACGTGATCGCCAATGAGCGCAAGCCCGCGACCCGGATCGCGCTCGCGGCCTCGCTACCGGACTGGCTCGGCGAGCGTCTGCTCGCCGAGTGGGGCGCCCGCGCCGAGAAGCTCGCGCTGGCGCTCAACCAGCGCGCACCGATGACGATCCGCGCGAACGTGATCGTGGGTGATCGCAGCGCGCTCGCGGAGGCACTCGATCAGGAAGGCCTGACGACCCGCCCCGGGCAATGGATCGACACCGCGCTGATCGTGGAGAGTCGCACCAACCTGTTTGCGTCGGCGGCGTTCAAGCGCGGCGCGTTCGAGGCCCAGGACGAGGGCAGCCAGCTGCTCGCCGAGCTCGCGATCGCGAACCTCGAGACCAAGAAGCCGGTCGTGATCGATCTGTGTGCGGGAGCCGGCGGCAAGACGCTCGCGATCGCCGCGCGGCTCGCGAACCGCGGACGGATCATCGCGACCGATGTCGACCGTCGGAAGCTCGACGAGCTGGTGACCCGCGCGCGCCGCGCGAAGGTGTCGAACACGCAGGCGTTGCCGCTCGAGTCGGGAGCGTGGCCGGCCGCGCTCGACTCGCTGCGCGGCAAGGCGGATGTCGTGCTGGTCGACGCACCGTGCTCGGGCATCGGCTCGCTACGAAGAAACCCGGAGGCGCGCTGGCGGCTCCGCGAGGCCGACCTCGCGATGTTCGCCGACCGCCAGCGTCAGATCCTGACCAACGCGGTCGGGCTCCTCGCGCCCGGCGGGCGGCTGGTCTACGCGACGTGCACCTTGCTGAAGGTCGAGAATGAGGTCGCAGACACGATCCCGGGCGTCGTGCCGGTCCCGCTTGCCGAGGTGCTCGGAGATCGTGCGGCGCCGTTCGAGCTGCGCGGCGACGGCTCGTTCACCGTCACCCCCAGCGAGCACGGTACCGACGGCTTCTATGCACGGATCCTTCGTAGAGTGTGAGGACCGCCGGGCACCCTCCATGCATGCATGAGGGTATGGGACTCGGGGGAATGACGGATTCGGTGGACTCGGCAACGTCGGACGTTGCCGATGGCAACGCGCGTGCGTTGGTCGTGCATGGTAACGTCGCGCAGCGAATGGGCATCGATGTCAGTGTTGTTCGAGACGTCGCGGCGCTACGCGGGATCGAGTCCGAGTGGCGCGCGCTGGCGACCAGCGCGACAGGGGCGCTCTTCCGCGGACCTGACTGGCTGCTGCCGTGGTGGGCTGCGTATCACGGCACGCTCGGCGCCGAGCTCCACGTGCTGGTCGGTCGTGCGACGGAGCCCGATCCGCTCGGCGTCGCCGCCGGCGAGATCGTCTGCATCGCGCCGCTGTACCGCCGCACGATCAAGGTTGCACTGCTCGACACCGCCGAGCTGAGGATGATCGGGGACGCCGGACCGCGTCCACCGTCGCTCGATCTGCTGTCGCGACCCGGCTGGGAAGACCGCGCCGGCGCAGCGATTGCGCGCAAGCTGATCGACGAGGCGGCGACCTGGGATCTGATCGATCTCGAGCCGCTCGCAGATCCTTCGCGGATCCGCGCCAACCTCGTGCAGCGGCTCGCACCTGCCGGCTACATCGTCGAGAGCTCGCCGTCGGCGGGTGGCGCGAGCCGGATCGGGCTCGGCGCGATCTCGGTCACCGACACCGCCGATCTGACCGGCATCCACGTCCTGCTCGGCGATGATCTCTCCGCGCTGCGCAAGGGCATGAACACGCTGCGTCGGCTGTCGCGGCTCGAGTGGGCGGAGCGCGACGAGCCGTCGCCGCTCGCGGATCCGGAAGCGATCGGACTGCTCGAAGATGTCGCGATGACGCTTGGCAAGCAGGGCCGCGTGCGGCTGGCGCGGCTCGACGACGCCCTCGGCGAGGCGTGCGTCGCGGCGCTCGTGGTCGACGACGGCGATCGCGCGGTCGTGCTCGCGATGGCCGTCGATTCCAAGGCCTCCGATCCCCTTCATGCAATGCAGCATGCGGCGCGGCTGCTCCATGCCGAGGCGATCGCCGCGCGCTCGCGTGGCTGCATCGCGCTCGACGTCGTGACCGGCGCCGACGACTACGGCATGCCGCCGCTGCCAATCTCCAAGCAACCCGCGCTCGCCGTCCGCGTGTGGGGACATTCGCGGACCGCCTCGGCGGGGCGCACGGTGACGTGTGTTGCCCGTCGCGCCCGGCGGGCGCGCGAGACGCCGGCGATCGCCGCCGCCCAGGCCCGCGCGGCGTGGACGCGGATCCGCGGTGCGGCCGCGAGCGTCGCGCAGTACGATCGGTTCTGTCTGTACCGTGGCCAGATCTGGACGCGCGGCATCGTGCCGACGCCAGGTCTCGAGCTGCGCAGCTTCACCGAGGCCGACTACGACGCGCTCCTCGAAGGACCGCGCGGCGATCTGATCGAGCAGCTGTCGCTCGACGAGGCGGTGGTTCGCTCGCCGTGGAGACGCGGCGATCAGGCGGTGCTCGCAACCCTCGGTCCGCGGCCTGCCGGGATCGCGTGGGCCGCGCGCGGTCCGATCGAGGCACCCGAGCTCGGCCGCACCTTGCGGATGTCGAAGTACGACGCCTACATCCACAGCGTGTTCGTGCCGCCAGCAGCGCGCGGACGTGCGGTCGCCCCGGTCATGCTCGAGCACCTCGCAAAGGAGCTGCGGGCGACCGATGCCTACCGGTCGTGGGCGCTGATCGCCGCCGACAACCAGGCCTCGCTGCGCGCGTTCCAGAAGGCGTCGTTTACCCCGGTGTGCGACGTCATCCACGCGAAGATGGCCACCGTCGATCGCGTCGTGTGCCGGCCGCCGGATCCTGAAGCCCAGGATCTGCTCGGCCTCTCCGACTGACACTAGTAGCGGATCTCGAGCTCGGTCTCGCCGTCCACCGGTGCGAGCTCCTCCACCGTCACCGCGGTGACGCTCGCCGATGGTGGGCCTTGCTCGCACCACGCGAGCAACGCGGCGACCTGTTCGGGCGTGCCCTGGGCCTCGAGCTCGACGCTGCCGTCGTCACGATTGCGAACCCAGCCGACGATCGCGTGACGTCTGGCTTCGTTGCCGGTGTATGCGCGATACGAAACGCCCTGCACGCGGCCGGTGATGATCGCTCTCACCCTTCTCATGACTCTACATCCCACATCAGACGGTGATAGCGTGAGATCGGAATGGCCCGCGTGCTGCGACTACCCGACAAGGGTCGGCTCCTCGTGTGCACGGATCTCCAGGGCTGCATGCGCGACTTCGATCGCATGGTCGAGATCTTCGAGCAAGCGCTGCACACGTATCACGGTGATGCGCACCTGTTGTTCACCGGCGATCTGATCCACGGGCCGCACATCGATCCCGAGGACTGGCCGGATTTCCTCGGCGAGTTTTATCGCGACGCTTCGGGCGAGGTCATGATCGCCTACGCCGGACTCGCAGCGCGCTATCCGGGCCGCGTCCACGCGCTGCTCGGCAACCACGAGCACGGGCACATCGGCGGCCCGCACACGGCGAAGTTCGCGGCGGACGAGGTCCTGCTGCTCGAACAGATCCTGGGGCCGGCCGCCACCGCGCGCATGCGCGGCATCATCCACACGTTCGCCCTCGCGGCGGTCTCGCGATGCGGTGCGGTGTTCACGCACGGCGCTCCCGCCGCGCAGATCGACGCGGTGTCCGATCTCGAGGCCGCGGACCTGTCGGGAGCCGGCTATGCCAGCCCGCTCGACGTGCTGGACACGCCGGTCGTCGGCAAGGTGCTGTGGGCCCGGGCCGCAACCGAGACCGAGGCCCGGCGGTTCCTGCGCGCGACCAACGGGACGGTCAGCATCTACGGCCACGACGTCATCCCCGAGGGCTTCGAGTGCGTCGGCGACGAACAGATCGTGGTGTCGACCAGCTTCGGGGTATTCGACTCCAACAAGGTCTACGTGAGCCTCGATCTGGCGGCCAAGTACCCGACAGTGCACCACTTACGGGTTGGCAAGGAGCTGTTGCCCCTGTACCCCGACAAGGCCCCTGCCCGACTCGGCGGGACCGCTCGGGCATCGTAGTGGCCCTTGCAATTGCTGCCGGTCCTCCCTATACATGCCAGCCGCCATGAAAGACACAGCTGGCCACCCGCACTACAAGCCCGCTCGCATCACCTGCGCGTGTGGCGCCGTCCACAACACGTTCTCGACCCGGGGGGACTTCGGCATCGACATCTGTTCGAATTGCCACCCGTTCTTCACCGGCAAGCAGAAGATGATGGACACCGCCGGCCGCATCGATCGGTTCAACAAGAAGTACGCGAAGAAGACGGTCTGAGCCCGCGGGCCGGCCAGGATGCCCTCCCGGCCCCGGGTCTGACGTAGGCTTTGCGGCGGATAAGCCGCCATGTTCGAATCGCAAGGATTCCGCGACAAGATGGCGATGCTCGCGCGTCGCCATGAAGAAGTCGGCGCGCTGCTCGGCACCGCCGAGATCATCAACAAGCGCGCCGAGTTCATGAAGCTCTCGCGCGAGCACGCGGAGCTCGATCCGCTGGTCGCCGCGTGGAAGTCGTACGCGCGGCTCCGCGAGGACCTCGCGAAGGCGCGCCAGATGGTGGACGCCGAGACGGATCCCGAGCTCCGCGAGATGGCGCCGTGAGATGCGCGAGCTCGAGGACCGGCGCACCGCCTCCGAGCAGGACATCAAGATCCTGCTGCTTCCGAAGAATCCTGACGACGCGAAGAACACGATCATCGAGATCCGGGCAGGCACGGGCGGTGACGAGGCCGCGCTGTTCGCGGGCGATCTGTTTCGCATGTACACGCGCTACGCCGAGCGCCAGGGCTGGAAGCTCGAGGTGATGTCCACCAACGAGGGGACGTCCGGCGGGTTCAAGGAGGTCATCCTCCTGGTCGACGGCAAGGACGTGTTCTCGCGCCTCAAGTTCGAGTCCGGCGTGCATCGCGTCCAGCGTGTGCCTGCCACCGAGGCGCAGGGCCGCATCCATACGTCCGCGGCGACCGTCGCGGTGTTGCCCGAGGCCGAGGAAGTCGACGTCAAGGTCGACGAGAAGGACCTCAAGATCGACACCTATCGATCGAGCGGCGCCGGCGGCCAGCACGTCAACACCACCGACTCCGCGGTCCGGATCACCCACCTGCCGACCGGTGTGATCGTCGCGTGTCAGGACGAGCGCTCGCAGATCAAGAACCGCGCAAAGGCGATGAAGATCCTGCGCTCGCGGATCCTCGAGGCCGAGCGCGCGCGCCAGGCCGCGGCCGAGGCTGCCTCGCGCAAGTCCCAGGTCGGCTCCGGCGATCGCTCGGAGAAGATCCGGACCTACAACTTCCCGCAGGATCGCGTGACCGATCACCGCATCGGCCTCACCAAGCACAACCTGCCCGCGATCATGGACGGCGCCATCGAGGACATCATCGAGGCGCTGCGCGCCTACGATCAGGCCGAGCTGCTCAAGGCGCAGGCGCTGGCGTGAAGCTCGCCCGGGGGGCGGCTCGGGGGGCGGCCATGGTGGCTGCCCTCGGCGCCTGCCACCACGACGCGCCGATCACGAGCTGCGAGCAGGATCTCTCGGGGACGTTCGATAGCTCGGGCGCGCGCTGGATGCTCACCGAGCGCCGCGGCGCCCTCGAAGGCTACCCGCTGTTCGACGACAGCGGCCGCGGCTCGTCCGACGAGGTCGCTCCGCGCTGGCTCGAGCTCACACGCACACCCGCTGGCATCACCGGACTGGTCCGGCGTCGCTACATGCGGGGCGCGGCACGCTGCGAGGCCGAGACCCCGGCGCGGATCGTCGGCTGTGCGGGCGACACGCTCGAGCTGGTGCTCGCGGATCCGATCCCGCCGCTGTCCTTCACGCCGTGCCGGTTCGGTCGGCCCGATGGCTCGCGCCGCGAGCGCTGGCGCCGGGTGAGATAGCTACTTCACGAGCTTCGCGAAGTCGGCCTTGAGCCGCTTCGACTCGCCCGCAGCGTCGCGCTCGTCGAACCCTGCGCGCACGAGCCGCACGACGCCCTGCGGATCGATCAGGAACGACGACGGCATGGTCTCGGCGCCGTAGCGCGGCGCGACGCCCGACTTCTCCTCGGGCATGTACACGAGCGTCATGTTCGCCAGCTTCAGCTTCTTGTTGAACTTCTTGCCGTCGGCCTTGTCGTTGTTGACGTTGATCGCGACGAACGTGACCTTGCCCTTCACGTCACCCGCGACCTTGTCCCAGGTCGGCAGCTCCTTCTTGCAGGGCCCACACCAGTCGGCCCCCATCGTCACGAGGACCCACTTGCCCTTCAGCGACTTGAGCCTGAACGGCCGGTCGTTGCCATCAACGGCGACGTCGAGCTCGGCCGCGCGGTCGCCCACCTTCAGCACGTCGGCGACGGCGGGCGATGCAACGGCAAGCAGGAGCCCGATCGCGATCACGAGGCGCATGGCCTTCAGACGGCGGCCCCGGGTCATCGATTCACCGCGATCTCTTCCTCGATCCACATGCCGATGTACCTGGGATTCAACGGTCCCTCGTACTTGCGGTCGTTGAAGTACAGCGCGGGAGTCGACGCGTGGTCGTGGTTGGGCCCAGTCGTGCTGGCCTCCCACGCCGCCGTACCTTGCGACTTGTCGAGCTCGACGTGACCGGCGGCGGCGGTGTAGTCAGCCTCGAACTTCGCGAGGTCGAGCCCGAGGTCCTTCGCGTACGACGTGACGGCTTCCTTACCGTGCAGCGGCGCCTTCGCGAACAGCACCGCATGCATCTCCTTGAACTTGCCCTGCGCGTGTGCGGCGAGGGCGGCCTGGGCCGCGCTCTTCGAGTCCGGCCACGTGCCGAGCGGGAACATCATGAAGTACTCGACGACGTTGGCGCCGTGCGCGGCGGTCACCTGCTCGAGCATCGGCGCGAAGTCTCGGCAGTGCGGGCACGCGTAGTCGTAGAACTCCACCAGCCGGACCAGCGCATCGTTGTTGCCGACCCGCGGCGCCTTCGACACGTCGAGCTTCACCTTCGCAGTGGACTCGTACTTCGCCTCGTACTCCTTGCGGATCAGCTCCTCCGTACCCTCATCCTCGAGCAGCGCGACGACATAGCGGACCGCGAACGGTGCTCGCTTGCACGCGGTGTCGGTGGTGAACGAGACACGCAGGCTCTGTGGCTTGCCGCAGGGCGACTTCAGCGAGCCGACGAGCTTGAAGAACAGCTTCTGCTTGTCGTCGCCGAGCTTCGCCGAGTCGATGCCGGCGAGCGGCGTCGTGTCGACGGGACCGCTCACGGCATCGGCGCGATCTTTGGCCGCGATCGCACCGGGATCGGTGCCACTCGGCTTCTTCTCGCACGCGCCTCCCACGAGGAGCAGCATGCTGGTCGCAGCAAAGACAAAATGCCCCAAAATCCGAGCGGTTGTCACGTAGCGGTTGTAGGCCACGGCTCCTCGGTTTTCAACCGGCGGACGGGCTCGACCCCGCTTGACGTCGCGCGTCATGCGGAGTATCAGAACACTGAATGACGGTTCATTCAGCGTCAGACCGCGGCGCGGACCGCAGCGCTGGTGACAAGCGGGCACGGATCCTCGCGGCTGCCGAGCGCGTGTTCGCCAAGCGCGGCTTCTTCGCAGCCCGGGTGTCCGAGATCGCGAAGGATGCGGGCGTCGCCGACGGCACGATCTACCTCTACTTCAAGAGCAAGGACGACCTCCTGATCTCGCTGTTCGAGGCGCGGATGAAGCAGGTCAACGCAGCCCTCCGCGAGGCGGTCGCGGCGGTGCCGCCGGCCGACCAGCTGCGCGCGTTCATCCGCACGTACCTCCGCCTCGTCAACGACGAGCCCGCGGCCGCCGAGGTGCTCACGATCGAGCTCCGGCAGTCGAGCAAGTTCATGAAGGAGTACGAGAACGTCGAGTTCGCCGACTTCCTGCGCATGCTCGGCGGCCTGGTCGCCGCCAGCCAGGCCCGTGGCGAGATCGAAGCCTCGATCCCGAACCACGTCGCGGCGCGCATGATCTTCGGCATGCTCGACGAGCTCGCGCTCGCGTGGGTGCTGGCCAAGCAGCCGGCACCGAACGCCGCCACCCCGCCTGGAATCCGTCCGAAGAAGTTCGATATCGTGCGCGCGGCCGACTGGGTCGTCGCACTCGTCAGCAGCGGTCACGTTCGTCAGAAACCTAGCAAGGAGATGTCCCCGTGAAGATCCTGGTTCCCGTCAAACGGGTCCCCGACCCGACGCAGAAGGCCAAGATCAAGGATGGCCATATCGATCTCACCGGCGCATCCTGGATCGTCAATACGTTCGACGAGTACGCCGTGGAGACAGCCTTGCGGCTGCTGGAGAACGGCGCTGAGAACAAGCGGATCGAAGGCAGCGAGATTGTCCTGGTCTCGATCGGTCCCGACGAAGCGGCAAAGGAGATCCGCACGTGCCTCGCGATGGGCGCCGATCGCGCGATCCACGTCGTCGCCACCGACGCCGAGATCGATGCGCTCGTCGTCGTCAAGGTGCTGCAATCGATCGTCGACGCCGAGAAACCCGACCTCGTCGTCATGGGCAAGCAAGCCGTCGACGGCGATGCCAACCAGGTCGGGCAGATGCTGGCCGGCAAGCTCGGCTGGCCGCAGGCCACATTCGCCGCGACGATCGAGCTCGGCGCCGACAAGCAGAGTCTGCTGGTCGGCCGCGAGGTCGACGGCGGTGTCGAGTACAAGTCGGTGCCGGTGCCGGCCGTGGTGACGGTCGATCTCCGGATCGTCGCGCCGCGCTCGGTCAAGAACGGCCTGACGCCCGAGTCGCACAACTACTCGGGTGAAGGCGCGCGCCTGCCCTCCCTCAAGGGGATCATGGCCGCGAAGAAGAAGCCGATGGCGGTGCAGAAGCTCGCCGACCACGGCGCATCCCCGACACCGGTGATCAAGGAGCTGAACGTGACGCTGCCGCCTCCGCGGCCGCCCGGTCAGATCGTCGCCGACATCCCCACCCTCGTGAAGAAGCTCGCCGATGAGGCGAAGGTTCTCTAAGGAGCCATCATGGGCAACGTCCTCGCATTCTGCGAATACAACGGCGACCAGATCCGATCGAGCGCGCTCTCGAACCTCGCGTTCGCGCACCAGGCGGCAAAGCTGCACGGCGGTGAGGTGATCGCGCTGCTCGTCGGCGCGGGCTCGACCGCAGCAAGCGCCCACGCGGCGAAGTACGCGGGCAAGGTGATCGTCGTCGACGATCCAAAGCTCGAGCACTACCTCGCCGAGACCTACGCGCCGATCCTGGCGCGGCTGGCCAAGGATAACGACGTCGCGGTCGTGACCGCGACCGCGACCGCCGTCGGCAAGGACGTCTTGCCGCGGACCGCCGCGCTGCTCGATGCCGGCATGGCGTCGGACGTCTCGAAGATCGAAGGTAAGGACACATTCGTCCGGCCGATCCTTGCCGGCAACGCGTACTCGACGGTGCAGATCGGCTCGCCGATCATCGTCGTGTCGCCGCGCCAGTCGGAGTTCGAGCCCGCGGCCGAGCTCGGCGCCGCCGGCACGGTCACGACGGCACCCGCGGGAGAGATCGACGCGCGAGGCGCGAAGTTCGATCACCTCGACGCCCAGAAGTCGGATCGCCCGGATCTCGGCGATGCCAAGGTCGTGGTGTCCGGTGGTCGCGGCATGAAGACCGGCGAGAACTTCAAGGTGCTCGAGGAGCTGGCGGATCTCCTCGGCGCCGCGATGGGCGCGTCACGCGCGGCGACCGACGCCGGCATGGTCCCCGCCGACTGGCAGGTCGGCCAGACCGGCAAGATCGTCGCTCCCAACCTGTACTTCGCGATCGCGATCTCCGGCGCCATCCAGCACCTCGCTGGCATGAAGGGCAGCAAGACGATCGTCGCGATCAACAAGAACAAGGACGAGCCGATCTTCCAGGTCGCCGATTACGGCGTGATCGCGGACTGGGAAAAGGCGATTCCCGAGCTCGTCGCCGAGATCAAGAAGCTCAAAGCCACCCGCTAGCACAGCGGCGACGTAAGCTGCGCGGTGATGTTGTTCGCCGTCATCGCGATGGCACTCGCCCTGACGGTTGCGCTGATCTGGCGCAGTCCCTGGGCGCCCGCGATCGGCGCCCTGACCGGGCTCGCGGTCGCGCTCGCCAGCGGCATCGCGTCGCGGGTCGATGTCGCGCACGCGCTGGCGGACCTGTGGCGGCCGATGATCTCGATCCTCGCGATCATGACGACCACGGCGTGCGCGGCGGAGCTCGGCATCTTCACCCGGCTCGCCGCCTGGATCGAGCCGCGGACCCGCGGCCCGGTCAAGCATGGGTTCCGGTTCGTGTTCGTGGTCGCGGCGCTGACCGCGGCGACGCTGTCCAACGATGCCGCGATCCTGCTGCTGACCCCGGTCGTGATCGAGCTGCTGCGCGCGGTGTACCCCAAGCGCAATCCGCAGCTCGTGTTGCCATTCGCGTTCGCCGTGTTCGTCGCCGCCGGCGTCGCACCGCTGCCGACCGGCAACCCGATGAATCTGGTCGTCGCTTACAAGGCCGGCATCGAGTTCAACGACTACGCGCTGCGCATGATCCCGGTCGATCATCGGCTGGATCGTCGCGTATCACATGCTGGCGTGGTGCTTCCGCGGCGTGCTCTCCGACCCGGGGCCCGCGCTCGGCGAGGCCCCGCCCGTCGTCACGCTCGGGATCCACGCGCGGCTCGTGTTCCTGACCACGGTCGCCAGCATTTTGTCGTACCCGATCCTCGCGGCGCTCGGCGTCCGCATCTGGGCGGTCGCCGCGGGCGCCGCGCTGGTCTCGCTCGCGATCGCCCTCCATCGAGGTGCGCGCCTGCGCGCGATCGCGAGCGGCGTCAGCTGGGAGCTGGTTCCATTCCTGTTCGGCGTCCTCGTGCTGGCGACCGCGCTGGCGCGGGCCGGCGTCACCGAGCAGCTCGACACGCTGTACCGCGCAACGCCCGCGCCGCTGGCCACCATCGGGACGGTGGCGGCAGCTGGGTCGGCGCTGATGGGCAACCACCCGATGGCCCTGCTCCATTCCCTTGCTCTCGAGGGCTGGGACCATGCGTACGTGCTGGCCGCCCTGGTCGGGGGCGACCTCGGGCCCCGCCTGCTACCGATCGGCTCGCTGGCGGGCCTGCTGTGGACCCATGCGCTCCGCCGGCAGGGTGTCGAGGTCCCGCTTCGCACGTTCGTCGGGGTGGGTTTCGTGGTGACGATTCCGTCGCTGATCGCGTCGCTCGTGACGCTGTGGCTGGTCACCTGACGGCGGCTTGCCACCGCGTGATCCGTGCTACAAAAGATCCGAACCACAGAGGCAGGTAGGCCATGGCATTCGCACAATCTCGACGACCAATCGAAGGCGCAGTAGCGACGCTGGGCGTCAGCGATCGAGTGACGTTCCTGCGCAAGACGTACGCCCACCTCGGTGGCGCGTTGATCGCGTTCGCGATCGTCACCGGACTGATCATGAAGTTCGCCACCAGCTTCAGCTGGGGGTTCTCGAAGTGGGCGCTGAAGGGCCAGTGGAACTGGATCGGCGTCATTGTGCTGTTCATGATCTGCGGCTACGTCGCAGAGCGACTCGCGCGGTCGGAGAGCTCGCGTGGCCTTCAGTACGCCGGCCTCGGGCTCGAGGTCGTCGCGTGGTCGATCCTGCTCCAGCCGATCCTGTGGATCCTGATGCTGAAGTTCTCGACCTACACGCCGGGTCAGATGGCGGCGATCCAGCAGGGCGGTATGACGCCCGTGTTGAACGGCGCGGCGGCCGAGATCCTGTGGCAGTCGGTCGTCGTCACGCTGGTGATCTTCATCGGCCTGACCCTCACCGTGTTCCTCACCAAGAAGGACTTCTCGTTCCTCCGCGGTGTGCTCGTGATCGCCACGTTCGGCGCGCTCGGCGTCATCATCGCCTCGGCCCTGTTCGGGTTCTCGCTCGGGATCATCTTCGTCGGCTTCATGATCCTCCTGATGGCCGGGTACATCCTGTACCAGACCAGCATGGTCATGCGTGATTTCCCTCCAACCGCCCACGTCGCGGCGGCGCTGATGTTGTTCTCGACGATCGCGACGCTGTTCTGGTACGTGCTCCAGCTGTTCATGGGCTCGCGCGACTGAGGTCCCCTGGATAGTCCGGCGGGGGCTATACTCGCCTGACATGTCTGTGGTGACTGCTCCAGTTGCGCCGCTCTCGTCGACGGACATCGGTGTGGTCCGCAAGCTCGAGGATGCGATCGCAACCGTGGTCCGCGGCAAGCCGGAGGCGATCCGCGCCGCGATCTGACCCTGCTCGCGCATACCTCCTGATCGGGACATCCCCGGCGTCGGCAAGACCACGCTTGCGCGGGCGCTGGCCGCGGCGCTCGGCGGCACATTCCGCCGCATCCAGTTCACGAGTGACCTGCTGCCGTCGGACATCGTTGGCGTCTCGGTCTACGACCAGCACGGCAAGGTGTTCGAGCTCAAGCGCGGGCCGATCTTCGCAAACGTCGTGCTCGCCGACGAGATCAACCGCACCACGCCGCGCACGCAGTCGGCCCTGCTCGAGGCGATGAGCGAGGGCCAGGTCTCGATCGACGACTCGACGCACACGCTCGACATGCCGTTCCTCGTGCTCGCCACGCAGAACCCGGCCGAGCACTACGGCACCTACCCGCTGCCCGAGTCGCAGATGGACCGGTTCCTGATGAGGATCTCGCTCGGCTATCCGGCCAAGGCGATCGAGCGCGAGCTGCTGCGCGAGCGCACCGGCGGCGATCCGGTGCTGCAGCTGACGCCGGTCGTCGATCTCGCGGCCGTGCGCGCGCTCCAGGACCTGGTCGAGACCATC
>JBBJLY010000175.1:0-18067 GCA_037720695.1 Kofleriaceae bacterium | reverse complement strand
CTCGGCGCACTCGCACAGCGCAAGAAGTTGCCGCTGCATGTCGACGCCTGTGTCGGTGGCTTCATGTTGCCGTGGCTCGAGCGCCTCGGTCGCCCGATCCCCCGCTGGGATTTCCGCGTCCCCGGCGTGACCTCGATCAGCGCCGATCTCCACAAGTACGGCTACGCCGGCAAGGGCGCGTCGACGCTGCTGTGGCGATCGATCGATCAGATGAAGTACCAGTTCTTCATCGAGACCGACTTTCCCGGCGGCATCTACGCCTCGCCGACGATGATCGGCACACGCCCGGGTGGCCCGATCGCCGCGGCGTGGGCCACGCTGCAGTCGCTCGGGGAGGACGGCTACCTCGAGCTCGCGAAGCTCGCCGCGTCGGCCGCGGATCGCCTGCGCGCCGGCATCTCCGCGATCCCCGGCCTCGCGCTGGTCGGCAAGGGCGACGCGACGATCGTCGCGTTTGCAGGGCAGGGCATCGATACCTACGCGATCGCCGATCGACTCGAGGCGCGTGGCTGGGCCGTCGATCGCCCGCATCGCCCCGCCTCGATCCACCTCACGGTCACCGCCAACCACGAGTCGATCGTCGAGCGGTACCTCACCGATCTCGCGGCCGCGGTCGCTGACGTACGCCGCGATCCGTCGCTCGCGAAGTCGGGCACCGCGCCGATGTACGGTATGGCTGCGAAGCTCCCCGTTCGATTCCTCGTCGCGTCGCGCGTCCGCAAGGTGTTCGCCGACATGTACTCCGGCACGGGGCAGCCGTGAAGCGCATCGCATTCGCACGGATCGCGCAGGAGACCAACGCGCTGTCGCCGGTCGCGACCACGCTCGCCGACTTCGAGGCCAGCCACTATCTCGAGGGCGACGCGCTGATGCGGGCCGCCACCGAAGGCCCGGAGGTCCCGGGCTTCTTCCGCCGCGCGGAGCTCGCGGGATTCATCACCGCGGCGCGCGATCGGCGCACCGAGATCGAGCCCGTCCCGTTGCTCTCGGCGTGGGCCTCGTCGGGTGGCCCACTCTCGCAGCAGTGCTTCGAGACGCTCGAGGAGCGCTTGCTCGACGCGCTGCGCCGCGCCGGCCGGATCGACGCGTTCTACTTCTGCCTGCACGGCGCGATGGGCGCCCAGGGCATCACCGATCCGGAGAGCCGGCTGCTCGCCAGCGTGCGCGCCCAGCTCGGCGGCGTGCCGATCGTCGTGTCGCACGATCTCCACGCCAACGTGACGCGCGCCCGGGTCGATGCCGCCGACGCGATCGTCGCCTACCAGACCAACCCGCATCGCGATCACGCGAAGATCGGTGCGAAGGCTGGCCGGATCGCGATCGGCACCGCGCTCGGCGAGATCAAGCCGGTGATGGCCTGGCGCTCGCTGCCGATGATCCTCGGTGGTGGCAAGACGATCGACTTCTTGAAACCGATGCGCGCGGTGTTCGCCACCATGCGCAAGGCCGAGCGGCGCGGCGACGTGCTCGCGGCGTCCACGCTGATGTGCCACCCGTGGAACGACCACCCCGCGCTTGGCTGGTCGACGGTGGTGGTGACCGATAACGACCAGGCCGCGGCCGAGCGTCTCGCCGAGCAGCTCGCCGAGCAATGCTGGGATCGCCGCCACCAGCAACCACCCGTGTTCCCCTCGGCGACCGAGGCGATCACGCGCGCCCGCTCGGCACGGTTCCGCCGCAAGCTCGGCTGCGTCACGATGGCAGATGCCTCGGATGTCGTGACCGCGGAGCCCCCGGCGACTCGACGCACCTGCTCAGGGCGCTGCTCGAACAGGCGACCGGTCTCCTCACCTACTGTGCCGTGCGCGATCCCGATGCGATCGCGGTGCTGTGGCCGCGCGCCGTCGGAGACGTGGTCGAGATGTCGATCGGCGGCACGCTCGATCCCGCGCGCTCGCCGCCGCTCC
The DNA here is from genome assembly GCA_037720695.1 of Kofleriaceae bacterium. Classification (GTDB taxonomy): domain Bacteria; phylum Myxococcota_A; class Polyangia; order Haliangiales; family Haliangiaceae; genus JABFXX01. The sequence goes on along the minus strand of JBBJLY010000175.1, from coordinate 16,160 downwards.
CCGTGCGTGGCAGCATCCTCTCGAAGCACGACCGTCACGGCTTCGGCAAGACCGTCGTGCTCGCGGTCGACCACCTGCGCATCGTCATCACCGACGGTCCGGCGATGGTGATGCGGCCATCGTTCTACACCGAGGTCGGCCTCTCGCTGTGGCGCGCCGACATCGCGGTGGTGAAGAACTTCTTCCCGTTCCTGATGTTCTTCCTCGCCTACAACCGCAAGACGATCTTCGTCCGCACCAGCGGCACCACCGACTTCGACGCCGCATTCCAGCTTCAGTTCGATGGGCCCGTCCATCCGCGCGACGTGATCGACGACTGGCGCCAGCGCGACCGCGACCGCCGGGGGCTCGACGAGACGCTAGCGAATCCGGTCGCGCAGCTTGCGGGCCGCACGCCGTAGGTTCGGATCGCGGGCACTCGTGATCAGCTGCTCCGACAGCTGCAACGCCGCGCGCGTATCCTTGCGCTCGAGCGCGAGCAGCGCGAGGTCGTAGCGAGCGGCGTCGACCAGCGGATCCTCGCGATGTTCGTCGAGCAGGCGCTCCAGTAGCGCGCGCGCCTGCGCGGGATCGCGAACCCGGAGCGCGGCCTCGGCCCGTGCATAGAGGTCGCTCGCCGAGCTCGGCGGAATCACGAGCTCCGGGGCCTTCGTGATGGGTGGCGCTGGCGCGGCGATGCTCGGGGGGCGAGGACGCGGCGCGATCACCGGTGGTGGCACGGTCACGGGTCGTGGCACGATCACGGGTGGTGGCACGGCCACGCGTGCTGGCGTGGCCAACGTGAGGACGTGGCGCTCGACGCTCGCGCGTGCGTCGTGTCCCGCGCCGAACACCACCGTACCGGGCTCGTCGCGGACGGCGCACCGCGCGTCGCGCGTGGTGGTGGTGCTCGTGCCCGCCGTGATCGTCAGGCTCGACGCGTCGGGCGTGCGATCCGCGATCAGGACGCCGCGACTCACCCGCACGTGGACGCCTCCGGGCCGGTCCTCGACCGACGCCGTGCCCGGCCCGACGAGCGTGAGCACGATGCCGCGGCGCTCGAGGATCGCCGTGTGGTCGACCGCGGCGACCAGCTCGGCGGTGTCGGGTGTGATCGCCGTGACGGTGGCGCGGGTGAGCCACCACATGACGAACGCGGTGCACGTGCACGCCACCGTCACGAGTGCGGGGACGCGCCACCAGCTTCTCGGCTGGACCTCCGGCGGGACCGCGATCGCTCGTTCGACCACGCGCCAGGCTTGCTCGCGCCGCAGGTCGCCGAGTCGACCCTCGAGCGAGCCGACGACATCCCGGATCTGCGACGGCATCACGACGACCTCCCGAGCTTCGCGAGTGCACGTCTCGCGAGTGCGACGCGCATGCGAGCGGCAGCGGCATTGGTGTCGGCGATCCGCGCGACCTCCTGGTAGCTCATGCCCATCACCTCGCGCAGCACGAAGGCGATGCGCAGCTTCGGCGCGAGTTGTGCCAGCTGTGCCAGCGCCTCGGTCAGCTGTTCCACGCGCTCCGTGACCTCGGCGGGTGTCGCCGCGGGGTCGATCTCGTCCTCGAGATCGAAGTCGACGAGCTCGGTCCTCGCGCGGCGGAGGTGCCGCAATCGATCCATCGCGACCCGCGTTGCGATCCGGAACACCAGCGTGCCCAGCGAGCAGTCGCCGCGGAATCTCGACAGTGCCGGATGGAGCCGGATGAACACGTCCTGCAGCAGATCTTCGCGCTCTCGATCGGGACCGACGAGTCGGGTCAGCAGCGCGAATACGTGGTCTGCATGACGACGATAGATCTCCTCGAACGCGGAGCGCTCGCCCGCGACGACCCGACGGATCAGCTCGTCGTCGTCAGGCGGTGCATCCCCGACCGTCACGCGTGCGCTGCGGTTCACAGCGACCATTCGACCCCCGCGCCCAGCCATCCACCGTACGCGTGATACCAGGTCGGCCCCGCGCACGACGCGATGCCGTTGTTCGCCAGCATGAGGTCTCCGCCGGCCTCGATGATCGCGCGTGCCCGCGCCCCGACCGGGACGCGAAGCCGCACCGCACCGTAGACGCCACTCGACGACCCGGTGTCGCCGCACGTGGTCCGGTACGGCAGCGTCATCGCGCCGAGCTCGACCCCGACCGCGCTGCCGGCCATCGCCTCGAGCCCGAGCCGGACCGGGAACACCAGGTCGCGGCGATTGTTGAGCACGGCCGTCCCGATCCCGATCGTCCCGACGAGCCCGAGCACCGAGCTCAGCTCGAGGCGCAGCGAGCCGGTGACCATCGACGTGGTGTAGCTGCTGTCATCGCGCAGCAGCGCAGGAACCAGCCGGACCGCGAACCGCGAATCCGGTGCGGACACCGGGCGCGCGACCGTCAGCGGCGACTCTCGCTCTAGCGGCGGCTCCGAGACCAGCTCGACCACGACCATCGCGACCACGCGTGCGGCGGCCTGCGAATCGCTGGTCACCAGCACCACCGTCTGCGAGCGTCCGCCAGCCTCGACGATCAGCTGACCGCGATCATCTCTTCCGACCGTCACCGGCCCGTGGCCATCGCCGATCCGGAGCTCGACTGCATCCCCGAGCGTGCGCTCGTCGAACGGGAGCTCGCCGTGGATCGTGATCACGGGGCGGGCCTGTGCGGTCGACAGCAGCGAGACGACACCGAGGACAGCGAACCTTGCCTGCATGCCCTTTAGTCGCTCGCGACCGCCCAAAGCGAAACCACTATCTGCCGGGTGCTCGAACCAGGTTGCAGCGGCTACCCCGCCTGTTCGCGGCTAGTCGACTGGCCGCAACCCTCGCGTCGTTCCGCGCGCTTGGCCGGGCCGGGACCTTGCACCAACCCGGGCATGCGCACCTGCCTGGCTCTCTTGCTCGTCGCCGCCTGTGCCGACGTCGCACCGGTCGAGTCGCCCGACGACGGCGAGGAGGGCACCGAGGGCAAGGAGGATGCTGCCGGCGCCACCCTGTGCGACGCGCTTCCCGTGGCCTCGCAGGCGCTCTGCCTCCAGATCCCGAACAACGGCTGGCGCACCGCACTCCGCAGCGAGCTGACCGCGCCGTACTTCGAGCCGCTCGCCCGCGCGGTCGCCGATGCCCGCGAGGCCGACACCGCGGCGTCGACCGATGACAACGTCTATCCCGCGCACGCCGACACGTTCGCCGCACTACGCCGCGTCTCGCCGGGCCGCGTGAAGGTCGTGATCGTCGGCCAGGATCCATACATCGGGGTCGGTCAGGCAATGGGCCTCTCGTTCTCCGTCGCCCCCGGCCTCGCCGTCCCGCCGTCGCTCGAGAACATCTACGCCGAGCTGATGCGCGAAGCCGCCGACCCCGCCGCCTCGGCCGAGCTGCCGCACGGCTTCGTGTGTCCCGCGAACGGCGACCTCACCTCGTGGGCTCGACGCGGCGTGTTCATGCTGAACGCGATCCTCACCGTGCGCCACGGCGAGGCGGGCTCGCACGCCAGCTTCGGATGGCAGTCGCTCACGGATGCGATCCTGCGCGTGGTGCGCGAGCGCAACGCCGACCAGGCGACGGCGTACATGCTGTGGGGCTCGTTTGCCCGCGCCGCGCGGCCGCCCGCCGCCGCGAACATCCTCACGCTCGAGTCGAACCACCCGTCGCCGCTGACCAGTGGTTTCGTCGGCAACGGCCACTTCGCCGCGGCGAACGCATTCCTCGTCGAGCACGGCCGCAGCGCGATCGACTGGTCCCTCGCCGCACCGGCCGACGGCGTCGAGACGGCCCACGACTGCACCGAGCGCTGAGCGCGTAGGTGACAGCGTCGCCGCATCCTGCACGACCGGCGGCAGTCCTCGGTCGTGATCTGCCCACAGCCCTCGTAGCGACCGCGCATCGGCCGTCGGGACCGGTCGTCCAGGACTACTTGCTCGGAAACCCGCGCTTCTTCAGCAGCGCCTTGACGTCGGGATCCCGCCCGCGGAACTGGCGATAGGCCTCCGCGCGATCCGTCGAGTTGCCCGGCGCGAGGATGTACTTGCGTAGCTTGTCGGCGGTCGCCTTGTCGAACACGTTCTTCGCCTCTGCGAACGCCTCGCGCGTGTCGGCATCCATCACCTCGGACCACAGATAGCTGTAGTACCCCGCAGAGTACGAGTCACTCGCGAACAGGTGCGTGAACTGGGGCAGGCGGTGGCGCATCGCGACCTGCTTCGGCGCGCCGAGCTTCGCGAGCGTCGTGCGCTCGAACTCGTCGGCGTCGATCACGCCGTCGGGCCGGATGTGCATCCGCATGTCGACGATGGCGGACGTCAGGTACTCGACGGTGGTGTAGCCCTGGTTGAAGCGCTTCGCCGCTTCGACCTTGTCGATCAGCTTCTGCGGCATGGTCTTGCCGGTCTTGTAGTGGAGCCCGAACTTGTCGAGTACCGGCCGGGTGAGGACCCACATCTCGTGGACCTGCGACGGGTATTCGACGAAGTCCCGCGGCGTTGACCGGAGGCCGGGGTAGTTGACCTCGGAGAGCAGGCCGTGGAGCGCGTGGCCGAACTCGTGGAACAGGGTCTGCGCGTCGTCGAGCGAGATCAGCACGGGCGCATCCTTGGCACCCTTCACGAAGTTGTTGTTGTTCGAGACGATCGCCGTGCGAGGCGTGCCGGTGAACGTCTCGCGCGACTGGTACTCGGACTTCCAGGCGCCCGAGCGCTTGTTCTGGCGCGCGAAGTAGTCGCCGTAGAACAGGCCGACGAACTTGCCGTCGGTCGCCTTGACCTCCCACACGCGGACGTCGGGATGGAACACGGGCACCTTGCCGGTGATCTCGTCGAACTTGAGGCCGTAGAGCTGTTCGGCCATGTAGAACGAACCCTTGATCATGTTGCCGAGCTCGAAGTAGGACTTGAGCTCATCCTGGTCGAGTGCGTACTTCGCGTTGCGTACCTTGGCTGCGTAGTAGAGGTAGTCCCACGGCTCGATCGCGACCCGCGTGCGCTCGCGGTTCGCGACCTTCTGCATGTCGGCGACCTCTTCCTTGACGCGGGCCGCGGCGCCGGTCCACACGCGGAGCATCAGCTCCTCGGCCTTGGCCGGGTCGACGGCCATCGTGTTCGCCATCCGCCAGTGTGCGTGGGAGGGATAGCCAAGCAGTGCGGCGCGCTCGGCGCGCAGCTTCACGATCTGGGAGATCAGCTTGTTGGTGTCGTTCTCCGTCCCATTGTCACCGCGGTTCTTGAACGCCTTCCACACCTTCTCGCGCAGGTCGCGGCGCGAGGAGGACTCGAGGAATGGATCGACGCTCGACCGTGTGTTGACCACCACCCACTTGCCCGCGACCTTGCGCTCGTCGGCGGCCGCCTTGTACGAGGCGCGCAGCGACTCCGGCAAGCCGGCCAGCTCGGCGTCGCTCTCGAGCACCACCCAGGTGTTCTCGTCGGCAAGCACCTTGTTGCGGAAGTCCGCGAACATCACCGACAGCTCCTGGTTGATCTTGCCGAGCTGCGCTTGCTGCCTGGCATCGAGCTTCGCGCCGCGCTGCACGAACTGGTCGACCGTGATCTTGACCAGGCGCTTCTGCTCGTCGGTCAGCTTCGCGTCGGGCGTCTGCGCGACCGCGACGAGCCGCGCGAACAGCTTCGTATTGAACGTGACGGCGTCGTACGCAGCGCTGATCTTGGGCGACCACTCGCGGTCGACCGCCTGAACGTCGGGCGTGTTGAGGCTCGACGACAGCACGTCGAACAGCGTCTGTGCGCGGTCGAAGTGGCGGCCGGAATTCTCGAGCGCCTCGATCGTGTTCTCGAACGTTGGCGCGTCGGCGCTCTCTGCGATGACGGCGACCTCGGCCATCCACAGCGCGAGACTGGTGGTGAAGGCGGCAGGGACCAGCTCGGCGCGAACCTGATCCCACGGTGGGACGCCACCGTAGGGGCCGTCCCACGGATGGAGCAGCGGATTCTTGTTGGCCTGCTGGAGCAGCTGCTTGACCTCCAACCGGGCCCTGAGCGCCGGCGACGGCGAATCGGGAATCGGTGGCTTGCGCTCGAGCGCTGGATCGGGCGGGCGCGCCGGTTCGGGGACCGACGAGCCACCGCACGCGACGACCATCGCAAGCGCACTACGCAGGACGAGCTTCATGGTTGCTGGACTGTAAGCCTTGTCAGTTGTCGCGCACTCGTCATATTGCGGGCGTGAGCTTCGAACGGATCGCGGCGGCGGTCGCACGTGTCCCGGCGTCGCAGGGGTTACTCGTGGTCGAGACCGACCGCGGCACGCGCGAGTACCTGCTCGGTCCGAGCACGGTGCTGTCGTCGGAGGACGGCACGCTGACGACGCTCGACTGGCGCGCGGCTCCACTCGCCGAGGTCCTGTTTCGCCACGGACTGGGCGAGCGCTACGAGCTGGAGGCGGGAGCTCGCACTCGGTCGGGCCGGGTCGTCGCGCGCTGGTGGTTCGTCAAGCGCGGTGGGCTCGAGGCGCTGGTCGGCGACGATCAGATCGTCACCCACGGCGGGGAACGACCCCTGCCGCGACCGTCACCTGTGCCGAGCGCGCCACTCGATCGCAGCGGCCTCGTCGTGCTCGATCCCGAGCAGCAAGCAGCGGTCGATCTCTCGCTCGATACCTCCCTGATCGTCGACGGCGAGGCGGGCGTCGGCAAGACGCTGGTCGCGCTGTACCGGGTCGCATCCCTGCAGCGCCGCGCGCTCCAGACCAGCCGCAAGTTCCGGCCGCTCGTGCTCGTGCCGACGGAAGGCCTGCGCCGGCTGGTCCGCTTGCTCGCCGACCGGCTCGGCATTGCGCGGCTCGAGATCTCGGTGATCGACGACTGGTTGCTCGAGCGTGCACGCACCGCGTTCCCGGGCTTGCCGAAGCGGACCAGTGAGGGCGCGGTCGCGCAGGTGATCGGGCTCAAGCGCCATCCCGCGGTACGCGCGGTCGCGGGTGACTTCGTCGGCTGGCGCCCACCGAAAGGCGTCGAGCAGGACGAGAAGATCTCGCGGACTCGGCTGCGGTTGCTGCACCTGTTCGGCGATCTCGATCGGCTGCAGCGCATCGTCGACGCGTCGGGCGGCGAGCTGCCGCCCCGCGCGATCCCGATCGTGATGAAGCACACGCGCGTGCAGTTCGAGTCGACCACCGAGAAGCAGTATGGCTACGTCGACGCCGATCGGCTGGTCGCACTCGACGGTCGCGCCCTCGATGCCGGGACCCGCATGCACGACGCTCACACGTTCGACGCCGAGGACGTGCCCGTGCTGTTCGAGCTCGCGCGGCGAGGCGCCTTACCCCAGGCGCCGCTCGAGATCTACGATCACATCGTCATCGACGAAGCCCAGCTGCGGGCGCCGATGGAGCTCGCGGCCGTCGCCGACGCGCTGGCGCCGAACGGCACCGTGACGCTGGCGGGAGATCACCGGCAGGCCAGCGACGAGTCGGCGTGGTTCACCGGCTGGGACACCGCGCGCGCCGAGCTGCGTCGGGCCCGCTGGGCCGAGGTCACGCTCGCGGTGACGTATCGATCCGTCCCCGCGATCTCGACGCTCGCGCGCGCCATCGTCGACGGTGGCGCCACGCTGCCCGAGGAGCCGCCGCAAGATCCGTCGGTGTGGGCGAGCGCGTTCCCGAATGCGTTCGCACAGGCGGCGACCCTGTGCTGGCAGCTCGATGCGCTGATCGCGCGTGAGCCATGGCGGCAGATCTGCGTGATCGCGCGGACGCCCGAGCACGCGCGGCGCCTGCATGCGGAGCTCGCCCGCGGGCTTGATCCCGTGCTGGTGCTCGATGGTGATTTCCGCTTCGAGCCCGGTGTCATCGTGACCACGGCGAATGCGGTGTCAGGTCTCGAGTTCGACGCGGTCGTGATCCCGGACCTCGCTCCCGCGTTCTACGCCGGACCGGAGCTCGCGAGGTCGCTGTATGTCGCCGCGACCCGCGCGCGCGACTGGTTGTGGCTCGCGACTCCCGACACCTGGTCGCCGCTGGTCATGGCGCAAGGGCAGAGCGGATAGCGAGGGCCGTCCCGGCGACCAGCAACAGGAGCCACACGACCCGCTCGAACCGCGCGGGGTCGAGGGCACGGTGGATGCGCTCGCCGATCCACAGCCCGGGCACCACGGCGAGCGCGATCACGAGGCCGCGGTCGAGCGTGGTGCGCGTGTACAGATCGGCCGACCAGAAGTTCACGAGCAGCGCACAGTTGAGCGTCAGCCACAGCATCGAGAGCGTGGCTCGAAACACGCGCTTGTCGTCGACTCGGCGCCGCGCGACATAGACGATCATCGGGCCGCCGGTCCCGAACAGGCCGTGCGCGAGCCCACCGACGAACAGCAGCAAGTAGCGCCACACCCGTGCGAGCGGTCGGGTGGCCGGGCGCGCGAGCGGGAGCAGCGCGCGGCCGGCCACGACTGCCCCGCATGCCCGCGCGAGCACGCCCATCGCGGGCAGGTGAAACAGCACCAGTCCGCCGATCGTGCCGAGTGCCACCGCGGGAACGATCTCGACCAGCAAGACCCGCCACGCGATCGCCCGCACACCGGTCGCCAGCAGATACGCGGACAGCGCCATGTTGACGGGCACGAATGCGGGCAACAGCTCGTCGAGCGGGACCAGCTGGGCGCCGATGCTGGCGGCGATCACGGTCGCGCCGAAGCCGATCGCGCCCTCGGTGCAAAACGCCACCAGCGCGACCACGCCGAGGATGATCAGCACCGTCATCGATCAAACCGATCGACGCGGCGACGCAGATCGAGTAGGTATCCGGGCATGAACGACGCCGCGAGACGGCTCGAACAACGACTGTATCGCGACGTCAAGGACACCTGCGAGCGCTACCAGCTGCTCGCCCCGGGTGACAAGGTGATGGTCGCGATGTCGGGCGGCAAGGACAGCTACACGCTGTTCCACCTGCTCACCCGCCTGGTCAAGCGCCTGCCGTTCGCGGTCGAGCTGGTCGCGGTCCACCTCGATCAGGCGCAACCTGGGTACGACGGCAAGGGGCTGCAGGCGTACCTCGCCAGCACTGGCTGGCCGTTCGAGATCCTGCGCGAGGACACGTACTCGGTCGTCACGTCGAAGCTCCCCGAGACCTCCACCTACTGCTCGCTGTGCTCACGGCTGCGGCGCGGCATCCTGTACACGGCGGCGGAGCGACTCGGCTGCAACAAGCTCGCGCTCGGCCACCACCGGGATGACTCGCTCGAGACGTTCCTGCTGAACCTGTTCTACAGCGGCAAGCTGCAGGCGATGCCGGCCAGCTACCGCACCGACGACGGTCGTTTCGAGGTCATCCGGCCGCTGATCGAGTGCGCGGAGTCGGAGATCGCGGCGTTCGCGGCCGAGCTGTCGTTCCCGATCATCCCGTGCAACCTGTGCGGCTCGCAGGACGGGCTCAAGCGCGACGTGATGACCGAGCTGCTAACCACGCTCGAGCGCGACAACCCGCACGTGCGCGCCGTGATGCTGAATGCGCTGCGCAACGTGCGTCCCACGCACCTGCTGGATCGCGAGGTCGCGCGTGCGTGGGCGGAGCGCGATGCCGAGATTCGCCCGACGTCGCCGGTCGTACGCCGCACGGAGCACGCGGCCGCTCAGCCGATCATGTCGGGCGGTCAGTCGCGCCTGCGGCTGCGCGTCGTCGACTGATCACATCGGCAGGCCTTCAAGGATCTTCTTGAAGGCGGGGTCCGCGGTGCAGCCCATCAGCGGCGCCAGCTTCGGTGCGAGCGGCATGATGCGCGGGGTGAGCCGCATGCCCATTGCCTGCTTCTCCTCCTGGGACATCGTCTTGTCGAGGCTCTTCAGCTTCTCCATCATCGGGCGATTGGCCTCGACGAACGACTTCAGCTGGGTGCCGAGCTGAGCGCAGTCCTTGCCGTGCTTCTCGACGACGATTGCCATCTTCTCCATCAGGGTGATCAGCTCCTCTTCCGAGGGATTTCTCGTCGCCATCGCGCCGGGGTTGATCTTGTCCGCCCCGGCGACCGGATCGGTCGGCGGCGTCGAGCCCATGCCCGGTGTGCTGGCAGGTGCCTCGGTGTCCTTGCCGGCCAGCAGGTCGGACGCCTTCTCGTTGGTCCGCTGCACCGGATCGGTCTGCGCGAGGGGATCCCTCTTTGGATCCGCCTTGGCCCCGTCGTCCTTCTTGCAGGCAACGGCGAACACGGACAGCGACAGCACCACGATCATCATCCTGCGCATGACAGCTCCTCGGGTTTGGAGCACCCTACCGCTACAGCCGGCCCGACGCACCGACGGCCGGAATGAATCGCGCGGCCTCGATGTCGTCCTCGGGATTCAGCATGTACTCGAGCCCGACCTCGGCAATCAGCGCGAGGTGTCGGTTGAGCTGGACCTCGATGCCACCAGCGCCGCGCAGCGCGAATCGCGCGCCGTCAGACGCGAAGATCGGGATGCCGGCCGAGACGATCGGACGAAACCGACCTGGCAACACGGCGACCGTCGCGCCCGCATAGCCGCCATACACCGGCCCGAGGATCGCGGCTGCCTGGACCTGGATGCGTGACGTCAGGTCGGCAGTCAGCCCGACGACCGCGGCGCCGCCATCGGGGATGTCGAGGTGCGCGAGCGCGAGCACGCCGAGTCGTGACCGACGCGCCCGTGGCGCCGCCGTGACGCGCACGCCAGCATCGACGAGGGTCGGCGTCGTCTCGGGCATGACCTCGGGGATGAGGTCGAGCGTGATCGAGAGCTGGATCGACTCGCCGGCACGCACGGTGGTCGACTGCTTGGTCGGCTTGAACTTCGGATGCCGCACCTCGACCGCGACCGATCCTGCCTGCACGCGGGAGCGCTTGAACGTCGCCGCGGGTACCCAGCTGTCGCTGTCGCTGTCGCCGTGGACGACCTTCACCTCGGCATCCTCGGGTGTCACGGTGAGCTCGAGGATGCCGACCTTGCGATCGAGCTCGGCCAGCACCTTGGTCACCTCGGGCTTCTTCGCCGCCGACACATCGGGCGACTCTAGGTAGCGCTGATAGGTATTGGCTGCCTCGGCGAGCCGATCGAGCAGGCGCAGCGTGGTGCCGATATTCAGCAGGATCTTCGCGCTCGCGAACCGCGCGTACGCATCACGGAACACCGCGAGCGCACCGAGGTAGTCCTTGGCCTCGAGCAACCTGACGCCGGATTGCATCAGCGACTTCGCGTCGACCTTGCCGCCGCTCTCCGGTGGTGGCTTCTTCGGCTGGGCGACCGCGCTGGAGGACACGGCGAGCAGGCAGGCGACGACGAGCTTGGTTGTGGTCAAATGTCAGTCTCGATCAGCGTGGGCTTCTGTTCGGTCGGAGGCTTCTTCGGCGGCTTGGGCGGCTTCTTCGGTGGCTTCTGCTGGGTCTTGGGATCTGGCTTCGGCTCGACCTTGGTAGCGACCGGCTCCTCGCGCATCGCATCGGGGATGACCTGGGGAGGCGGCGGGACCGGATCTGCGATCGGCGCGGCCGCAGCATCCTGCGTGATCACGGGCGCGCTCACCGGATCGCCCACCGGTGCGGCAGCGCGCTCGATCGGGCGGTCCTTGGCACCGGTGACGCCGACGATGATCGTGATCGCGATCGCCGACACCGCCACTGCGACGATGCCGATCACGAGCGGGCGGCGCGAGCGCCGTGGCAGGTTGATGACGGATTGACTCGCCGCGCCCGACAGCGTCGTCGGCTTGGGCGGGAGACCCGGGGGCGGCGTGAATTGCACCGGTGGCGTGTACGCCGAGGGGACTTGCTCGCCGGACGGCTCGCTGGCGAAGTGCACCGGTTGCGGCGGTGTGATCGCGTACGGTGTGGGCGGTGGCGGTGTGAACGAGACGGCCTGGCCGCCGATCACGGTCGGCTGGTCGGCGAGGTTCCCGCCGACGTTTGGCCGCGTTGCCGAGACCCAGCCGTGACGCTGCGCGATCCCCGCGAATAGCCGCGCGAGCTCGGTGGCGCTCTGCGGGCGCTGCTCGGGCTGCTTCTGGAGCAGCGCCATGATCAGCGCCACGCTGTCCGGCGAGATCCCGGGCTGGAATTGTGAGGGTCGTGTCGGCTCGACGAACAGGTGCGCGCCGATCAGCTCGCCCGCACCGAGCTCGTTGAACGGAGGCCGCCCGCATAGCAGCTCGTAGTAGATGCAGCCGATCGAGTACAGGTCGGCGCGCGCGTCCACCTTGCCGGTGCCGCGGCACTGCTCGGGAGACATGTACGTGGGTGTTCCCATCACCGCGCCGGTCTTGGTCGCGGTGCCTGCGAGCCCGATGTCCGTCAGCTTCGCGATCCCGAAGTCGAGGATCTTGGGACGCTCGCCAGTCGGCGCCTCCGCGTCCGGTACCAGCATCAAGTTGTCTGGCTTGAGATCGCGGTGGACGATGCCCTTCGCGTGGGCCGCGGCGAGCGCGTTGCACACGCCGCGCATCAGCAGCGCCGCCTCGCCTTCGGCCATCCGCTCGGTCGCGACCTTGAGCCGGCGCGCGAGCGACACGCCGTCGAGGAACTCCATCACCAGGTAGGCGTGGCCCGATTCCATGTAGCCGAAGTCGAACACCTCGACGATACCGGGGTGCTTGATCGTGGTCGTCGCCTTGGCCTCGTTGAAGAATCGCTGGACGATGTCGCGATTGGACGACAGCTCGGGGTGCAGGACCTTGAGCGCCGCGTCCCGCCCGATCAGCAGGTGCTCGGCCCGGTACACAGTGCCCATCCCGCCGACGGACAGCTTCTGCGTGATCCGGTAACTGCCTACAACTTCGCCGATCATCCGAGCCCCACGTGGGACGGATCATTGCGGCCGGCAGCCCTGGAGTCAAACCCTAGTTGCAGAAGCCGGAGGCGAACGTTTCGGCCTCATTCTGCGGATTTGGACCACCCGTGCACACCGGATTCACGGCGATCGAGCTGGACAGCGTGCACTGCACGGTCTCCGGCTGATCGCAGCTGTTGGCCCAGCCGCACATGCAGTCGTTGGGGTCGTTGGTGCCGCCGAGCCCGAGGCCGTAGCCGATCGCACCGATCGCGAAGTCGTCGACCTTGGCAAACGGCACGTCATCCGAGACCCACGCGACGTCGCTCTTCACCGGATCGCCGCAGTCGAAGTGGTTGGTCGCGTACGAGTACGGGGTGCCCAGCTGGTCGCGATTGCCGCCAAACACGACCAGCACGTACGGGCCGCTCGCCGGGCGCGTGGTGACGACCTCGAACGGGAACGCCGCAAAGGCCTCGCGGATCCGGGACGTGATGGTCGCGATCTTCGTCGCGCGGGCCGGGTCGGTAAGCCGGTAGCCCGGGACGTTGACGCTGGTGACCCCGATCCAGTTGACGCGATTCTGCGTCGCGTCGCTCGGCGTCGCCTTGGTCAGTGCCTCGCCCTGGAACGACAGGTAGATGTCTCGGCCGTTCTTGCACGCGGGAGCCGCATCGGGTGCGGCGGCATCGTCGCCGATCGGGCTCGCATCGACACCCTGCCCATCGTCATCACCGATCTCTGGCGAGTTGCCGGACACCGACGCGTTGCACGCGACGAGCCCGAGCAGGACGGAGAACCGGAGCATCACGCGGGTATCGTGAGCGCCTCGCAACGCCGCGACAACTGGGAGCATTCCCCCGGAGCTGGGAGTCCGGTCCCCAGTCACGGGCGTGATACCAACGCCGGGGTGAATCACGCAGAGAAGGTCGCGCGGATCGCGGCGCAGCTTCGCGGTAGGCCCGCTGGTTCGAGCCCGGTCTCGCTGCGCAAGAAGGCGGTCTCGCACCAGGTTCCGAAGGCGAATGACCTCCGCCGCCGCGACGACAAGATCGACATCAGCGACCTCACCGAGGTGCTCGAGGTCGATCCGGTCCGCAAGATCTGCGTCGCCGAGTCCGGCGTGACGTTCGTTGACCTGGTCGCAGCCACCCTGCCGCACGGTCTGGTCCCGATCGTCGTCCCCGAGCTCAAGACGATCACGCTCGGCGGCGCGGTCGCGGGCTGCTCGATCGAGTCGATGTCGTTCGTCCACGGCGGCTTCCACGACACCTGCCTCGAGTACGAGCTGGTGACCGGGACCGGCGAGGTGCTGACCGCCACGCCCGACAACGAGCACGCCCTCGTGTTCCAGATGGTGCACGGCGCGTTCGGCACGCTCGGGATCCTGACCAAGCTCGTGTTCAAGCTGGTGCCCGCGAAGCCCTACGTCGCGCTGCGCTACGAGACCTACGCGACGCTCGCGACGTACCAGGCCGCGATCACGCGCCGGTTCACCGCCCGCGATGTCGACTTCATGGACGGCATCATCCACTCGCCGACCTGCTTCGTGCTGTGCCTCGGAACGTTCGCCGACACGGCGCCGTACACCAGCAACTACGAGTGGCTGAAGGTCTATTACGAGAGCACGCGAACCCGGCGCGAGGACTACCTGCCCACGGCGGACTACTTCTTTCGCTACGACCGTGGCGTCACCAACGTGCGTCCGCACTCGTTTCTCGCGCGGCTGCTCGTCGGCAAGTTCATGGCCTCGAGTCAGTGGCTGCGGATCGCCGAGAAGCTGCACTGGCTACTACCGAAGGATCGCCCGACCGTGACGCTCGACGTGTTCGTCCCGTTCTCCAAGGTGCCGGCGTTCATGGAGTGGTACACGCGGGTGTTCAAGTTCTTCCCGCTGTGGTGCGTGCCGTATCGCCGCGTCCGCGACTACGAGTGGCTCGCCGACGGCTTCTATCGCGACATGAAGGACGAGCTGTTCCTCGATCTCGCGATCTACGGCATGCGGCAGCCGCCCGACGGCGCGAACTATCACCGCCTGATGGAGGAGAAGCTGCGCGAGCTCGGCGGCATCAAGACGCTGATCGCGCACAACTACTACGGCGAGGCGGAGTTCTGGGAGATCTTCAACAAGCGCAACTACGACGCGGTGAAGGCGATCACGGATCCCCACAACGTGTTTCGCGACCTTTACACGAAGATGTGCAAGGCCGCGATGGGCGTCGCGTAGTTAGTTAGGCGTCGAGGCGCAACTGCACCTCGTCCTTGATCTGCTTTGGATCCGCACCGGGCGCGAGCCGCACGACCTGCCCGACAAAGAAGCCGACGAGCCCCGTCTTGCCGGCCTTGTACTCGGCGAGCTTGGCCGGATTTGCGGACAGCACCTGCTGGATCGCTTCGGCGAGCGCCGCGGGGCTGGCGACCGGGCCGGCATCGCTGGCTGCGTTCGCGTCGGCGAACGACTTGCCGTTGCGCACCATCTCGACCAGCGCAGCCTTGGCCGCAGGACCAGGTAACCCGGTCGCGGTCGCCTCGATCAGCGGCGCGAACCTGTCCGCGGTGAGGTCCGCGTCGGCGAGCGGCTTGCCGGCGAGTGCGCGCGGCAGCTCGTTGATGATCCACTTCGCCGCGACGTCGGGGTGACCGACGAGCTTCGTCGTACCGGCGAACAGCTGCGCGATCACGCGGTCCTCGGTGAGGAGATCCGCCTGATCGGCGGTGACGCCCGTCATGGCGACGAACTGGTCGTGCCAGGCCGCGAGCTCGGGGTCGCGGGCACGCGTCTCGGCCCGGTACTCGGCCGGTGACTTGCTCTTCGGGCGGGTCTTCGCCTTGGCATTCTGCCTGTCGCCATCGTCGACCTTTGCGTCCTGCTTGGCCTCGGCCTTCGCCTCCGGCTTGTTGTCCGCGTACGAATCGCGCAGGGTGACGATGCGATTGCCGACGAACCGGCCGGCCCGCGAGTCCTGGTCGATCACGAAGTAGCCGACGCGCTCGAACTGCCAGCGCGATCCGACCTCGGCATTCGCAAGGCCTGCCTCGAGGCGTGCGCCAGTCACGACCTCGAACGAGGTTGGATCGAGATGGGTCAGGAAGTCTGCTCCACCTTCCTCCGGCTTCGCAGCCGCGAACAGTCGGCCGTACAGCCGGAGCTCGGCGGCGATGCTGGTGGCCGCGTCGACCCAGTGGATCACGCCGGGGACCTTGCGCTTGTCCTCGGGGGGCTTGCCGCCGAGCGTCTCAGGCAACACGGTTGCACGCAGCCGGGTGACCGCGCCGGACGCATCGCGCTCGACCACCTCGGCGCCCGTGATGCAGTACGCGTAGCGCAGGCGCACCGTGCGGCCCGGGGCGAGCCGCTGGTAGTCCTTGGGCGGATCATCGCGCCAGTCGTCGCGCTCGATGAAGATCCGGTTCGAGATCGCGAGCGGGCGCGAGCCCGGCTTGCCGACGTCGGCGGGGAAGTAGGGTGCGTCGATCGCTTCGC
>JBBJLY010000027.1:0-52387 GCA_037720695.1 Kofleriaceae bacterium | reverse complement strand
CCTACGCGTTCTAAAGGTCCACCCATGAAGCCCACGATCAATCGAATCGTCATCGTTCTGCTCTCTCTCCTCGCGCTCAGCCAGGTCGGCGCCACCGACTGCGGCGGCGTGATCAAGGACCCCGGCTTCGATCTGTGGTGCGGCGAAGCGCTGTGCTCGTGGAAGGTCGTGCGCGGTGATGCGCGCCGCTCCGCGACCTGGCATTCCGCAGATGCGGGCGTCGAGCTGCTCGGCACGGACTCGGCGATCCAGCAGCTGACGCCGGTGAATTCCACCGACGGGTTATGCATCCGGTTCGACCTCGTCGCCAACGTCGAGGAAGGCGCGGAGGTCGCGCTCGAGATCGACGTCTACGGTGACGGCAGCGTCGAGCGCTCGGAGCGGATCCCGACTTCGAACTGGAAGCCGCTGTCGTATCGCCTGCGGTTTGCGGCGCCGTACGACGGCATCCGGTTCCAGCTCTCGAAGCGTGGCACCGGCAAGGCGGTGCTGGCCCAGATCGAGGCCGAGCTTGCCGACGACTGCGCGGGCCTGACCGAGATCTCGGGCACGCCGGCACCGCTCGGTGCGCGCTGCGAGGACGACGTCGATTGCGCCTCGGCGTTGTGTGTCGGCAAGGTGTGCGCGGGCTGCGATCCGGAGGGTGCAGCGTGCTCCCCAGGCAATGTGTGCGGCGTCGGCGATGCGTTGAGCTCGAACCTGGCGGTGCCGCTCGAGTGCATGCCCGAGGGCGCGCGTCAGACCGGCGAGCAATGCGTCTCGAACACCGAGTGCGCGAGCGCGATCTGCACCCCGGTGTTCTCGTCGGGCGTGTGTTCCGCCTGCGATGCGAGCACCAGCTGTGGCGGTGCCTGCGGCCCGGCGTGGACGACCGGTGAGCTGTTCGTGCGCCCCGGACCAGCAGTGTGCCGCCCGGGCGCCGGGGTCGGTGCGCGTGGCGCCGCTTGCGGCACCAGCGCGGATTGCGCGAGCGGCAGCTGTCAGGGGCCCGAGCACAAGCAATGCGCCGATGGCCGCGCGTGTCTGACGCGCGACGATTGTCCCGTCCGCGACGACCTCGTCCCCGGCGAGTGCACTACGGTCGGCATCGAGGGTGGAAGCTGTTCGTGATCTCGATCCGCAGGCGGCGTACCGGACGTGGGGACCCGCGCTGGTACGCAAGGCCGAGCGGTTCCTTCGCAATCGCGAGGACGCGCTCGATGTCGTGCACGCGCTGTTCGTCGATCTGATCCCGCGCTGGAGCCATGACGTGGACCTCCCCTACCTCTACCGGGCCGTCACCAACCGGTGCCTCAACGCCGTGCGTGATCGGGGCACGCGGAGCCGCTTGCTCGAGCGCGAGCAGGCGATGGCCGCACCGGTCGGGCGCGTCGAGCTCGCGGATCAGATGGTCGGCGTCGGCCTGATCGCCGCGCTCGCCGAGCGGCTCGACGATGGCCACCTCGAGGTCCTGGTCTGCCGGTTCGTCGATGACATGACGCAGGAGGAGATCGCCACGCATCTGGGGCTGTCGCGCAAGACGATCGGCAAGCGCCTCGATCGGATCCGCGACGAGGTGATCGCGCTGCGCGGGAAGGACGCGTCATGATGGCATGCATCGGCGAGCCGGTGTCCTGGCCGCGGCTCGAGGCGTTCGCCCTCGATCGTCGCGACGACGCGATCCGCATGCATGTCGACGCCTGCCCGGTGTGTGCGCGGTGCCTCGAGGAGATCCGGACCGACGTCGTCGTGCTGCTCGCCCTCCCGGCACTGACCGTCGCCGAGCGCGCGCCGCGGCGCCGGTGGTGGATCGTGCCCGCGATGGGCTTCGCGGTCGCGGCCCTGCTCGCGCTCGTGCTGTGGCCGCGCGACGGAGGTCGCGGTGCCGCGCGTGATGTCGTGGCGATCAAGGGCGTCGGCGACGTCGTGCTCGGGCTGGTCCGCGAGCGCGACGGTGCGATCCGCGACGACGCGACGACGTTTCGCGCCGGCGATCGCTGGAAGGTGGTCGTCACCTGCCCGCCCGGTGGCGAGGTCGCGGTCGAGGTCGCGATCATCGACCCGCGCTCGAGCGACAGCCCGCTCCCACCGGCGCGGATCGCGTGCGGCAACCGCGTCGTCCTGCCGGGGGCGTTCTCGCTGACCGGGGTTGCGGCGAATCAGATCTGCATCCGGATCGAGCGTCCTGGTCAGGGCGAGACCCCGATCCGGCCCGGTGACCCAGCCGTCGCGTGCACCACCGTCACGCCCGAGTGATCAGAGGACGCCGGGCAGCCAGGCATTCGCGGTCTGCGCGGGTCCGGCGACGACGATCATGAACGGCCCGCGCCGCCAGGCATGCGCGGCGAGATCGCCGTCGGTGCGCTCGGTTCGTTTGGGCACGATCCCGCGCAGGTGCTGGACCAGGTAGGTCACCTCGCTGCCGGCGATCGTGACGCGGACGACGGCGGCGCGGCGATCGAGGACCCGGACCTCCGAGGCGCCGATGATCGAGTCTGCAGCCGGCAGCGGGACCTCCTTGCCGACGACGCCGATCGCCCACGCGCGGAGCTCGGCCGCGGTCGGCGCGGCGAGATCCCAGGCCGGCGGCTGGCGATGCTGCGTGATCGCGGCGGTGACCAGTACGTTGTCGCGCCGCGGGAACACCATATAGATGGCGACCACCGTGCCGACCAGCACGGTGAGGGTGAACAGCAGCGAGACGGAGACCCGGCGATGGAGGGGTGGTGGCGGCGTGACGACGACGGATTCGCCTTCGTCCTCGTCGTCGTGCGGACCTGGGGCGTCGGCCTCGACGAGCTTCACGAGGCCTCGCGGGACTGTTCGAGGAGGGGGACCGAGCCAAAGCGTTGCACGAAGTCGGATCGTAACTTGGTACAGAACGCCGCGAGGTCAGTCCCGGGTGCGATCTCGATCAGATGGCGACACACGAGATCCTTGCCCGCATGCGCGGTCGCGAGAGCCAGCGCCTCGGCGCGCACATCATGGCCCTGGGCGTACCACACCATCGCGCTCTTTCCGCGTGGGTAGTCGACGAGCCCGCGGGCGCGCCGGAGCTGGAGCACGCCCGGCGCTGCGGGCGCGCGATCCCCGGCATCGGCGAGCGGATACCAGGGACCGAAATGCACACCCGAGAGTGTACTGTCGGCGCGTGCAGCTGTTCGAGGAGCAGCGGGTCGAGTTTGGGTCCGCCAGCCAGCGGGCGAACCGGGTCATCCTCGGGGATGCACTGGACGAGATCGGCGGCTGGGCGGACGGTACGCTCGACGCGGTCTACATCGATCCGCCGTTCGGGACCGGGGTCGCAAAGCGGGGTCGTCGCACGGACTTGCGGTACGACGACCGGGCGGACGACCCCGACGCGTTCGTCGTGTGGCTCGGCTCCTACCTGACGCACAGTCACCGCCTGCTTGCCCCCACCGGCTCACTGTTCGTCCACCTCGATTACCGCACTGTTCATTATGTAAAGGTGGCGCTCGATCGACTGTTCGGGCGCGACCGGTTCGTGAACGAGGTCCTGTGGTGCTACGCGGTCGGCGGCAAGAGCCGCCGGGGGTTCGGCCGCAAGCACGACACCATCTTGTGGTACGCGCGCGGGGCCGATCACGCGTTCTATCCCGACGCGATCCGGGTCCCGCGGCGCGGCGGGTCCCACATGCGAGTGGTCCGCGACGGCGACGCCGTCGTCCAGGAGAAGACCGACCGCCGGACCGGCCGCGTCTATCGCTATCCGGTCGCCGACGGCAAGATCCCCGAGGACTGGTGGGTCGATATCGAGACCCTGAATCACTCGGACCGCGAGCGGCTCGGATGGCCGTCGCAGAAGCCCGAGCGCTTGATCGAGCGCCTGCTGCGAGCGGTGACGGCGCCCGGCGACCGGATCGCCGACTGGTTCGTGGGGTCGGGCACGACGGCGGCCGTCGCGCAACGGCTGGCGCGCGGGTTCGACGTCTTCGATCGAGAACCTGCGGCGATCGACCTCTGTATCTCCCGGCTCCGTGCGCAAGGCGCGCGGTTGGCCTCCGAAGGAACGCCTCCCCCTGCATTTCTTGTCCATCGGTGCTGAAGCATTTGGGTACGAGTGCTTGCAGCGGCGCGTTCAACGCGCGAAGCTTCCAAGCGTAAGGCGATTGATGGTGGCCACGACGACCCAAGACGAGGCCTCCCGCGTGACGCTCGAGGCGTGGCTCTACACAGACGTGGGAGTCGTTCGAGATCACAACGAGGACTCGGCACACATGGAGCCCCTGATGGGGTTCTTCATCGTGGCCGATGGCATGGGCGGTCACGCCTCCGGTGAGGTCGCCTCTGCGATGGCGGTCGAGACCGTCCGCACCACGCTCGCGGCAGCCCAGCCCGAGATCGATGCGTTCAAGAAGGCGCCCACCGACGCCGGCCGCCGCGGCATCGTGCAACTGCTGCAGAGCGCCGTGCTGTCCGCGCACCAGGCCGTGTTCCAGCGTGGCCAGAACGAGGCCGACAAGGCCGGCATGGGGACCACGCTCGACGTCGTCCTGGTCGCCGGCCCCGAGGCGCTCGTCGCCCACGTCGGCGACAGCCGCACGTACCTGATCCGGGACGGCCGGTCGTCGCAGATCACCACCGATCACACGGTCGCCGAGGTCCTGGTGATCGAGGGCAAGCTGACCATCGAGGAGGCGCAGGTCTCCCCGCTCCGCACGATCCTCGTCAACGCGATCGGCGTGTCCGCCGACGTCGGTGTCGAGATGGCGCACGTGACGCTGAAGCGCGGCGATCGCCTGCTGTTGTGCTCGGACGGCTTGCACGACTACTTCCCGGCCGAGGAAGAGATCGCGCAGAAGCTGTCCGACGACAAACCGGGCGATGCGCTCAAGGACATGGTCGAGCTCGCGAAGACGCGCGGCGGCCACGACAACATCACCGGCGTCGCGGTCCACGTCACCGAGATCGTGGAGTCGTCGCCGAGCCAGGTCGAGGGCGAGTCGACTAGCCGGTCGACGTCACGAACAACCCGTTCGCCGCCGACGAGCCCACCGAGACCGCCTTTGTCCAGCCGCCAGGCGTTCCGCCGCGGATGGTCAGCCTGACGCGCGATGCGGCCACGGCCCGCGCGACCCAGCCGATGCGGGTCCTCGAGGACCAGCACGCCGATACCATTCCCCCGCCCGGCGTTCTCAAGCAGGGCGCGGGCGAGAACATCGAGCTCGCGAAGACGGATCCGGGCCTGACGCAGGTCAAGGACACGGACCTCAAGGTGGCCGACACCAAGGCCGCCGCCGACAAGCCAGCCGAACCCCAGGCTGCGGTGCCGACCGAGATCGCGACCGCGGATACAGGTCGGGTTTCGGCGCCCAAGGGCGACAAGAACACGGCGAAGGGCGACCCGCCCGACACGGACAAGAAGCCCTGACTTCGGGCTCGGGCGCTGCCGCCCGGGTTGTGTCTTTCCGCAACGCGATGCGGAATCCTCGCCGAACGGGTCGGTCAGATCCGCACGGGCACGGCGACCACAAATCGCGGTATCACGCGATCCGTGTGGCAAGTCCCGGTCAAGCTCGAGCAAGCGGTTCACGCCGCGGCCTCCGAGGTCGTCGGTGCCGCCGCGCTCGCGACCGGCGCGTTGACGCGGGCGATCGTCGATCGCTCGCGTCGCTACACCAGCGATCGCGCCGAGCTCGCGCGGCCGTCGGATCGCGTCGGTGATCTCGCGGCGCGCGCCGCCTTCTTCACGATCGCGGATGCGATGAAGATCGGGGTCCCGCTCGCCGAGCTGGTGGCGCGCGATGCGTTACCTCCGGCACGACCGCTGCGCGTGATCGATCTCGGCGCCGGCTGCGGAGCGATGACCCTCGGCCTGCTCGCGGCGCTCCCGCCGATCGCGCTCGACGTGCTGGCGATCGATCACGACCGCGATGCGCTGCGGATCGCGAGCGCCGCGTGTCGCGCATTCGCCGCCGATCGCGTGCTCACGCTGACCACCCGCGCCGAGGACGTCGCCCGGGCGAGCCTGCCGCCGGCCGAGCTGATCGTGATGGGCAGCGTGCTCAACGAGCTGGCACCGGAGCGCGCGCTCGCCGTGGTCGAACAGGCCCTCGCCGCGCTCACCGGGGACGGCGCCGTGATCATCATCGAGCCCGCGCTGCGAGAGACGTCGCGTGCGCTGCACGCGATCCGCGATCAGGTGATCGCACGCGGCTCGGGCCACGTGTTCGCGCCGTGCACGCGCCGCGCGGCGCCATGCACCGCGCTCGTCGATCCACGCGACTGGTGCCACGAGGATCGCGCGCTCGCGCTGCCGCCGCGCACCGCCGAGCTCGCGCGGCTGACTCACCTGCGCGACGGCGGCATGCGGTTCAGCTACCTGGTGCTGCGCAAGCAACCACTCTCACTCGTCGAGGATCCTGCGGCGTGGCGCATCGTCAGCGCGCCATTTCCTGCCAAGGGCAAGCTCGAGCTGATCGGGTGCAGCGAGCACGGGCGGGTCCGGCTGCGCCTGCTGCGCCGCCACCGCAACGCGGGCAACCGTGCGTTCGAGGACGCCGACCGCGGCAGCGTGCTGGCGATCTCGTGCGAGCCAGAACCGGGGGCCGCCCTCGAGCGGCTCGAGATCGACGCCGAGACGACGGTTCGCACGCCGGGCGAGACGCCGGGGCTCTGACTCGGATAACTTTGGAGCGTGCTCACAGATCGATTCGAACGCCTGGCCGCGATCCGTGGTGACGTGGTCAAGGGTCTCGCGGCGACCGCCTGGGCCACCAACCTCGCGGACGTCGAGCGCGACGTCCTGATGCGCGCGTTGATCGACGCCGTCCGCTCGCTCATCCTCCCCGACTGGATCATCCGTCGCCCCGAGGATCTGCGGCCGCAGACCGCCCTCGAGGTCGCGGAGTCGTGGCTCGCGTCGCGATCCATCGAGCAAGTCGCGGCCGCGAAGGAGGCCGCGAAGGCCTGCACCGCCGCCCGCAACGAGACGTTCGGCGATGATCATCGCGTGCCCGAAGCTGCGCGCGCGGTCGCGTGGGCCGTCGGCGCGAATGACAACGACCATCTGTGGGATGCGTTGACCGCGATCGAAGGCGAGCTGCTGGCGCGCATCACGTTGATCTCCGAGTACCAGCGCGCCCCGGCGCAGCGCCGCGCGATCCTCGACGTGTTGAAGCGCCACATCGCGCCGCCGCCGCCGGCGGAGGATGCTCCCGCACCCACGGCTGGCCCGGTCGCGTATGCGGCGAGCGGGAACTTCACCGTTGGCCAGCAGCTGACGCACGCGAAGTTCGGAGATCTGGTGGTCCCGCCGCCGGTGACAAGTGGATCGACGTCCAGCTTCCCGACGGCAGCACGAAGCGGCTCGCCCAGAAGCCGAAGTGACTACAGCTCGAGCGTGAGCTCGACGAGCGCGTTCGCGGTGACCGTGACGGTGCCACGCGCGATCCGGGCCGGCTGTCCCGAGCGCGGCGGTAGCCACGCCGTCACGGCGCGCGCCCCGACGGGAATGTCGCGCAAGGTCAGGCCGCCGCTGCCGTCGGTGATCCCGGCTGGGGCCGCGACGATCCAGGCGAGCTCGGCATCCTTGGTCGCGGTCGCCAGCTGGTAGATGCCGCCCGGCTCGAGCGCGACGCGGACCGCGTGACCGGCGATCGGCAACTGGATCGTGCGCGGCTTGGCCTCGACGAGCGCCTCCGGTTTCGCGGCGTCACCCCGGCGCGTCAGCACCAGCTTCGCGGGCTGATCGAGCGCGCTCTCGACGACCAGCGTCGCCGCAGCAGCGATGCGCGGCGCGAGCACGCAGTCGGCGAGCACCACGCGGGTCTCCGGCTTCGTGTCGGGCGTGCCGTCGACGAACACCACGACGTCGGGGATGCCCCAGGTGGTGGTCGGCGCGACCGCGGCGGGACGTGGCGTGTTGCACGCGGTGCGTCCGGGTGAGGCACGCATCGCGGTGGGCACGGTCTTCCACTCGATGCGGATCTGGACCTCGCCGACCCCGCTGACCTTCGGTGCCGGTGCCGCGTCGGCGAGCGCGCCGTCGGCGGCAATCGGCGGGCGCGACGCGTCGTCGACCTTGGGCGGTTGCTTGCTCGAGCACGCGACGATCACGAGGAGCGCCGCACGCGCGATCACCACGCGCGGACCTCGTCGACGATCAGATCGGCGTCGGCGACCAGATCGTTGACGCCGGGGCCGCGGTAGTCCGCACCGGCGAGCACCAGCCGGTGCGTGCGGGCCGCGGTCACGGCCGCGCGCACGAGATCGCGGTGGCCGACCGGATACTGGGCAACTCCGCGCGTCCACCGCACGACGCTCGCGTGAACCGGGGCGCCACGCGTGCCGAGTACGGTCCCGAGATCGCGGGTCGCGTGCGCGATCAGCGTCGCATCGTCGAGCGTCGCGGCCTCGGGATCGCGACCGCCGCCGAAGATGCAGCGCAGCAGCACGTGGTCCGCCGGCGCGCGATCCGGCCACACGACCGACTCGAACACGACGCCGAGCACGCGCACATCCTCGCCGAGCGCGACCAGAAAGCCGAACCCGTCGCGGCCCTGAGGCACGGCGGCTGCCGGATAGCCGAGGTAGACGCTCGCCGTCGGGGCGCGATGAAACGGGCGCAGCCTGGTCGCGAGCTCGGGCTGGGCGATCACGGAGACCGCGTCCTCGGCGGGCAGCGCGATCACCGCGCCGTCCCACCGGCTATCGACCCGCGTCGCGGCGTGCCCGCCGAGCACCGACGCGTCGGCGGCCGCACCACTCGAGATCCGGAGCACGACGCCGCCGCTGACCGGCTCGATCCGCGTGACCTTCGCGCGCGTGTTGATGCGTGGTCCAAGCGAAGCGGCGAGCGCGTCGATCATCGTGCCGAGCCCGCCCTCGGGAGCCCACAGTCCAGACGGCGTCTTGCGCGTGCGCCGGCCGACCGCGCGACCGAGCAGGCCCCGCGCTGCCTGACGCGCCATCCCGCGCACCAGCCCGCCGTGGGCCTCGAGCGCGGCAAGCCGCGGGAACCCCGCCGCGAGGCTGATGTCGTGGGCGTCCGCCGCGAACACGCCGGTAACGAACGGCGCGACGATCGCCCGTGCGGCCTCGGCTCCGAGCCGGCGCGCCGCGAATGCGTGCATCGACTCGTCCCCCGCGTCGTCGGGATCACGGCGACCGCGAAATGGCTCGCGCAGCAGATCGAGCTTGCCGCGCCAGGTCAGCAGATCGCTGCGCACGAGCTCGATCGGGTTACGAGGCAGCGCGCGCAGCTTGCCGTCGATGTAGATCCAGCGCCGCTTCGCGCGCGGCGAGGCGGGCACGACGGGGACGCCGAGCTCCTTGCACAGCGCGAGCGCACCACGTGACGGACCGCCGAGGAACGAGCTCGCCGCGTGCTCGCGCACGAAGCCGTCGACGTGGCTGGTCTCGATCACACCGCCTGCGCGCGCCGAGGCCTCGAACACGCTGACGTCGATCCCGGCCGCGACCAGCGCACGCGCTGCGGTCAGGCCGGCCAGCCCTCCCCCGACGACCGCGATCCTCATGGCTGCGAGGACAGCTCGCGGACCGCGGTGATCATCGCGCGCACGTGCTCGGGATTGGTCTCGGGGAGCACGCCGTGGCCGAGGTTGAAGATGTGCCCGACCGGCCCGGCCTTCGCGAGGATGTCGGCGACGCGGGCGCGGATCTCCTGCGGCGGAGCGAACAGCGCACCGGGGTCGAGGTTGCCCTGGAGCGCGACCGAGTCACCGACCCGGCGCCGGACCTCGTCGATGCCGACCCGCCAGTCGACGCCGAGGACGTCGGCCCCGCTCGACGCATAGTCGTCGAGGTACGGTGCGCAGCCGTTCGCGAAGTAGATGATCGGCACCGGCGACGCGGCGTACGCGCGCGAGCCGCGGATGTGCTCGATCACGCGCTTGGCATAGCGCAGCGGGTACTCCCGGAAGTCGCCAGGCGAGACAATGCCAGCCCAGCTGTCGAAGATCTGCACGGCCTCCGCACCGGCCGCGATCTGCGCCTCGAGGAAGATCGCGCAGTTCTGGGCCAGCTTTTCGAGCAGCGCGTGCGCCGAGGCGGGCGCGCCGTAGAGCAGCCGCTTGGTGTGCGGATAGTCCTTGGATCCGCCGCCCTCGACCGCGTAGGTCAGCATCGTGAGCGGCGCCCCGGCAAAGCCGATCAGCGGGACCCGGCCGGCGAGTGACGACCTGATCTGGCGGATCGCCTCCATCACGTACGGCAGCTCGGCCTCGGGGTCGAACACCCGCAGCGCCTCGATCTCCGCGTGCGAGCGGATCGGCGTTGCGATCTTGGGGCCGGTCTCGGGGAACGCGACCTCGAGCCCCATCGGCGGCAACGTGATCAGGATGTCGGAGAACAGGATCGCCGCATCGAACCCGAGCTGGTCGATCGGCTGCATCGTGACCTCGCACGACAGCGCCGGCGTGCGGCACATCTCGAGGAACGACGACTTCTGGCGCACCGCGCGGTACGACGGCAAATAGCGGCCGGCCTGGCGCATCATCCAGATCGGGGTGCGCTCGACGGGCTGCCGCCGGCATGCGCGCAGAAACAGGTGCTCCGACATTGCACCGCATCGTACCCGACGAACGCGGAAGCGTCGCTCGTGCTCGGGCGCGTTTGCGGTATCGTCCCGCGCATGTCGAGTCGTGTCGTGCTTGCCGTCGCGCTCCTGGCCGCATGCGATCCACCCGACGCGGGCGATTTCGATCGCTTGCCAGTCGATGGTGAATTCTCGGTCGGGCTCGACGCGCCCGCGCAGGTCGCGCGCGACAAGTATGGCATCGCGCACATCAGCACGAAGACGGTCGCCGACCTCGGGTTCGTCCAGGGCTACGTGATGGCGCACGACCGGCTGGCCCAGATGGACGTCCTTCGCCGGTTCGGTGCCGGCACCCTCGCCGAGCTGTTCGGCATCGACTCGGCGGGCACCGCGATCGACTCCGACCTCGAGATGCGGATGCACCGCATGACGTACTACGCCGAGCAGTCGTGGGCGATGCTGCAGGCCAATCCCGACGACGCCGAGGTCGTGACACTGCTGAATCGGTTCGCCGACGGCGTCAATCGCTATGCGGAGGACCTCCGGGCGGGCAAGTGGACACTCGATCCGGAGGTCGCGGTGTCGTTCCCGATCGAGACGTTCCGCCCGTGGTCGCCGGTCGACTCGCTCGTGCTCGGCAGGTACCAGGCGTTCGCGCTGTCGTGGAGCACGCCTTACGAGATCGATCTCCACACGCTCTACAGCGAGCTGCGCACCGCGTTCGACGACAACGTCTCCACCGCCGCGGAGATCGTGGCGCGCAAGGGCATCACGCGCGACCTCGTGCGCTTCGCGCCGGTCGCGAACGTGTCGACGGTGCCGGGGTTCCCGAACGTCGACGTCGACACCGGCACGCGCTCCGACGGGCTCGGCAAGCAGTCCGCCTCGCGGCGCGCCGACGTCCCGCGCAGTGAGCTCGCAAAGGCCCGCGCGTTCTTCCAGGACAACATCCACGTCGCCCCCGGCGTGCTGGGACCCAAGGCGTTCATGAAGCCGTACGCCGGCTCGAACAACTGGGCGGTTGGCCCGAGCCTGGGTGGCGGCGCCGCACTGCTCGGCTCCGATCAGCACCTCCAGCTGCCGAACCCGTCGATCTTCTATCCCACGCACCTCACGGTGCGCGATCAGGGGCTCGACGTCATCGGCATCACGTTCCCCGGCATCCCGGGCATCATCCTTGGCAGCAACGGCAAGGTCGCGTGGGCCGCCACCGTCAGCGAGCACGACGTCAACGACGTCTACCTCGAGCACGTCGTCGCGTGCGGTGGCGCGGAATGCGTCGAGCACGAGGCCCAGCAGAAGCCGATCGAGAAGCGCACCGAGACCATCGTGATCGGTGCGCTCGGCACGCCGATCCGCACGATCGACGAGACCTACGAGGTCGTGCCGCACCACGGCCCGATCATTCCGGAGATCGACCCGACGACGCACCGCCTGGTCCCGCGCACCTCCGCCACGCCGCTATCCGTCAAGTACACCGGCTACGGGCCGACGTTCGAGATCCGCGCCCTGTGGAACCTCGCCCACGCGCAGTCGGTCGACGACGGCTTCCGCGCGCTCGCCGACTTCAGCTACGGCAGCCAGAACTGGACCATGATCGACGACACTGGCTCGATCGCCTGGACCACCAACGCGATCGTGCCGCATCGCTCGCCGGCGACCTACGCGTGGAACGCCGAGACCAACCGCGACGGTGCCGCGCCGTTCTTCATCCTCGACGGACGCGGCGGCTACGAGTGGGAAGGCCGGATGTCCTCGCGCTACGTGCCGCACGCGGTGAACCCGCCGCAGGGCTACCTCGCGACCGCCAACGCCGATCCGGTCGGCGCCACGTTCGACAACGATCCGCTCGGCGGCGTCGAGCAGCCGATCATCGAGGGCCGCCCGCTGTACGCCGGCATCAGCTACGCGGCCGGCGTGCGCGAGGAGCGGATCACCCAGCTGATCCTGAGCGGCGGCACCGCGCAGACCCTCGAGCAGATGGCCGCGATCCAGCACGACAATTTCTCGACCATCGGAGCCAAGCTCGCGCCCAGCGTCGTCACCGCGCTCGCCCGCCTGGACTCGCCGAGCGGCCCGCCGAGTGATCTCGGCCCGTACATCGCGAGCCTGTCGGTCGCCGACAAGGCGAAGCTGGTCGCGGCGCGCACGCTGCTCGCGGCGTGGACCTACGACACGCCAATCGAGGCCAGTCCCGACGGTGCGGCGACCGCGGTGCTCAACACGTGGATGCACTACTTTCTCAAGTCCACGCTCGCGGACGAGCTGACCGCCGCAAACGGCTTCGCGCTCAACCGGCTCGGCAGCAACGTCCAGGTCCGGATCGCACACGCGATGCTGACCCGCCCTGCCACCTTCAAGCTCGGCTCGACCGGCCAGCCGATCCTGTGCGACCGCATGGGCACGACTGGGGCGGATGACAGCTGCAGCAAGATGATCCTCGCGGCGATGCTCGAGGCGATGACCCACCTCGAGGGCCGGTTCGCGAGCGCGAACACCGCGACCTGGGCGTGGGGCAAGCTCCACCAGCAGACGTTCGAGACGCTGTTCCCGAACCCGGCGCTGCGGCTCGGCCCGTTCGAGAAGCGCGGCGACAACCTCAACGTCAACCGTTCGGATCACGGCTGGGCCGACACCAACTTCTCGCAGTTCGCCGACGGACCCGCGCAGCGGTTCCTCGCGATCGCGCGACCGGGCGAGCCGATCGACGTCCGCTGGCAGCTCCCCGGCGGCGTGATCTTCGATAGCCGCGACCGCCACTACCGCGACCTGCTCGACAACTACTACCTGCCACAGGTCCACTTCGACGCGCCGTACTCGGTGGACGAGATCGTGGCCGACGGCGAGTACCGCTGGGACTTCCGTTAGCGACCTCGGCACCGGATGGAAATCGCCGCGATCTTGATTGCACCGCACGGGGCCACGGGTGCCCTGCGCGGGCTCATGGATCGACTCGCGAGCGTCGGTGTGATCGTGTCGATCGTCGACGACCTCTCCAGCGCGGTCGAGCTGGCGGCCGATCACGCGGTGCCGCCTGCCCTGCTGCTCGATCTCCGTGCGTACTCGAGCGGTGAGGTCGACGACGTCCGGCGCGCGACCGAGATCGTACGCCGCACGCTACTCGAGCTCCCCGACGCGTTGCCGATCGCCATCACCGCCGAGGCCGGCGGCTCGATGCTGGTCGCGTGCGTACGCGCCGGCGCGGCCGACGTGATCGACCTCGCCCTCGAGGGCACGGCCACCGCACGCGCCGTGGTCCAGCGGATCTGCCAGCGCCAGCGCGAGCGCATGAAGGAGCACGCCTCGTTCGCGCAGCACCGCGCGATGATCGAGGACCTGCTCAAGGATCTGATCCGCACCGAGCGGCGAACGATCGACGCCGAGGAGGCGCTCGCCGCGCACAGCCGGTCGGGCGCGGTGCAAGCGGTGTTCGAGAACCGGCCGCCCGCGATCCTGCTGGTCGAGCACGAGCGCCCCGTCGCCGACGAGCTCGCCGACCTGCTCGAGACCGCCGGTGTCGCGACGTACGCGTATGTAACCGGCGAGGAGGCGCTGCGTGAAGCTCGCACGCTCGCCGAGACGACCGGGCTTGACCTCGCGCTGGTCGCCGCACAGCTCCCCGGGATCGACGGGCTCGAGACGGTTCGCCGGCTGCGCGATCACGTCCCCGGCTTGCCCGCGTTCCTCATGACCTCGGTCCATGATGCCCGGCTGGCGGCCGACGCGACGGAGCTGGGCGTCGTCGGGTTCGTTCACAAGCCACTGTCTCACTTCGATCAGATCGTGAGCCGGTTGTCGGAGCTGGCCCGCGAGTCGCTCCAGCGCAGCCGCGAGGCGGTCTACCTCGAGCGGATCAAGGAGCGCCACGAACGCGTACTCGCCCGATACCGATCGTTGCCACGCGAACCGTGAACGCCTAAGATCTCGCGGGTCTGCCATGGCTACGGGTGCGCTTTCGATCAAGCTGAGGTGCGCCTCCTGGCAGCAGCTGGCGACCATCTATCGGCGCGATCTGTCACGCGGCACGATGTTCCTCAAGGCCGCCAGCCCGCCGGCGATCGGGACCTCGGTCCGGATCGACCTCACCTTGCCGAGCGCCTCGGTCATCACGCTGACCGGCGTGGTCCAGAGCCACAGCAACGACGCGCAACGCGGTCAGGGCGTGGAGCTCAAGCTCGCGCCGATTCCGACCGGCTCGATCTGGCTGATCGAGAGCGCGCTCGCATCGGAGCAGCAGCGCCGTGCGATCGACGGCGCGCCGCAGGCGCCCCTACCCCCGACGACGACCGGGCCCGTGCCCACGATCGGCGAAGGTAACGACCAGGCCGCCGCCGAGGACGACCTGATCCGCGCGCTCGTCGCCGAGGCGGAGTCGCTGCGCAAGCTGAACCCGTTCATGGTGCTCGGCGTCGGCTACGAGGCGACCAACGCCGATGTTCGCGCCGCGTTCGGTGGGCTGACGAAGCGCTACCACCCGGACCGCTTCGCGC
Source organism: Kofleriaceae bacterium (assembly GCA_037720695.1). GTDB lineage: Bacteria > Myxococcota_A > Polyangia > Haliangiales > Haliangiaceae > JABFXX01. The sequence goes on along the minus strand of JBBJLY010000027.1, from coordinate 37,399 downwards.
GCTACGAGTCCGCGGAGCTGCGGACGGTCGCGGCCGAGATCTTCATCCTGATCCGTGATGCCTACCGCAAGCTCGGTGACGAGGCAGGGCGGCTGGCGGTGCTACAGGCATTCGGGCGCACCGCGGTCCCCCGCGCCGTGCCGGGGCCACGCGCGCCAACGGCCCCCGTGCCTCCCGCGCCCCGCTCGCGGGGCCCGACCTCCGCCGGCATGTCGTCGACCATGGCGATCCCGCGCACGGTCCCCGATCAGCGCAGCGGTCCAATCGATGGTGTGCGCGCGCCGATGAAGCCGGCCTCGACCGAACGCCAGCCGATCATCGCGAGCCCGCCGCCGGTGATCAGCGAGAACATGGAGCCGAGCGCGCTCGAGGAGCTGCTCGACCGGGGCAAGCTCGAGGACGCGCTCGCCGGTTACAAGGTGCTGTCGAAGAAGCAGCCCCAGGACCGCACGCTCCGCGCGGGCGTCGAGCTGTGCGAGGGCCTGCGAGCGATGCAGAATCGCGACCGCCTCGAGGCCGCGCAGCGGTTCGAGACCGCGCTCGAGATCGATCCGTCCAACGAACGTGCCGCACGAGAGCTCGCCGACATGCGTCGGCAGGCCACCAACGAGCGCAAGGGCCTGCTGTCCCGGCTCATGGGAAAGAAGGAGACCTAGTGTCTCGCATCATCGGCATCGATCTGGGAACGACGAACTCGTGCGTCGCGGTCCTCGATGACAAGGGCCAGCCGCGCACCCTGCCGGCGGGCGACGGTGAACGAACGCTGCCCTCGTGGGTCAGCTGGTCGGCCAACGGCCAGATCGCCGTCGGTGCGCGCGCGCGTCGCCAGGGCGTCACCAACGCCGCCGCGACGGTGTACGGCGCGAAGCGGCTGATCGGTCGCAAGGTCAATGCCGACGATGTGTCGTGGTTCGCGCGGCTCGCGCCGTTCCGGATCGTCGCCGCGCCCAACGGTGACGCCTGGGTCCGGATCCACGGCCAGCCGATCTCGCCGCAGGAGATCGCAGCGCACGTGCTGCGTGCGGTCCGCAAGGTCGCCGAGGATCAGCTCGGCGAGCCGGTCACGCGCGCCGTGATCACCGTCCCGGCGTACTTTGACGACGCCCAGCGCCAGGCGACGCGCGATGCCGGCCAGATCGCCGGGCTCGACGTGATCCGCATCCTCAACGAGCCCACGGCGGCGGCACTCGCCTACGGCGCCCACCGCGTCGGTTCCAACCGCCGCGTGATCGCGGTGTTCGACCTCGGTGGCGGCACGTTCGACATCTCGATCATGACGGTCGACAACGGCATCTTCGAAGTGCTGGCCACCGGTGGCGACACCGCGCTCGGCGGCGAGGACTGGGATCGCCGCGTGCTCGAGCGCATCGTCGACGAGGTGTTCGATCAGTACCGGGTCGACCTCACCGGGATCCCGATGGCGATGTCGCGGCTGCGCGAGGCGTGCGAGACCGCAAAGAAGGCGCTCTCGATCGACCGCGAGACCACGATCTCGCTGCCGTTCCTGGCCAACGACCAGCACGGAGCGCCGATCAACTTCGAGCGCACCGTGACCCGCGACTACATCGACCAGCTGACCAAGGACCTGCTCGACCGGCTGGAGCCGCCGTGCCGGCGCGCCCTCCGCGATGCCGGACTCGAGCCCAGCGCGCTCGAGGAGATCCTGCTCGTCGGCGGGATGACGCGATGGCCCGCCGTGCAGGAGACCGTCGAGCGGATCTTCGGCAAGAAGCCCTCGAAGGGCGCCAATCCCGACGAGGTCGTCGCGCTCGGGGCCGCCGCGTACGGCGGGATCCTCGCCGGAGAGTCCGACGAGGCGGCGCTGCTCGATGTCACGCCCCACGACATCGGCATCCGCGTGGGTGACTCGCAGTTCGCGTTGATCGTGCCCCGCAACTCGATGCTGCCGGTCCGCGCGCGGAGATTGTTCGCCACCACCACCGAGAACCAGAAGTTCGTCTCGATCGAGCTCTATCAGGGCGAGTCGACGGACGTCTCGAAGAACCGCAAGCTCGGCCAGGTCGTGCTCGATGACCTGCCCCCAGGCCCGGCCGGCTCGGTGCGCGTCGAGCTCGTGATCACCGTCGACGTCGAGTCGATCGTCGGCGTCAGCGCACGCGAGAGCAAGAGCGGCCGCGAGGCGAGCGTCACGATCCGCCCGTCCGGCGGCCTGTCGCAGCGCGAGATCGTCGAGATCATCACGCGGCGCCGACACGAGAGCTCGCTCGGCACCATCCCGCCCGAGCTGGCCGGCGGTGGCGTGCGCGTCACGACACGCGAGCACCTGGTGACCACGCCCGGCGACGACGACGATCCAGCCAAGCAGAAGCCATGACCGTCGACCCGGCGGTACTCAAGGTCGCCGACGCAGTGGGTGCGCTGATCGAGTCGTGGGGCTTCAAACGCAACATGGGCCGGATGTGGGCCGTGCTCTACCTCGACGATCATCCGCTGTCCGCCGCCGAGCTCGGCGAGCGACTCGGCCTGTCCACCGGTTCGGTCTCGATGCTGCTGACCGAGATGCAGGAGTGGGGTGCGGTCAAGAAGGCGTGGGTCGTCGGCGAACGCCGCGAGTACTACGAGGCCGAGACCTCGATCTGGAAGCTGGTGTCGCGCGTGCTGCGCGAGCGCGAGCTGCAGTGGGTGCGCACCGCCCACGACGAGTTCCAGGGCGCCGCCGACGAGCTCCGGCCCCCGCCCCGCGGCGCGGCCAAGCGCCACGCCCTGATCGAGCAGCGGATCGGGGGTCTGGCGCAGCTCGCGCAGGTCGGTGCCACGCTGCTCGAGTCGATCCTGCAGGAGAAGGCGGTCGACGCACTCCCGATCAAGACGATGGGCGAGCTCGCCAAGGCCGTCGGCCGTCCCGACAAGGAGTGAGCTCCGAGGCTGCGTCCCGTGTCACCGCAGGCGCACCGAGGTCGGCGCACGCGCGATCGGCGGTCCGCTGATCGCGCTGATGCCGTGACGGAGCGACCTTCGCCGAGTACCTTCCCAGCACGTGATCCGCGCCCGCGACCTCGTGAAGCACTTCAAGGTGCACAAGCGACCGCCTGGCTTCGCCGCCGCGATGCGCTCGCTCGTCCACCGGACGTACGAGACCGTGAAGGCGGTCGATGGCGTCAGCTTCACGATCGAGCGCGGCGAGCGGGTCGGCTTCCTCGGGCCCAACGGCGCGGGCAAGACCACGACGCTGAAGGTGCTCGCCGGGTTGCTGCATCCGACCAGCGGCCAGGCCGAGGTCGAAGACCACGTGCCGTTCCGCCGACAGACCGACTTCCTGCAGAAGATCACGCTGGTGATGGGCCAGAAGTCGCAGCTGATCTGGGACCTGCCGCCGTCGGAGACCTACGCGATGAACCGCGCGGTGTTCGACGTCCCGCAGGCGGAGTTCGACGCGACGCTCGCCGAGCTCACCGAGCTGCTCGAGCTCGCGCCGCTGCTGTCCAAGCCGACGCGCCAGCTGTCGCTCGGCGAGCGCATGAAGTGCGAGCTCGTCGCGGCGCTGCTCCATCGCCCGCGTACGCTGTTCCTCGACGAGCCCACGATCGGCCTCGACGTCGCGATGCAGCTCGCGATCCGCGACTTCATCCGGCGCTACAACCAGCAGCACGACGCGACGGTGATCCTGACGTCGCATTACATGGATGATGTGGTCGCGCTGTGTCCGCGGATCATCGTGATCGACAGCGGCAAGCTGATCCACGACGGTGACCTCCGCGGACTCGTCAAGGCGATGGACCCCGACAAGCGGGTGTCGTTCACGCTGACCGGCGAGGTCCCCACGCCGACGGCCGACGAGCTCGCGAAGCTCGGCACCACGCTCGCGCAGGAGGGCCAGCGGATCACGCTGCGGGTCCCCGAGCGCGACATCCCGGGCGTCGTCGGCCACCTGCTCGGTCCGCTCAGGGCCGCGGACCTCGCGATCGAGGATCCGCCGCTCGAGGACATCCTGCGCGTGATGTTCGGCAAGGCCAAGGAGCGAGCGTGAACCGGACGGTCCGCGCGATCCCGACGCTGCTCCGGATCGGCGTCGCCGAGACCGTCGCCTACCGCGCCGAGTTCGTGGTCTGGCTGCTCACCACCACGTTGCCGCTCGTGATGATGGGGCTGTGGACCACGGTCGCGGCGGAGGGCAAGTTCGGCAACTTCGACGAGGCCGACTTCGTCGCGTACTACCTCGCGAACCTGATCGTGCGAAACCTGACCGGCTCGTGGGTCGCGTGGCAGATCAGCGAGGAGATCCGGATGGGCTCGATGGCGATGCGCCTGCTGCGCCCGATCCATCCGTTCATCGCGATCGCGGCGAGCCACGTCGCGGCGATCCCGTTTCGCAGCGTGATCGCGGTGCCGTTCGCGGTGGTCTTGCTGTTCAGCTCCGGGGCCAGCGCGCTCGAGACAGATCCGGGCCAGCTCGCGCTGCTCGTGCCTTCGCTCGCGATGGCGTGGCTGATCACGTTCAGCATCATGTTCGCGATCGGCTCGCTCGCGTTCTTCATCACGAAGTCGATGGCGATCCTGAACCTCTACTTCGGCCTGTTCTCCGTGTTCTCCGGCTATCTGCTGCCGATCGAGATGCTCCCCAGCGTGCTCGCGCGGATTGCCGAGTGGTCGCCTTTTCGGTTCATGCTGAGCCTGCCGATCGAGCTGATGACGCGCTCGCTGTCGACCGCCGAGCTCGCGACACTGCTCGGGGTGCAGCTGGGCTGGACCCTCGCGAGTATCAGCCTCGCGATGCTGGTGTGGCGGCGTGGCGTGCGCCGGTTCGAGGCGGTCGGCGGATGATGGTCTGGCGGTACCTTCGCCTCGCGCTCGTGCAGGCCCGGATCAGCGCGGCCGCCGCGATGACGTACCGCGCGGACTTCCTGCTCGAGGGGGTGATGGCGATCGCGTGGATGGGGCTGACCCTGTTGCCGCTGATCGTGCTCTACAACGGCCGCGCCGAGGTCGCCGGCTGGGATCGCCCCGCCGCGCTGATCGTGATCGCCTACTTCATGGGGCTGCGCGGCGTGCTCGAGGGCATGGTCAGCCCGTCGCTCGTCGATCTCGTCGAGCGCATCCGGTCGGGCGCGTTCGACTACGTGCTGCTGAAGCCGGTCGACGCACAGGCGCTGGTCTCGGCATCGCGGTTCGAGCCCTGGAAGATCTTCGACGTGATCGGAGGCATCGGCCTCGCATGCTACGCGTTCTACCTGCGCGGCGAGCCACCGGCGCTGGCGCACGTCGCGCTCGGCATGTTGCTGTTCGGCTGCGGTGTGCTCGCGATGTACTCGCTGTGGATCATGTGCGCCGCCGCCTCGTTCTGGGTGGTGCGGCTCGACAACCTGACCTACCTGCTCGGCGCGATGTTCGACACCGCGCGGTGGCCGGTCCAGGTGTTCCGGGGACTGTGGCGCGTCGTGTTCACGTTCGTCATCCCGGTGGCCGTGATGACGACGTATCCCGCGATGGCCTTGCTCGGCAAGATCGACGCCGCGACCGCGCTCGGCGTGATCGCCGGTTGCCTCGGCCTGCTCGTGGTGAGTCGCGTGGTCTGGCGCGCGGCGATCCGCAGCTACACCAGCGCGTCGAGCTAGGAAGTGTCCCGAATCGAGTCAGTGGCTTCATCCGGTTACGATCCGGCTGCGCACCTCGATCCGTGAGGCAGCGATTCGCTGGCCTTGTAGTCTTGCCTCGATCGAGATGACGGACTACTTGAAGTGGTGGCCGACGAACAGGGGAAGGTCGATCGGATCGATCGCAGCTGCCTCGTGGCCGACGGGAAGAAAGAGCAGAAGGTCAGCTCGGTCGGCATGACCCTCGCCGATCGCGCGAACGCGATCCGCTTACGCACCGTCGAGGGTACGCGCGCGTACGCGGTCCCCGTGCTCGACATGCTCGTCTAGGATGTCCCTCGTGCGAGTCCGGTTGTGTAGAGCAAGGTTCGACGCATGACGGGCGAGGATCTGCTCTCGTTCGTGCCGCTCATTCTCGCGTCGCTCGTCCCGACCAGCCTGTTCGTCGCCGCATTTCTCAGCGCACGACGACGAACCAGCCTCCTCACGGGTGCCGTCATCGTGACGACCCTGACCGCGGGACTCACGTATCTCGCCGTCATTCTCCGTCCGGTGCTGTCCTGGGCGGGCTACGACGCCCGCACCGCGAGGCCCAATTCGGTGATGAACGGCGTCGTGCAACTCGACTTTGTTTCGGGTGCCATGTTCGTCCTGGTCTCGACGCTCGCGCTCATCGTCGTCCGCTACTCGCGGTCGTATCTCGCCGGCGAACGTGGGCTCGATCGCTATGCGCGGTCGCTCTTGTTGACCGTCGCATCGGTGAGCGTCCTCGTGACGTCGAACCACCTCGCCGTGCTCGTGGTCGCATGGTTCGCGACGGATGTGGGCCTGCATCAGCTGCTGACGTTCTATCGAACGCGTCGCCAGGCGATCATCGTCGCGCACAAGAAGTTCCTGCTGAGTCGCCTGGCCGACGCGTGCTTCGTCTCGTCGTTGGTGCTGATCGGGTCCGAGGTCGGAACGCTTCGCATCGATCTCGTGAACGCGTATGCCGAGGCGCACGGCGCGGTCTCGCCGACCCTGCACGTCGCGACCGTCCTGCTCGTGTTCGGTGTCCTCCTCAAGTCCGCGCAACTGCCATTTCACGGGTGGATGCTGCAGGTGATGGAGGCGCCGACGCCGGTCTCCGCGCTCCTGCACGCGGGCGTCGTGAATATCGGCGGCTTCGTCATGATCCGGCTCGCGCCGCTCATGGCACAAGCTGCGATCGCGCAGGGGCTCCTCGTCGGTGTCGGGCTCGCCACGACGATCGTCGCGTCGCTCGTGATGACGACGCGACCGGCGATCAAAGGCATGCTCGCGTGGTCCACGATCGGGCAGATGGGCTTCATGCTCGTCCAGTGTGGGCTCGGCGCGTGGCACCTCGCGCTGATGCACCTCCTCGCGCACTCGCTCTACAAGGCTCACACGTTCTTGAGCTCGGGCTCGGCCGTGCATCAGTGGCGCGCGGCGCATATCGTCCACCACCCGCGCGTGCGGATCTGGCATCTCCTCATGGGCGCGGTCCTCGTGTTCCTGGCCGTCGCGCCGCTCTACATGGCAACAACGCTGCCGACGCTCGACATCTCGAGCACGACCCGAACGTTCGCGCTGGTGCTGGGCCTCAGCTTCGCCCCGATGATCGCGCGCTCACTCGCGGCCGGCTGGCGTGTGATCCTGCCGTCGCTGCTCCTGATCGTGGGCGCTTCCGCTTCGTACTTCGGGTGGCACACGCTGTTCCACTTGCTGGCTCCGTGGATCGATGCCGACGTCTCGGCGTCGAACCTCCTGTGGTCGATCGTCATCTACGGTCTCGTGTTCCTCTTCGTCATCCAGACGATCTTGCAGATTCGCCCGAACGGGTGGTTCGCAAACTGGCTCCAGCCGCATCTCCTCAGCGGTCTCTACATCGATGACTGGTTCATGCGATTGACGTTCCGCTTGTTCCCGCCGGGGTTCCGATGACTGCGCTGAAAGAAGTCGCCGAGCGCGCGTGCGCGCGGATCGCACCGACGTGGCCGCTCGATCGATTCATCGCGCTCAATCCGTTCTGGCCGCTCACCCACAAGCCGATCGCGGAGGTCGCCGGCGAGATCGCGGCGCTCTCTGGCGGGCGGCTCCTCATGCCGCGAGCGTGGTACGCGCAGGAGTGGCGCGCCGGCCGGCTTCGGTCCGAGCACGTTCGCGAAGCGATCGCGGAGGCCGGCTCCGACGTCACCGAAGACGAGCTCACCGCGCTGTTCTGGAGCGGCGAGCCGACGCCAGCGCAGCGGCCGCTCGTCGTGTCCACGATGGAGGCGCTCGGTCACCGCGAGCACGAGGTCACCTGGCCCGAGTTCGTGATGGGACGGGTCAGCCGCTTCTGCGCCACGTACTTTGGCGACGGCCAGGCGCAGATCGGCGGCGTCCGAAAGGGTGGCTTCTACGCGAGCTGGCGAAGCCAGGCCACGACCGATCACGCGCCCTATCTCTTCATGGACCTCGACGGATATCGCTCGACAGTGGCCAAGCTGCCACGCACCGCGGACGAGATGATCGCCGTGGGCTGTGCAGACCTCGGCGTGCCGGAGGCCGAGCGCGAGCGATATCTGTCCGCGCTGCTCCTCGACGTCAACGGGTGGGCATCGTGGTGCGCGTATCTCCGCTGGACCGCGCGCCTCGCCGGTGGCGACGACGATCACCTGCGCGAGCTCCTGGCGATCCGGATCGGCTGGGAATGGACCCTGTTCTGCGCGGGCGACGACACGATCCGCGCGGAGTGGCGGCTCGCGATGACGAGTTGGCCCGCGATCGATCGCGCGGCGCGCTTGGTCCGCTCCGACGACTGGATCCTGCAGCGCGCGGTCGAGATCGCCTGGCTCGCCAAGCTGCGGCCGAAGCTCGCGCTGGGGTTCAGCGCGCCGCGGCCTGCAGCGCCGAAACTCCAGGCCGCATTCTGTCTCGACGTGCGGTCCGAGATTTTTCGGCGCGCCCTCGAAGCGCAAGGCGAAGGCATCCAGACGCTGGGTGTCGCCGGCTTCTTCGGGCTGCCGATCGAGTACGCACAGCTCGCTGCGGACGACGCGCGCCCGCAGCTCCCGGGGCTGTTGGTTCCGAAGTACCGCGTCACCGACACGGGCGTGCCGAAGGGGCTCGAGCAGAAGCGTCGCGCGCGGCTCGAAGCGTCGCATGCCTGGAAGGCGTTCAAGTCGAGCTCGCTGTCGAGCTTCTCGTACGTCGATGCGGTCGGGCTGTTGTTCGCTCGTTATCTGTTTCAGGACGCGTTTCGCGCCGAGAAGCACCGATCGGATCACTCCGATCTCGCCGGCCTCAACGAGCGCGAGAACCAGACGCGCCTGCCTCGGCTCACGAGCACGGTCGACGGTGAGCCGCTCGCGGCCGACGTGCGCTGCGAGATCGCCGCGAACTTTCTCCGCACCACGTCGCTCACCCGAGACTTCGCGCGGGTCGTGTTGCTCGTCGGCCACGGCAGCGAGTCGAAGAACAACGCGCACGCGGCGGGTCTCGATTGCGGCGCGTGCAACGGTCAACCGGGACACGTGAACGCGCGCGCCGCGGCAGCGCTGCTCAACGATGCGGAGGTCCGCGCCGGGCTCGCCGCGCGTGGGATCGAGGTTCCACCAACAACGCGCTTCGTCGGTGCGCTGCACAACACGACGACCGACGAGGTGACCCTCTTCGGCAACGGCGACCTCGCCGAGGTGCGCGCATTGCTCGATCGTGCGAGCGTCGCCACCCGACGAGAGCGGGCACCGCGGCTGGGCCTCGGCGAGCTCTCCGATGCGAAGCTCCGCGCGGCCGTCCTCAAGCGCGCGCGGAACTGGGCCGAAGTGCGTCCCGAATGGGGGCTCGCCGGCAACGCGGCGTTGATCGTCGCGCCTCGCGAGCGCAGCCGTCACATCGATCTCGAAGGTCGCGTGTTCCTCCACGACTATCGCTTCGAGGATGACCGCGACCACGCGATCCTCGAGGCCATCATGACCGGGCCGATGGTCGTGGCGCACTGGATCAACTTTCAGTACTACGCGTCCACCGTCGACAACGCGCGCTACGGCTGCGGGAACAAGGTGCTCCACAACATCGTGGGTGGCCATCTCGGCGTGTTCGAGGGCAACGGCGGTGACCTGCGGATCGGCCTCTCACTCCAATCGCTGCACGATGGCGAGCACTGGGTACACGCGCCGCTGCGGCTCGCCGTGTTCATCGAGGCGCCGCGTCCCATGATCGATCGCATCCTCGAGAAGCATGCCAAGGTGCGCGAGCTCGTCGACAACGAGTGGCTCCACCTGTTCGCGATCGACGCGACCGAGCACGCCCTCTTTTCGCGCGGCAAGCGCGAGTGGATGCCGGCACCGGCGTGACCGACGAGCGTCGCTTTCATCGCAGCGAGGTGGGCGCCTCGCCAACCATCTCGCCGAGGTTGCTCAAGCGCCAGGTCGTGGAGCGCGTCCGCACGCTCGACGAGCTTCGCTCCGGTCGTTGCGTTCCACGCATGAATGGCGATCCCCGTCGCACGCTAGCATCCACGTGGGTCGTCGACAGCGGATCGTGACTCGTGCACTCTCGGCCGAGATGTCCGGTTCGCTCGTTCTCGCGCCCACCGCCGATCCCAACGTCTTCCTCGCGCCCGATGGTCGCCACGTCTCGCCGCCATCCACGTGGGCCTGCCTCCCGCCCGGCGACGCGGGTCTCACGCGTCGGGTGAAAGCAGCCGGGCCGTCGTGGGCCGTGATCGAGAAGAAGGGCCGCAAGGCATTCTCGAAGGGGCTGTGGGCGCCGGCGGAGAACATCGCCAGCCAGCGCGCCGCGCTCGAGGCCGACCGCTCGACCGACACGTACGCGAAGAAGCGCGCAGCCGACACGTCACGCCGCGAGCGCGCGCAGGCTGATTACGTCGTCTCGTTCGAGCAGGAGGTGCTGACCTTCCTCGCGTTTTCACCGTCGTGGCGCGCGCATGCGGTGCAACTCGCACGGCTCGTGGCCGAGCACGCCACGCCGGTCGGTTCGGGCACCGTCGCGCGGACGCAGCGCATCCCGGTCGCCGAGCGTGCAGAGGCGGCCGTGATCGCATGGATGCGGCACCAGACCACCGCGTACGATTCGATGAAGATCGAGCGCATCAAGGGCCGTCGTCGCGAAGTGCGCCGCGAGCTCGCGCAGATCTCGCGGGCGCTGCTCGACCTCCACCGCCGCGACGCGATGCACGCCTTGCACGCATGCCCGCTCTGCAAGGCGCTCGCGAAGTAGCTAGTGGCTGTCGTCTAGATCGAGATCGAGATCGAAGTCGAAGTCGATCACGAGGTCACCGGGCATCTCGTGGTCGAGCCGCGGATCGGGCGCGCGTGGCGGCATCGGCGGGTGCGGCGGATGCGGTGCGCTGCCGGCGCGCGGAGGCATCGGCGGCATCGGAGGCATCGGAGGCATCGGAGGCATCGGAGGCATCGGAGGCATCGCCCAGCTGCCGCGCAGCTGGATGTTGCCGAGCTTGCCCTGCAGCTTGCCAAGCTGGGTCTCGAGCACCTGCTCGAGTCGCTGGAGGCGCTGCTCGAGATCGTTGCCGCCGGCACCCCGGTGGTTGCCGTGGCGGGCGTCGCGGTCCGCCCGTCGCGCATCGCGCTCGGCATGGCGCGCCGCCCGCTCGGCATCGCGCTGTGCGCGTTCGGCATCGCGCTGGGCATGCTCGACGTCGCGCTCGACGTCGCGCTGCGAGCGCTCGACTTCGCGCATCGCCTGCTCGACCGCGCGCTCGGCCTCGCGGGCCGCACGCTCGCCGATCTTCTCCGCAGCCCGTGCGGCTGCCTCGGCCGCGCGCTCGATCGCGTCGGTGTCGATGTCTACGTCGACGTCGACGTCGACGTCGTCGCCGACGTCGTCATCGTCGTCGTCGTCGTCATCGTCGTCGTCGTCGCGATCCTTGCGATCGTCGTCGTCATCCCAGTCCGTGTCGCAGGCAGTCGCAGTCGGCGTCGGGGTGATCAGCAGCCCCGAACCACCCAGCGCCACGAGCATCATCAGGTGTCGCATCGGCATCCTCCGGCGTATTAGAGCCGCTGGACCGCCCTCCGGTGGACGCCCCGATCGCACGAACGAGGAACGATCGGTAACCCGCTGAAACGGCTACAGCGTCTCGAGGAACGCGGAGAGGTCGGCGACCTGGGGATCCGAAAGCTTCGAGGTCTCGGCCATCCCGTGCACCGCACCGCGGTCTCGGAGCAACGCCTCGAGGGTCGTCGCGCTGCCGTCGTGGAAGTACGGGGCGCTCGCCGCGATCCCGAGCAGGCTCGGGGTATCGCTCTCCTTCAGCGTGCCCGAGAGCTTGTGCTTCGACTGGTCGGTATACGCCGCGCCGTCGTGGCAGGTCCGGCAACCCATCTCCGCGGAGTCGAACAGCTTGCGACCACGGGCGACCATCGTGACGTCACGTGAGGGCGTGCGCACCGCTGGCAGGCCCTCGACGTACGCGGCGAGTGCGTCGGTCTGCGCCTTGTCGAGGCCGAACCCGCCGAGGCGCCGCATCGTCCCGGTCAGGCTGGCGCGGATGTCCTTGTCGCCGCCGTCCCACTTGAACGGATGGGTGCCGGCGATCCGGCCGGCGAGCAGCGGGGTCTGGAGCTCGTGCTTGTCGATCCGCCACGACAGGCCGTCGGCCCGATTGTCGGGGTGACAGGTGGCGCACGCCATCGAGCCACGCGCCGACATCGCCGCGTCGGCCGCATGGAACAGGACCATGCCCTTGTGCTGCTTCGCCGCGTGGCGCGAGGCGATCAGCGTCGGGCCTGGGGCGACCTTCGCCGTCGTCGCGAGGGTGCCCTTCGGATCGACGAAATCGACCCGCTGGACGGTCCGGGTGAACGCGCACCACACGAAGACATCGCCATCGGGCGCGACCGCGAGCCCCTCGGGGCCACAGCGCTCCTTGCCGACCCGGAGCTCGGCGGTGATGCCCTCGCGGATGCCGACCTGCGAGGCGCGCGTGACCTGCAAGATCGAGTCGCTGCCCAGGCCTGCGATGTAGAGCGCATCGCGCGCGCCGTCCCACGCGAGCGCGCGGGGCTGGTGCTGCGAGATCGCGGCGGTGATCTGCGTCGGGGTCTCGCGATCAAAGCCGAGGAACGCAACCTGGTGCGAGACCGGGGATTCGAAGCCGCCGCCGTAGCTGCCGGTGTTCTCCGAGCCGTCGTTCTGCTGGACCGGGGTCTCGCGCTGGAATGGCACGACGGCCTGGTTCGCGCCCATGAACGTCACCGCGAACGCGGCGCGCGCGAAGCTGTCGCCGTTGTTGCGACCGCGGCGTGAGCGAGTCGACGTCGTGGTCGAGAGCGCGACGTGCTGCGCGCGGTGGGTCTCGACGAGATCGATCTGATCGACGGTGCCGGTCACCAGGTACGAGACCAGCGCGCGCTTTCCATCCTGCGAGATCGCGAGACCGCGTGGCTCACGACCGAGCGGCGTCCGCCACTGCTCGGTGCCGGTCGCCGCGTCGTACGCGACCAGCGTGCGATCGGCGATCGTCGACACCAGGAGCGTCTTGCGGTCGGGCGACAGCGCGACGCCGTAGGGCTCGACCGGCGTCTTGATCGTGCGTGCGAGCTCGGGCTTCGCGCCGAGCTTGACGATCACGATCCGGTCGCCGAGCCGATCGGCGACGTACGCGAGGTTCGCCACGGGATCGACCGTCATCAGCCCGGCGTCCTTGCCGATCGCGAGCTGACCGACGTGCTTGCCCGCGGCATCTGTCACGAGCAGCACACCGCTGTCACTGTCGATCACGACCGCGCCCGTCCCGTGCGCCATGATCCGGCCGCTGGTCAGGTGCGCGGCGGTGATCGTCGCCGGCTTCGCGCCACCGATCGGTCGGCCGCTCAGCTCGAAGGTGGGCGGGCCAACGTCGCGCTCGATCAGGACGCGGGCGACCGCGATGCTCGCGGGGACTGCCGCAGCGCCCCGAGCGAGGGCGAGCTTGTGGCGCATGGTGCTCCAACGAACGACCCCAAAACCCGATCTATTCGCCAGGTCGACGCACGCCACCGCGCGGTCAAAATTGCGCCCCGGCGGTTATCGGGCGGTCACCTCGACCACGGCGCGCACGACCGGTCGCCGATCAGCAGGGCATCCAGGGACGTTTGCCCCGAGGTCACGTGGCCGACCCAGGTGTAGCGCCCGTCGAGGTGCGCCGCCCGCGAGTGCATCCCGAACCACTGCGAGCCGCCGCTGTCGCGTCCGGAGTCGGCGATCCCGACCCCACCCGCCGCGAACCCCGGGCCGCTCGTCGGCTCGGCCGGGATCGCGAACCCCGGTCCCCCGGACCCCGAGCCGGTCGGATCGCCGCCCTGGACCACGAAGTCCGGGACGACGCGGTGAAACTCGAGCCCGTCGTAGAACCCCTTGCGCGTGAGCGCCACGATCGCCGCGACCGCCCACGGCGCCGCGTCAGGCGCGAGCGCGATCACGATGTCACCGCGCGTGGTCAGCAAGTGCCACGTGATCGACTTGCCGACCACCACCGTGACGTCTAGCGGTGGCGGGATCGCCTGCGCCACCGCGGCGTCCGGCGTTGCCGGCTCGCCGAGCGCGGCGAGGCATGTGCGTGCGGCCTTGGTCTGTATGGGCGACCTGCGAGGCCAGCGCGGCAGGCAGCGACCCCGGACGCGAGCTTGTACTTGCCGATCAGCTCGAGCAGCGGCGTCGCCAGATCTGCTTCGCGCTCGTTGCGCGCGCGCGTCACGACCGCGGCATCGAGCGCGGCGCGCTCCGTCGCATCGTTCAGCTCGTAGAGTGCACCGGCGGCCTCGGTCGCGGAGCCGACGAGGATCGCGTCCTTCGACATCAGGGCCGACGACACGGCGGCGATCGCGGCCCGGCGATCTGCGACATCGCCGGCCTTCCACAGCGAGGCCAGCGCACCGAGTCCCGCGCCACGCACGCGGACATCCGGGTGCGCGAGCAGGACGCGCAGTGCACGGCGCCGCTCGACGAGACTGCCGACGTCGCCGTCGATCAGTCCGGCGAGCAGGGGTAGCCGCAGGTGATCGGGGAGCGCGCAGGTCTCGACCATCGCGTAGCTCGGCGCCGGCGCGGCGCGCACCGCGAGGACGGTGGTCAGGCACTCGATCCAGCCGCGGGTCCCCTCGGGCAGGGTGTTCGCCAGCCGGACGCGGAGCTCGCCGATCGCGGTCGCGACCGCGGGTCGTCGCGCGTGCGGTGCGAGCCCGCGCAAGGCCTCGAGCACCACGTGCGCGCGCGGCGGATCAGCGGCCAGCTTCGCAGTCCAGCTTGCGAGCTTGCCCGCGACCGCATCGCGACCGGCATCGTCACTCGCCTCGCTCGTCAGGGCGCGTACTGCCTCGACGGCGACGCGCCAGTCGGCATCGCCGAGCGCGCTCGTGATCACCGGCGCGGCCACGCGGACCGTCTTGCGGCGAGCGAGCCCGGAGATCGCCTGCGCGCGGACCTCGGGCTCGGGATCGGCGGCCAGCTTCGCGAGGCGCTGGGTGACGTCGGGGAATCGATCCGCGGCCGCGTCGGGCGGCAGCTGCTCGCGTGCGAGGGCCCACGCGACGGCGTAGCGAACGCCCGGATCGGTGTGGCCGCCAGCGGTCGCCAGCGCGGCGCGGGACGCATCCGACAGCTCGAGCTTGCGCCGGCCGTAGCGACCGAGGGCGATCGCGGCCGCGCGGGCGAGCAGTGGTGGGGCCCCGAGCAGCGCGACCAGCGCCGGCTGCGCACTCGCATCGGCCGCACGCCCGATGCCCTCGATCGCGAGCTCGTCCTTTGCGACGCCGAGCGAGCCAACCAGCAGCTGCGTGGTCGCCGGATCCGCGGTCGTCTCGTCGAGCGAGGCCGCGAGGCCGATCGCCGCGACCGCGGCCGCGACCCGCGCGCGATCCTTGCCCTCGCGGACGATCCCGAGCAGCACCTCGGTCGCCCGAGCACCACCCAGCCGGCCGAGCGCGCGGATCGCGAGCGGGCGCTCGACGGCGCTCCCGTGCAGTACGAGCTCGGTCAGCTCCGCGAGCCCGCCCCCGCGGATCGCTTCGAGCTGCGCGATCTTCAATCGGGCCGGCGTGTCGTCGGGCGCCGGTGTAGGCGCGACCGGTGACGTGCCGCGGGACGGGCACGCGCCCAGACACGCGAGCAACAGGAGCGCGAACGGTGCTGTCATCGCGAAATCCTAACGTTTCGGAGACCGGACAACCCACTCGCGTTCGTGGTGTCCACATGACATCGTGATGCCCATGCGCCTGTCGTTGCCCGTCGCGGCCCTCGCCGCCGCGAGCCTGGTCTCGTGCTCGAACGATCCGAAGCCGAGTGCCGCGCTCGTCAAGCCGGCCCCCGAACCCGCGATCGAGAAGGGCTCCGCGGAGGAGATCGTCGCGATCACGCAGCCGCAGCCCGTGGTCAAGAAGCCGCTCGATTCGCGGCCGCTGCCCAAGCTCGCGAAGCTCGGCACGGGCAAGAAGGGCGCCGCGCCCAGCGGCAAGTCGAAATGGGCGATCGGATTTGGCGGGCTCGGGGTCGATGTCCCGCGCGATCTCGCGGTCACCGCGGCCGGCGAGATCTACGTCGCCGGGCTGTTCGACGGCCAGCTCGATCTCGGCGCCGCCGGCAAGTTCACCGCGATCGTTGCGCCGCCGAACCCGGCGCTCCCCAAGGGCGAGCTCAAGACCGGCATGCCCGCGGCGCCGCCGACCGACGCGTACCTCATCAAGCTCGGCACCAACGGCAAGCTCGCGTGGGCCCGCACGTTCGGCGCCGGCCGCGAGGATGCCGCGAACGGGGTCGCCGTCAGCAAGGACGGCTCGCGTGTCGTGGTCGTCGGCAACTACCTCGACGAGATCAAGCACGGCACGTTCAGCAAGAAGTCGGCGGGCTCGGACGACCTGTTCATCGCCGCGTTCGACAAGGCGGGCGAGCCTGACTTTCTGTTCACCGCGGGTGGCATCGACTCCGACGGCGCCAACGCGATCGTCGCGACCCCGGACGGTGGCTGGGTGATCGGTGGCTCGTTCACCAGCGCGGTCACGTTCGTCGGCACCAAGCTGGTGTCGAAGGGTGGCACCGACGCGTTCTTGATGAAGCTCGCGGCGACCGGCGACCTCGAGTGGATCAAGCAGTTCGGCGGCACCTACAACGATACGATCCGCTACCTCGCCGTCGACGGTCAGGGCAGCTTGTTCGTCCAGGGCATCCTGCGCGACAAGGCGGACTGGGGCGGTGACAAGCCGCTGGTCGCCGCCGGCAACGCCGACAACGACGTCGTGCTCGCGAAGTACGACTCCAACGGCGATCACCTGTGGTCGAAGTCGTTCGGCGACAAGTTCGACGACGAGGCCGGTGGGCTGAGCGTCGATCCGGCCGGCAACGTCACGATGGTCGGCTCGTTCGATCACTCGATCTCGTTCGGCGAAGGCGACAGCCACAAGTCGAAGGGGCTGTCCGACATCTTCATCGCGCGGTTCTCGGGAACTGGTCAGCTCGCGTGGGCGAAGACGTACGGCGACAAGCGTTACGACGTCGCGGTCGGCGTCGGGTGCGATGCCGAGGGCAACACGGTCGTCACCGGCTGGTTCGAAGGCGCGATCGACTTCCAGGGCGAGACGCCGATCAAGAGCACGGGCAACAAGGACGTGTTCGTGATCAAGCTCGACCCGAGCGGCGCCGCCACGTGGGTGCGCACGTTCGGCGACAAGGATCACGATCAAGGACGCGCGGTCGAGATCGACGACAAGGGTGGGATCGTGCTCGCGGGGCTGTATCGGTTCGCGTTCGACGCCGTGCAACCCGCGCTCGAGTCGGTGCGCGCCGACGGCGATCGGATCCCGAAGCCCGACACGTACATCGTCCGCCTCGAGCGCTGACGCAGATCGGCCAGAAACGGCGAAATCCGCCGGCGCGCGCTGGTCATCGTCAGCGACGGGTGTAAAAGAGCCTGCGTTTTTCGCAACAGGAGAAGACACAGATGGCCAAGGCAAAGAAGGGGAAGGGCGCCGCCTCGCGTCCGACCGAGATGCTGCTCGTTTCGTCCAAGGTGCGTCAGATGATCAAGGACGCAGGCTGCAACACCGCCGGTGATGCCCTGGACGGACTCAACGCGTATGTCGCCTGGCTCATCGAGCAGGCAGCCAAGCGCGCGGACCAGAACGGCCGCAAGACCGTTCGCGCCCACGACTTCATCATCCCCTGATCCCTGCGATCGCGTCGATCGCCCGATCGTGGATCGGGCGCGATCACCAGCACACCAGCCAGCGCCCACGAAAGCGCTGGCTGTCGCTTTTTCGGAACCCACGCGGCAACGCTCCGGACTCCTTCCTTGCCCTCGGCCGCTAGCCTACACTCGGTGGCGGTGACGACTGGGTCCTCGATCTACCTGGTCTCCGCGTGCGCGTCGGGCGAGGAGTTCATCGCGGCATTCCGGCGCTACGCCGATCGCAACGGCCTGTTCATCCCGATCGCCGAGCCGATTCCGGTCGGCCGCAAGGGCCGGTTCTCCATCACGCTGAGCGATGGTGGCGTGATGGTCGAGGGCGACGGCGAGGTCATCTCGTCGGCGCGCACGCCGTCCTCGCTGCACGGCCGGATCGGCATGACGATCCGGTTCAGTGAGCCCGACCCTGCGAGCAAGACGATCCTCGTCGAGCTCGAGAAGGCGCGGCTCGCGATGAAGCCGCTGCCACCGAGCGTGCCACCCCGCCCTGCCGAGATCCCGGCGACGCCACGTGCTGTCCCGCCCGCTCCCGGCGGCCGGATCGATCTACGGAACGCGCTCGCCGAGTGCGTGGCGATCGGCAATCTCGACGGGCTCGCTGTCGCGGCGGCCAAGCCAAGCGCAAAGTTCACCGTGCCCACGATCCCACCGGTCGCGGGCGGCCGCCCCAAGGCGCCGACGTCCCCGCCGTTTCCGGCGAGTGGATCGGGTGGGGTCCGGAAGCCAGCGGCGAACCTCGAGATCGGAGCGTTCGCCCGGGCGAACGACACGGGACCTATCAACATCGTCAAGGACTCCGGGCCAACCAGGCGCACGCCGACCAAGACCCAGGCGATCGCGATCGTGCCACCGCCGATGCCCGCGCCGCCGCGCAGCGCGCCGACGACGCGACCGCCTCCGATCCCGACCGAAGCGCACCAGGTGAAGCCGCCGATCAGCGACACGCTGACCGTGCCGCCACTCGAGGTCGACGATCGCCCCGCTCGCACGAGCGACACCGTCGCCGTCACGCCGGCACCGCGCGAGACCCCGATGCCGCTCGAGCGTGGCGGTCCGCTCAGCGCGACGATGGAGGTCGCGCTCGGCGACATCACGGGCGCCAACGCCGCGCTCGATCCACTGGACGACGTGATCCCGCCGCCGCGCCCCGCGAGCGCGATCGGGATCGCGAACAACGAGCAGAGCGGCGTCACGACGATCGCTCCACCGCCGCAGCCCGAACCCGCGCCCACGCTCCAGCCGATCCAGCAAGCACCCGACGATCTGCTGACGACGATCCGGTCGCCGCGACCGCCACAGATGGACATGCTGACCACGATGCGCGCGTCGGCGCCGCCGATGCCGCCGATCCTCGGGGCGCCGTCCGCTGTTCCCGAGATCGAGATCGGCGAGCCCACTGATCTGACCGTGATCCCGTCCCTTGCAGAGGCGATCCTCGCAGGGATCGAGCCCGAGACCGAGCCGACCGCGGTCCGGGTCGCGGCAGCGGGGCCCCCGCGGCCCCTGATCGAGGGGATGAACCCCGAGTGGCGACTGGCTGCTGACCCAGGGTCTAGCAGGGCCCTCGATCGCGCCGCGCGATCCTGCGACGCCGACCGCGGTGCCGCCCGGGCGCTCCGAGCGGATGACCGGCGACTGGTCGATCCAGCTCGACTCGGGCGCCCCGGATGGCTGGAGCCCACCGTCGAAGGTCGAGAAGCTGGTCAGCGCGCCCCCGCAGCCGGGCCCGCCGCAGTCGACGGTCGCCAGCGTCGAACCGTTGATCGCGAAGCATCCGGAGCCGCCAGCTGGACGGATCGAGCCGGAGCCCAAGGTCCAGATCGATCCGACGCTGATCGAGCCGCTGCAACCGATGCCCGCCGACTCGAGCCCGTTCGCGACGTCGCCGGTGATGGCGATCGGCCCGATGCCGCCGGCGATGACGCCGGGGATGGAAGCGCCGCCGATGACGATGCCCGGTGCCTCCCATGTGTCGGCGGGGACCGCGCGCTACCCGGCGCCATCACCGGATCAGCTGATGACGTCGCCGCCGTCGACCGGGTCGCATCTCGCGTACGCGATGCCGCACACCGCCGGTGATAGCGGGGCCTCGTTCTTTCACGATCACCCGCCGCGCCCGCAGGACTCGACGTCCGTGCTCGAGATCGGTCGCCGCAAGCGGATCGTCGTGATCGTGGTCAGCGCGGCGGTCGTCGTCGCGATCGGCATCGCGTTGCTC
Source organism: Kofleriaceae bacterium (assembly GCA_037720695.1). Taxonomy (GTDB): domain Bacteria; phylum Myxococcota_A; class Polyangia; order Haliangiales; family Haliangiaceae; genus JABFXX01. The sequence goes on along the minus strand of JBBJLY010000027.1, from coordinate 17,445 downwards.
GTCATGCTCGGGCTCGACCGAGACTCCCACGACCCTGCGCCCGTGGTGACGCCAGTCGACAAGCCGGTCACCGACCCGGACAAGCAACCGATCGTGGCAGCACCCACCGACGCTGCGGTCGCCGCCGCGGCGATCGTCGATGCTGCGGTGGTCGCGCCCGCCGATGGCAGTGCGGTGCCCGTCGTCAGGTGCTTCGTCGACGTCAAGAGCGTGCCGTCGGGCGCGGAGATCATGCGCGAGGGCAATCGCGACCACGTGCTCGGCACCACGCCCACACGCCTCGAGCTGCCATGCGGTGCCGCCGTGAAGCTGGTCGCGCGCAAGAAAGGTCTCGCGAACGCGCGCGACAGCGTGACGCCGACGCCCAAGGGTGCGGCGATCAAGCTCGCCTTCCCGAAGAACCTGATGGTGGTCAAGGTCAGCTCCAGTCCGCCCGGTGCGACGATCATGATGGGCTCGAAGAACCTCGGCATCACGCCCGGCACGATCAAGCTCCCCGCGTTCGAGACCGCGACGATCACGCTCGACAAGGCGGGCTATCAGGTCGAGGCGCGCAAGGTGGTGCCGAAGGCAAACAACACCAGCGTGCACGCGACCCTGACGCGCAAGCGCAGATAGCTCACGGACCCGCGAGCTCCAGGGTGCCGAGCCCGCTGCGGACCTGCGCCATGAACGCCGCGCCGGGATCCGGTTTGTCGTTGTGATGTCCCCGCTCGCGCTCGACGAAGTACGCATGCTTGCGGAACTGCATCACCTCGTGATGGCCGAGCAGGTGCGTGATGCTGTATCCGGCTGCGAGCTCGCGAACCAGGGCCACGTTTGCCAGGACCTGGGCATCGGTCAGCGGCCAGCGCTTGCCATCGCCGACATTCTCGATGCCGATCGCGATGTGGTTGAGGCCGATGCAGTGGCGCGCGAACCGGGTCGGCTCCTGGAGCTGATAGACCGCGCCGTCACGATCGACCAGGTAGTGCGCGGACACGTTGACCGCGCCGGCCCGGGCGAGCTGGGCGCGCGACGCCTCGATGCGAGGTTGATCGAAGTAGCCGCGGGTCGCGGTCGCGGAGCCGCCGCCCGTGTAGTGCAAGACGATCACGCGAGGCGCGATCACGAGGTCGCGCGCCGCGGGATCGCTATGACGCTGGCGATATGCGAGCGTCAACCGTTCGCGCTCGGCGCTCCATCTGATCGGCGCGTCGATCACGGCCACCGCGTTGGCCGCATCCCCCGGCATCGTCGCATCCGCGGGCGCGGCGGCATCGACGACCGCGACCACCGGCGCCGGCTCGAACTCGCGCGGCTGGGGCGTGCTGCACGCCAGCACGCCGGCGAGACAGACCATGCCTCGCCGGCGTCGAACGGATCGCGAGGCCCGCACGGCCTCGCGTGTTACCAGCGCTATTTCCAGAAGGCCACCCGGCCCGGCCTGGGAGCCGCAGGCGGGACGAACCACTCGCGAGTCGGGTCAGCTCGGCCGCGACGGCGATCGCCTCGGTGGCGAGGTTCGTGGCCGCCGTGAGCGCGCTCGACAGCCGCTGCACCAGCTTCTCGACCGCGGCCGCGAGGTCGGCGTTGCCACCAACGGAGCGGACGTCCTCGCCCCACTCGGTCAACCGCTGTCGCAGCACGCGGATCGCCGCGGCGTCGGCCCGTCCCCTGCCCTGCGCATCGAGCTCGCGCGCCAGGGTCGCGAGCTGGGTCAGGTACGCCGCGTCGACAGGTCCGGGCGTGATGCTCCGCTCGGCCTCGTCGGAGTCCTTCGCCCGGTGCTTGGCCTTGCGATCCTGCTTTGCCTCCTCGCGGAGCGTTGCGTCGCCGGTGCCGCCGGCGCCGTGGCCACCGACGCGCCGGGGGACTCGCTGGCTCGCACGACGCGTCGGAGGGCGGCGACATCGGCATCGCGCTCATCACCGGCATCGGCGCACCTCGTTCGGCCGCGGCGCGCCGAGCCGTTGCATCATCGGAGCCGGACGCGCCATCGGAGCCGGCATCGGAGGCGCGATCGGCGGCGCCATCGTTCCGCCCAGCCGCGTCCGCGCGAGCCCACCCAGCAACGGCGGCGGTGGCGCCGCAGCCCAGCCCTCCGGCTGCTCGACCGGCTGCACGACCTGCTTCAGGTAGCCGCCAGCATTCACGACCTCGCTGCGATCGATCGCGAGGAACGCGGTGAATCGCGACAGCACGCGGTAGGTCCGGGACAGCTCGACGATCTCGCGCTCGAGGTCGCCGCGCTCGCCGATCGCGTAGCGGTCCTCCTTGTCGCGGATCGCCGCGCGTGCCCAGCTCGCGGCGAGCCACGGTGCGTGCTCGCACTCGGGCTCGCGCGTGATCCGCACACGTAGCGGATCACCGAGGCTCGACCCCTCGATCTCGAATGCTGCGCCCCTCCCCGCGGTGCCGCGGTAGCGACCGAGGATCGTCACCGGCGCACCGGCGTAGACGTCCGGCAGCCGCTTCGGCGCGATCGTGTCGTGGTCGAGCTCGAACCCGATCTCACGCAAGGCGAGCTCGGTCGCGATCGGCGTCCCGATCCGGCGATGCACCTTGGACATCACCGCGTCGAGTCGGTCCTCCGATTCGACGAGCTCGCACAGCCCACCACCCGCACTGGCCAGCCGGCGCAAGAACGACGCGTTGACGGCTCGATCGATCCCGAGCGTGAACATCCGCACCTTGCGGAGATTCGGCGCGAGCTCGCGCAGGATGTGGTCTTCGTTTCCGACCTGGCCGTCGGTCACCAGCACGATCACGCGCTCGCGCTCGTCGTGGCCACCGGCGAGAAAATGCGCAGCCCGGTTGAGTGGGTCGGCGAGCTCCGTGCCGCCGCGTGCGTCGACCTTCGCGAGCGCCTCGACCGCGCGGAACCGGTTGCGATCGGTCGCGGCGACCAGCTGCGGCTCGGGGATGAGGTCGACCTGATCGTCGAACGCGATCGCACAGAATCTGTCGCGCGAGGTCAGCGTGTCGATCATGCGAGCGGCCGCACGCCGCGCCGCCACCATCTTCCAGCCTTCCATGCTGCCCGAGCGATCGATGACGAACACGATGTCGCGCGGCTTCGCGGCGACCGTGGTCGTGCTCGGCGGGACCATCGTCAGCAGGAACGTGCCGCCGCGCCCGTCGTCATCGTCGGCGCACACGAGCGAGCTTCGCAGGGCGCTGCCATCGAGTCGCCAGCGCAGGATGAAGTCGCGGTTCAGGCGCTCGCCGGGCTGGACCTCGATCACCTGCGCGTCGCGATGCGCGGTGGTCACCGCGTGCAAGCTCGACGCGACGTCGTGCAGGTGATGGTCTTCGAGCGTGACGCGAAGCGCGAGCCGGACCGGATTGCGCAGCCCGGGGAGGAGGACCGGCGGCGAGATCCGTGACGCATCGGGAACCAGATCGGTATCCGGCGCGACGCCGAGGCCGGCCTGGTCGCCACCGATCGCCGAGCCGGGCATGTAGCGCGGCGCGACGACGAGCGGGAACCGGAACGTGACCTCGCCGTCGTCGACCGGCAGCGGACCGACCAGCGAAAGCCGCACGATCGCACTCTCTCCATGCCCGAGGTTGCCGACCCGGAGCGTGAACACGCCCCCGCGCTCCTCCTCGGTGATCGCCGCGCGATGCCCGGCCGCGATCGCCTGGTCGTATTGCGCGCGCGCGAGCCCGCGCTCCTCGACCAGCCCGTCGATCACGCGACCACCGACCTCCATCGTGAACTTGTGGACCGCGGCGCGATCCGGCAGCGGGAACACGTAGGTCGCCTCGATCGTCGTGCCGGTCGTGTTGACGAATGTCTGCGCGACCTCGATCGAGGCGATCACGCCCGTGACGCGCGCGTCGACCTGCAGCGCGGTCAGCGGCAACAGACCGCGTGCGGTCTCCAGCGCGCCGAACCCGGCATCTCCCTGACGCCCGTAGCGGGCCACCTCCTCGTCAGACATCATCATCATCGGCATTGCGGTCATGGCTCTCCTCCAGCGTGCGTGGTCAGACTCCGCTGTGCCAGCTCGGCGATCAGCGGTGCGGCGGCCGCGCGGATCGCGCGGACATCGGCGGGTGAGATCGAGACGTGCTCGTCGACGACGGCGAGCACGAGGGTGAGATTGGCTGCGAGCTCGATCCGGAGCTCGACGGGCGCGCTCGGCACAGCCGCCGGTTGCGGGTCAGCCACGGCTTCGCGCCGGGGCTCGCGCTTCCAGAATTCCTTGCGCGCGGCGGGCTGGCCGACCGTGATCGGGAGCGCGACGCCGGCCATCCGGGCGAGCGTCGGATCGTCCATCGTCGGCCACAGCTGCTGGATCTCGGCGAGGCTGCGTCCGAGCAGCTGCATGCGCTTGATCGCGACAACCTGCGCGAGGTGCTTGCGCCCGTAGATCGCGGTGCGACCGCGCATCGTGTCGGGACGATCGAGGAGCCCGAGCGTCGCGTAGTACCGTATCGTGCGGTCATCCGGGACCGCGCGAACCTGGCCGTTCTTCGGTGCCGGTAACGCGGCGATCCGCGCTCCGACTTCGTTGACGAGCTCGGCGAGGGTCCACTGTTCGGTCACCGAAACTATGTGACACTGTCATATATCACTGTCAAATAGAATGATGTAACCCCCCGCCACGAGGAACGTTTCGTTACTCCGCGGCCGGTTCGCTGACGAGGCATCAGCGGGTTGCGCTGGCACGGCTCGTGGACTGCGGGCTACCGTGAACGGCGTGCCTCGCATCCTGATCGTAGACGACGATCGCTCGATCCGCCGGACCCTCGAGAAGTTCCTCGGTGGTGAGGGGTACGACGTCGCGACCGCGCAGGATGCCCCGCAGGCGATCGCGGCCGATCCGTCCGATCTAATGCTGCTCGATCTCGGGCTGCCCGGCGGCAGCGGGTTCGACGTGCTGACCGCGATCGCGGGCCGTCATCGCCCGCCGACCGTCGTGGTCGTCACCGCGCGCGACGACATGCAATCCACCGTCAAGGCGATCCAGCTCGGCGCCTACGAGTACCTGGTCAAGCCGGTCGACATCGATCGCCTGCGATCCGTGGTGCGTCACGCGCTCGAGAGTCGCGACACGCGCGACCGGCTCGAGGAGCTGGTGCCCAAGGACGCGCGTCCGCACCAGGCCGGCGAGATCCTCGGCAAGAGCGCCGCGATCCGCGACGTCTGGAAGCAGATCGGCGCGGTCTCGACCACGCGCGCCCCCGTGCTGATCCGGGGCGAGTCCGGGACCGGCAAGGAGCTGGTGGCCAAAGCGATCCACAGCGCGTCGAGCGATCACGATCGTCCGTTCGTCGCGGTCAGCTGCGGCGCGCTTGCACCCGGCGTGCTCGAGAGCGAGCTGTTCGGTCACGTCAAGGGTGCATACACCGGCGCGGTCGCCGATCGCCCCGGCCGCTTCGAGCTCGCGGGTCGCGGCACGCTGTTCCTCGACGAGATCGCGGAGATCCCGCTCGAGCTCCAGGCCAAGCTGTTGCGTGTCCTCCAGGAGCGCACGTTCGAACGGGTCGGCGATGCGCGCTCGATCCCGCTCGAGGCGCGGATCATCGCCGCCACCCACCGCGACCTGACCCAGATGGTCGCGCGTGGCTCGTTCCGTGAGGACCTGTTCTACCGGCTGCGCGTCGTCGAGATCCCGCTCCCGCCCCTGCGCGACCGCGCCGGCGATATCCCCGTGCTCGTCGAGGGCCTGCTCGCGAAGATCAACGCCGACCTCGCAAAGGACGTGAGGTTCGTGACCCGCGCGGCGCTCGCCCGGCTGTCCGCGCACAGCTGGCCCGGCAACGTGCGCGAGCTCGAGAACACGCTGACCCGCGCGGTCGTGCTGGCCAAGGGCGACTACCTCGACGAGACGCTGCTCTCGATCGGCACCACCGGCGTCACCAGCGTCGTGCAGGGTGACACCGACGCCACGCTGCCCACGCTGCGCGAGATCGAGCGCGACCACATCATCCGCGTGCTCGCTCATGCGGAGTGGAACAAGCGCCGCGCCTGCGCGATCCTCGATATCAGCCGCCCGACGCTCGATCGCAAGATCGAGGAGTTCGGCCTCCGGCGCGACGGCGAGCCGTCGTGAACGCGGGCTTCATCCTGCTCGGGATTGCGTTGTTCGGGGCCGCCTACGCGACCCTGGTGCTGAAGGGCTATCGCCGCCGCGACAACCTCGTGTTCGGCCTGCTCGCCCTGACCGATGCCGCGATGACGGCGTGGCGTGGGCTGAACGTGGTGTCGGGGAGCTCGATCATCTCCCGCCCTGTGTTGGTGCCGTGCACGATCGGCACGGTCCTGCTCGCCGTGCTGACCGTCGAGTTCGTGTCGGCGTTCCCCCGCCGCGAGCCGCTGGCCTGGCGCTACCGCGCGCTGTTGCTCGGCTGGTCTGCCGCGGCGCTCGTCGTCGCCAGCCTCGGTGGCGGAGACTTCCGCAACGCGTCCCATAACATCATCGAGCTCGGCTTCTTCATGCCGATGACGGTCGTGATCTTCATCGTCGGCGGCTTCGCGTTCGCGCGCACCCAGCAGCGCGACGCGCGGATCGTGATCGGCGCGCTGTGGTTTCGGTGGGCGTTCGGTCTCGCGGCGTACATGGTGGCCCCGCTGTTCGGTGCGTTCGAGCAGATGGTGTGGGCCGAGAGCACGGTCGCCACCACGATCAGCTTCGTCGTGATCGGGACCGCGGTGCTACGGAGCGAGCTGTTCTCGATCCGGTCCTCCGCCGCCGAGGTCGTCACGATCGCCCTGATCGGACTGGTCGTCATCCTCGGCGCCGGCTCGGCGGTGGCCGCCGCGCTCACCTACGTGCGACCCGGCCACTTCCAGCACCTCGCCCTGTTCGGCGCCACGCTGGTCCCGCTCGCGCTGACCGCCATCGGGTTCGTGCTCTACCCGCGGGTGGAGCGCCGCGTGCTCGCCGGCCTCGACGAGCGCCGCGCGCGCCGGCTCGGTGTCCAGGGCGACCCGATCCCGACCGAGGCCCGCGCCGCGATCGAGGAAGCGACCCGCCGGATCGCCGCGATCGCAGATGGTGCGACCGTCAAGTGGATGCCTGCGAGCGAGCTCCCCACCGCCCTCGCCGCCATGCTCGCAAATGGCGAACCGCTGCGCCGCGACGAGCGCACCGAGCTGCCTGCATGCTTCATCGTCCCCGCGCTCGGGTTCGAGCAGAAGCTGGTCGGTGCGTTCTATCTCCACCGCGGCCTCATCGATCGCGACACCTACCTCGTCGCCCGGGACCTCGCCTCGCGCGTCGCGATCACCGTCGAGCGTGCCCACGCGATCACCGAGCTCGAAGATGCGCGCCGGCTCGCTGCGCTCGGCCAGTTCGCCGCCGCGATCGCGCACGACATCCGCACCCCGCTGACCTCGATCTCGCTCAACGTCCAGATCCTGCGCCGCAAGCTGCAGCTGTCCGAGGACGATCGCGAGCATCTCGACATCGCGCTCGAGGAGCTCGCCCGCCTCGATCGCTCGGTCGCCGAGATCCTCGACTTCGCCAAACCGGTGCGCCTGACCTCGGAGCCGATCGACGTCGGCGAGCTGATCGAGACCGCGGCGAAGGGCCTGTCTCCCGTGCTGTCCGAGCGCGGCGTCGCGCTGCGCACCGAACCGGCGCAGTTCACCGTCCAGGGCGACCCGCAGCGCCTCCGCCAGGTGCTCGTCAACCTGGTCGGCAACGCCGCCGACGCCAGCGACCCCGGATCCCGGGTGACGATGCGCGCCTCGGCCGCCGACGATCACCACATCGCGATCGAGATCGAGGACCACGGGCGCGGGATCGGCGCCGACGACCTGCCCCGCATCTTCGAGCCGTTCTTCACCACCCGCCCCGACGGCACCGGCCTCGGCCTCGCGATCTGCCACAAGGTGGTCCGCGCCCACGGAGGCGAGCTTCGCGTCCGCTCGACCATCGGCGGCGGCTCGACGTTCACCGTCCTGTTGCCTGCTGCCTAGCGAAACACGTATACGGCGCCCTGGCGATCGACCGTGGACGGCGCTTTCGGGGCGCCGACGACGAACGTGTCTCCCTCGATCGTCAGGCTCGAGCCGAAGTGACTGAGCATCGCGGTGTTCGATGGCTTGACGTAGCGCAGCTGGGACCACGCGCCGGTTCGCCGGAACAGGTACGCCGCGCCGCTGAACGCCGCGAGTTGATCGGGCACGCCGTCGAGCCCGGTCGCGGAGCTGTTCTCCCACGGGGCCCCGACGAGCAGGCGCGTGCGATCGAGTGCGATCGCGAGCCCGAAGCGCGCGTTGCCGTGGATGTTGGATGCCTTGAGGTACGCGTCGAAGGTCCAGGTGGTGCCGGCGCGATCGAACGCGTACGCGGCGCCGCTGTTGGTGATGCTGTCGTCGGCGGGCGAGCCGTTGCTGTCTTCCTCGGGCGCACCGATGGCGACGCGATTGCCCGAGATCGCGACGGCGCTGCCGAACAGATCGCCATCGCTGCTGTTGGTCGCCTTCAGGTACGCCTGCTGCGACCACGCGCCGGCGTCGGACGTGAACACGTAGGCGGCGCCGGAGCTCAGCTTGCAGCAGGTCGCCGGGCTCGGGTTGACGCCGATGCCACTGCCGTCCTCCATCGGCGCGCCAACGATCACCGACGCCCCGGCGATCGCGACGGTCTTGCCGAACAGGTCGGCCGAGCGCGGCACCGCCGCCTTGAGTCGCGCTTGCTGGGACCACGTGGCGGCGCGCGCGAACACGAACGCGGCGCCGGAATCGACCTGCGTGGTGTCCTCGTTCGGGGCACCGGCGATCACCGTGTCGCCGGAGATCGCGACCGCGGTGCCGAAGCGATCCTCGGCGACCACCGGGCTCGCCTTGAGCGCTGCCTGCAGCTCCCAGCCGGGACCGCTGCGCACGTACACGTGCACCGCGCCCGAGTTGGCGAACAACCCGTCATCGCCGGGCACGCCGATCGCGAGGGTGTCGCCGTCGATCGCGACGCTCGAACCAAATGCATCACCCGCGCTGGGCACCGGGGCGGTGAGGCGCGCGACCTCGGTCCACGTGCGGTCGATCCGCTGGAACACGAACGCCGCGCCACCGGGCACGTCACCGGGTGCGCCGACCACCATCGTGTCGTGGCTGATCGCGACCTGGGCGAACAGATCGCCGGCCGTTGCGGCCGAGGACTTGTGCGTCGCCTCCTGCGCGAGCGGGACCTGGCCGGCGAGCCCGAACGAGTACGTGCGCGACAGGCCGCTCGGGTGCGAGACCGTGATAGTGACCGCCGTGCCGAGCACGACCGCGGTCGCGATGCCGGAGCTGGCGGCGATACCGCTGACCTCGAGCGCCGACTGGGTCGGATACGCGAGCGTTGCAGTGACGTCGATCAGATCGTTCGGCTCGACCAGGAACCCACGGCTACCGGTGTAGCGCAGCGACGAGGGATCGTAAGCCGGCGTGAAACCGATCGCGGGCGAGTACGGAACGTCGAGCGTGATCGCGGTCAGCTCGACCACGCGATCGCACACCAGGCCGACCGTCCCCTTCGCAGCGGCGATCACGACCGTCGCCGCAGCGAGCTGGCAGGTCGGCGTGGTGATCGTGACGTCGTGGATGCCGTCCTCGACGCGAGCCGGAAACGCGAACGTGCCGTCCTCGGTGACGAGCGCGGTCTGTCCAGCGGCACCGTCCAGCATGACCTCGATCGGCCCCGAGATCCCGAGCGCAGCGATCTCGACCAGCTGTCCGGACACCGGACCGCTATCGGGCTCGGCGTCGAGCGGTGGATCGGTGTCGCCATCGATCGCGCCATCGGGGCGCGTGCTCGCGTTGCCGCCACAGCTGAACACCAGGGCAGCTAGCAAGATCGCGATGCGCGATCCAGGATGGCTGCACATCAAGAAGGGGAGGAAGTGGAGATGCCATTCAAGGGGACACTGAAGGCGGGTGCGGCGTTCAACCTCGACGTGTCGAATGCGGGGGCGAGCAGTGAGGGAACGTCGGTGACGGTCGCGTTCGTCGAGAAACGCGACCGCTACGCCGAGGTCGACACGTTCACGGTGCCGGCATCGGGGATCGCGCCGACGAGTCAAACGTACACTCCGGCGACCAGCAAGGCGCGTGTCGTGATCGACGTCCATCCCAGCGCGGGGTGCGCCGCGATCGTCAAGGTCACGCAAGGGGTGACGATGTTCGAAGATCCGATCGTTGGCGATACGACGTTCATCTTTGACCTCGTGAGCTAACGGACGACCTATCGGAAGGCAAAAACGGCGCCCGCATCGCTGGCGCCGTTTCCCTGCGGGCCGTTCCAGCCGTCTGCGGGTGAGTCTTCCAGCGGTGCTCCGACGACGAGACTGTCGTTCGTGAGCGCCAGTGCGGCTCCGAAGAAGTCTCCGCTGTCGGCGCGTGACGCACGCATCGCGAGCGCGTCGCCGAGCAGCGTACCGGCAGGCGTCAAGCCGTAGACGTGCGCCGCGCCCGTGTCGAGCACGCGCTCGTCGGCCGAATCCTCGAACGGCGCGCCGATCACGAGCACGTGACCGGCGAGCGCGACGGACCTGGCAAACCCATCTCCCGTGGCCGCTGGTGATGGCGGCGGAATCAACGCGGTCTGCGCCCAACCAGTCGAGTGCGCGAACAGGTATGCCCCGCCGGTGACCGGGCCGGTGACGTCCGCGAGCGGTGCACCGACGGCGATCAGCTGCGCGGTCGTGGCAACGGAGGTGCCGAACTGGTCACCCGCGCCGGTCACCGCGGGCTTGAGATACGCCTCGAGCTCCCCGGCGACCGAGTACAGATAGACCGCCCCGGCGTCCGGGTAGAGCTCGTCGGTGGCGAGCGGAAGCGTGGTCTGGATCCCGCCACGCGACGAGTCCTCGCCGGGCGCGCCGACGATGATCGAGGTCGCCGTCGCCGCGACGCTGGCGCCGAACCGGTCGCCTGGGCTCGCCTCGGGTGACACCAGGGTGCGGGGCGTGCTCGCGAACACGTGCACCACACCACCGTTCGTGCCCGGTGCACCTGCGACCGGCGTGGTGCCTGCGATCGCGACCGCAGTGCCGAGCCGGTCTCCCGCGGTCGAGCTCGCGGGGACCAGCGCGGTCACGGCCGACCAGCTGCCGGCGGCGCGCGTGCTGGTGTACACAGCACCCTTCGCGGTCCCGCTACCCGGCGCGCCGATCACGATCACCGATCCCGCGATCGCGACCGCGGCGCCGAACCGATCGCCCGGTGCCGACCCGGGTGCGCGGAGCTCGGCCTCGAGCATGAAAGCGCGGTTGCTGCGCCGGAACACGGTGACCCGACCGCCATCGCCTGCGTACGGCGCGCCGACGACGAGCACGTCCCCCTCGCTCGCGAGCGCCGCGCCGAACTGCTCGCGCGACTCCGACGCGAGCGCCTTGCCGTAACCAAACTCGGCTGGCAACTCGGATGGATCCAGCGTCACCTCGTACACGTGATCGCCCCACGAGCTCTCGTCGAGCGTGACGAAGAAGCTGCTGCTTGCGGTCGGCACCGGGCCGTACACGCCATCGCTGCCGGTGACAGGCGTCTCGCCGAGCGAGACCGACGTCACGATGCCCGTGTCGTAGGTCGGCCGCGCGACCAGCGCCACCTGCTGGGTGAGGAGCGACGCGCGGGCGGTGTACGCGAGCACGGAAGGCCGGAATGCCGGATCGAGCTCGAGCGGCGCGGAGAACGAGAGCGGATCGAGCGACACCAGGCCGTCGCAGTAGACCTCGACGTCGCTGACGTCCGAACCTTCGACCACACCCTGGTCGTGCTCGACGAAGCAGTTAGGGCTCGCGGTGACGAGGTACGGCGCGTGGTCCTTGATCCCGTACTCGAACGTGAACGCGCCGTCGGTCGCCGGCGCCATCGACTCGAGGTCTCCGAGGTCGATCGCGACCGGCTGGCTCGTGCGCTCGACGCCGATCACCCGACCGCTCACGACGTAACACGCGCCGGTGTCGCCGCAGCCGGGCGTGTCGAACTGGCCCGGGATGCCGAGCGCCTGGCGGCAGCCGACGAGAACGAGCGCGAATGCGAATGCGCGCGCGATGCCGATCAAAACGAACCCTCCAGCGCTAGCCCGGCCGCGGTCGGCGAGATCGCCGGCACGACGCGCGGCGACTCGTAGACGCGCTCGGACGGTGCGGTGAAGTAGATCGCGACACCGACCCCGACCAGCACGAGGCCGCCACCTGCGAGGATGCTCGCCAGGTTCGCCTTGCGCGCGGCCGACTGACCGAGCTCGCGTGCGCTCGTGACCGGACATACGCCCGCCTCGGTACAACGGGCCTCGCGCGCCGCGGCCCAGTCGCCGCGCGCCAGGATCGCGAGCGTCCCCGCGACGCCCAGGGTGAGTCCGCCGCCTGCACCGAGGCCGTAGGCGAGGAGCTTGCGGCGCCGGACGGTCGTCCTGATCGCGTCGCGCCGGGCGTGCTCGGCCAGCCGACCGCTGTGATCCGCAGCCAGCGCGGGCACCGCGATCCGGTGGTGCTCGCCATCCTCGAGCTCGAACGTGGTCCGCCATGGCTTGTGATCGAACGCGGTCGCGGTCACCACGTGCGGGCCGGCGTCGATAGGAACCGCACTGCCAAAGGCGCCGCGCGGCTGCACCGCACCATCGACCGCGACCTCGAGGTCTGGCAGCGCGGCCGCCTGGATCGTGATGCGCGCCAGCCGTGGCTCGAGCTCCGCCGCCTTCTCGCGCGACGCCTGCGCGCGCTCGGCGTTGCCCTGTCGTTCGGCGAGCGTGGCGGCGTCGCGGAATGCGGCCCACGCGCTCGCGAGCCGGCCGACCTTCTCGTAACACGCGCCGAGCAGGCCCCGCGTGCCTGACAGCGGGTTCAGCTTGAAGCTCGCCTCGAGCTTCAAGCACGCATCGCCATACCTGCCCTCCGCGAACAACGCCTTGCCGCGATCGAACAGCGCCTTGGCCGCGGCATCGTCGGCGAACGCCCGCGGGGACATCGCGAGCACGAGCACGACTGGAAGCCATCGCCTCATCGATCGCCTCATCGATCCTCCCCGTTGATGCACAGCCAGTAGTCCGGATCGCGCTTGTCGCACCGAGTGGCCGATTTGGAGTCGGCAGCTGGTGGGTCGACGCGCGAGACGTCGGGCTTCGGTGGCTCGCGCTTCACGATCGGATCGCGCGTGCGGTGCGGCCTGACTGGCGGCGCGGGCGGCGCTGCCACCGGTGCAGGCCCGATTGCGATCGCCGCATCGACTGGCACGGTCACGACCTCGCGCACGACGCCGGCATCACGCGCAGGCTCGAGCTGGTGCGCGGCCACCGGTGGCGGCGCGGCGCCCGTGTTGACGACCACCACCGCGAGTACGGTCAGGCCGAGCACGCCGGCCAGCGCGGCCAGCGCGGCCGCGCCGGCGCGGTCGCACCTTCGGCAGGGTCGCACCGACCGGCGTGTCACCGCTGACCGGCATGTCGAGCGTTGGGGTGTCGCAATCGAAGCGGTCGCCGTTGGCCGGCGCAGGGTTCGCACCGCTGACCGTCTCGTCGTGGGCACCGGTCTGACGCTTGGGGCGCGGGGTCGGGTTGGAGCTCGGAGTCAGCGGCGAGCTGACGCGGGCAGCGAGGACCTGATCCGAGTACCGCACGTTGGCGACGCTCGACAGCGCCTGGCGCAGCCGGACGCGGAACACATCCGCATCGCTGATCCGCAGATCGAAGTCACGCGCCAGCGCGTCGCGGATCAGCTGGACGAATGCCACCGGCGCATCGCCGCGGCGATTGCTGACCGGCTCGATCTCCTTCGAGCAGATCTTGTAGAGCACCGCCGGCATGCTGGCGCCGTCGAACGCGAGGTCGCCGGTCGCCATCTCGTAGAGGATCGCGCCCATCGCCCACAGATCGGTCGCCGGCCCGACGTCCTCGTGCCGACCCTCTGCCTGCTCGGGTGCCATGTACGACGGCGTCCCGAGCAAGCGTGCGTCGGTGGTGACGAGGCTCTGCGAGTCGCGAATCTTCGAGACCCCGAAGTCGAGCAGCTTCGCGCGCTCGTCGCCCGAGTCGTCATGCGCGAGGAAGATGTTCTGTGGCTTGAGATCCCGATGGACGATGTTCGCCGCGTGCGCGATCGACAGCGCGCTCAACACGTGGTCACCGAACCTCGCGATCGCCGGCCACGGCAGCGGCGCCGCGTCACGGATCCGACGAGCAAGGTCCTCGCCCTGCAGGTACTCGAGGATGATGCATGGCGAGCCATCGTCGAGCGACTCCCAGTCGATCACCTCGACGATGTTCGGATGCTTGATCCGTGCGATCATGTCGGCCTCGCGACGAAACCGCGACAGCACCTCGTCGTCGTTGGCGTCCTCGCCGATCAGGATCTTCATCGCGAACGAGCGACCGAGGCGCGTGTTGACGACCTCGTAGACCGCGCCCATTCCTCCTCGGCCGATCAGTCGCACCACCTGGTAGCGACCACCGATCACCTGACCGATGAGCTCGTCCTTTCCCGCCGGCTTCCCCATCCCCACATCACGAACTCTAAGCGCATCACGATCGGAAGACGAGTGAGGACATGCGTTGCACCGCGTCCCATATTTCAGACTGTCTCGAATCCGAGACGATGATCCGACCAATTTCCTCCACCGCGATCACACGTGAGCGCGCGCGACGTTTGCGCGTGCATCGTCTTTCTCAGGAGACGGGGTCGGGTGGTGGCGGCGGAACGCGCGGAGTAACGGTCCTTCGGCGCGGTAACAGAGCGTTACCTACACCTGCCGCCTAAGCCCGCGAGATCGCGGCATGCAACGACGGCATGGTGGGTGCTCATCTCAGGGTCCATGTGGAACCTGGCCCGCAAGCTCCTCTTGCACGACCGCTTGCGATTCGCGGTCGCGATCGCCGGTGTGTCGGTCTCCGTGATGATGGTGCTGGTCCAGGTCGGCCTCTACTTCGGCTTCATGAACACGGCGTCGTCGATCATCGATGCCAGCACCGCGGACATCTGGGTCGGCAAGAAGGGCAACGAGTCGTTCGAGTTCGCGACGCCGTTCGACGAGCGGGCATACTTCCGCGTGGCCTCCGTGCCCGGCGTCGCGCGGACCGAGCGCGTGCTGATGAACTTCGCGCAGTTCAAGCTCGCGAACGGTGGCGACCTGGGCGTCCAGGTCGTGGGAGTGGATCGCACGCCTGGAAAGCGTGCGCTGCTCGCGCCGTGGAACGTGATCGCCGGCGACCCGCAGCGGCTGACCGAGCCGGGCGCGATCGTCGTCGACGAGAGCGAGTACGACAAGCTCAAGATCGACCGCATCGGGCACGTGACCGAGGTCTCCGGTGTGCGCGCCGAGGTGATCGCGCTGACGTCGGGCATCCGCTCGTTCACCACGTCACCGATCGTGTTCACCGACGTCCGCACCGCGCGCAGCTACCTGCCCCAATTGGGGGGCGACTCGGTGACCTACGTGCTGGTCGAGGTCGCGAAGGGCGAGTCGATCGAGGTCGTGAAGGCGCGGATCAACGCGCTGCCGCATCTCGCGGCGTACACGCGCCAGGAGATGAGCACGCGGACGCGCACATACTGGTCGACCCGCACCGGCGTCGGTGCCGGCTTCTTCACCACCGCGGTGCTCGCGATCATCGTCGGGTTCGTCGTCGTCGGGCAGATCCTCTACAGCGGCACACTGCAATATATCCGCGAGTACGGGACGCTGAAGGCGATGGGCGCGCGCAACAGCGCCGTCGTCAAGGTCATCCTCGCGCAGGCGATGATCTCCGCCGCGCTCGGCTTCGTCGTCGGCGGCGGGCTCGCGGTGGTGATGCGCGCGGCGATGGCAGGTGCGAACCTGAGCGTCGCGCTGACGCCCGAGCTGTACGCCGCGACCGCGGTGATCACCGTCGTCATGTGCTCGTTCGCCGCGGTGCTCTCGATCGTCAAGGTGCTGCGCCTCGACCCCGCCTCCGTGTTCAAGGCGTAGCGGAAGGACTCGTCATGACTGCTGCACTCGCAATGTCCGACACGCTCCCGAGCATGGCGCTCGCGCCGACCTCGCTTGCCCGCCTGGTTGGCATCGGCAAGACGTATGGCGAAGGTGAGAACGCCGTCGCCGCGCTGTCGAACGCCACGCTCGACATTCATCCCGGCGAGGTCACCCTGATCGAAGGCCCCTCCGGGTCCGGCAAGACCACGCTGATCTCGATCCTCGGCCTCTTGCTGACGCCGACCACGGGCGAGGTCTGGCTCGAGGGCAAGAACGTCGCCGGGCTCGGCGAGCGCCACCTGCCCGGTCTGCGCGCACGCAACTTCGGGTTCGTGTTCCAGGGCTTCAACCTGTTCCCCGCGCTCGACGCGATCGAGAACGTCGCGATCGCGATCCAGATGAAGGATCCCCGCGCGAAGAATCCACGCGGTGAGGCCAAGCGTCTGCTCGAGATGGTCGGACTCGGGCCCCGCATGCATCACCTGCCGGCAGATCTGTCGGGTGGCCAGAAGCAGCGCGTCGCGATCGCGCGTGCGCTCGGTGGTAACCCGCCGATCATCATCGGTGACGAGCCGACCGCCGCACTCGATACCAAGACCGCGCTGTCCGTGATGGAGCTCCTGCGCGAGCTCGCCAGCTCGCACGGGCGTGCCGTCGTCGTCGTCACCCACGATCCCCGCCTCGAGCGCTTTGCGGACCGCGTCGTCCGCGTCGAGGACGGGTTTATTCAGTCGATCGATCGTCCGAACCATGGGAGCCCGTCATGACCAAGTTGCGTTACTTCCTGCTCGCCCTGCCGCTCGCCGTCGGCCTCTACCTGTACTTCGGTCGCACGCCGACGCCCGCGGCGGCGGATAGCCTGGTCACCGCGAGGCCGGTGATGCTGGTCGCGCCGGGTCGCGTGGAGACCACCCGCGACACCGTCAAGCTCGCGTTCGAGGCCCAGGGTCGGATCGCCGAGATCCTGGTCGACGAGGGCGACGCCGTCACCGCCGGGCAAGTGCTGGCGCGGCTCGACGATCGGATGGCGCGGGCACGCGTCGTCGCATCCGAAGCCGGGCTCGCCCAGGCCAAGGCGCTACACGATGGCCCGCCGCGGCCCGCGCCGCGAGGATCTCGACGCCGCACGCGCCGAGGCCGATGCCGCCGCTGCCGCCGCCGCCCATCGCGGGACCGAGCAGGCACGCAGCCAGAAGCTCGGCGAGGTCGGCGCGGTCGCCGACTCGGTGGTCGATGCCGACGGCGCCGCGGCCCGGGTCGCCACCGCGCAGGCGTCGGCCGCCACCGCCCGCTACCAGTCGCTCGCGCGCGGCACGCGCTCCGAGCAGGTCGAGGAAGCCGCCGCCGCGATCGCGCTCGCGCAGGCCGAGCTCGATGCGGCGAAGGTCGCGCTCGATCAGACCGTGCTGCGTGCGCCACGCGACGGCATCATCCTGCGCCGCACGGCGGAGGTTGGCAGCCTGGTGACGCTGATGCAGCCGATGCCCCTGGTGTCGCGGGCCCCCCGGCGCGAGCACCCGGGCCGCCCGGAGGGCGACGAGGCCCATGTCGCGGCGGTCGCCCGCGGGCCCCAC
>JBBJLY010000174.1:0-18219 GCA_037720695.1 Kofleriaceae bacterium | reverse complement strand
AAGCAGGGCGGCGGCCTCGGTGCGGTTGCCGTTGGCGCGCTGGAGTGCGCGGGTGATCAGGCTGCGCTCGACCTGCTCGAGCGCGGCGCGGAGGTCGAGCGAGGCGTCGTTGGCGACGCAGGCGACGGCCGCCTCCGCGGCGACTTCCCCCGTTTGGCTCGGGCGTGGGGCGCGCGCCGGTGCGCCCGGCAGGCGGAGATCGGCGAGCGTCAGGTGGCTGCGGCGGGCGAGCAGGACCGCGCGCTCGATCACGTGTGCGAGCTCGCGAACGTTACCCGGCCACGCGTAGTCGGCGAGCGCGGTGCGCGCCGCGGGATCGATGAAGTCGATCTTGCGACCGATCCGCTCGCACGAGCGAATCACGTAAAGGTCGGCGAGGCGCTGGATGTCGTCCTGGCGATCGCGCAGCGCCGGCAGCTCGACCGGGATCACCGCGAGCCGGAAGTAGAGGTCGGCGCGAAACTTCCCCTGGGCGACCATCTCCTCGAGGTTCCGGTGCGTCGCCGCCACGATGCGGACGTCGACCGGAATGTCCGAGTCGGAGCCGACCGGATTGACGACCTGCCCTCGAGCACGCGGAGCAGCTTGGCCTGCGCGGCGAGCGTCATGTCACCGATCTCGTCGAGGAAGATCGTGCCTTCGTTGGCAGACATGAACCGGCCGGGCCGGGCGTTGGTCGCGCCAGTGTACGCACCCTTGATGTGACCGAACAGCTCGGTCTCGAGCAGGGACTCGGGAATCGCGGCGCAGTTGACCGCGACGAACGGACGGTTGCGGCGGGACGAAGCGCGATGGACCGCGCGGGCGAACAGCTCCTTGCCAGTGCCGGTCTCGCCGGTCAGCAGGATTCCAACGTTGCAGTCGGCGACACGTTGCAGCGTGCTGAGGGCGTCGATCACCATCGAAGACTCGCCGACGATCTCGGAGCGAACTGGCTGCGCCACGTGTCAAAATCCATGCGAACGGTAAATCCAAGAGGCGGGCCAAGTTCTGCAATGAGATCGGCCGGTTAACTGTCGGGTAGCTCACGCATAGGCGGTCTAACAATAAGCAATGGATAGCAGTCCCTACATCCGCTCTGCGAGGCTCGTGCGGGGGTAATTTTTTACTCCCACCCGGGTTGGCGGTGACTCGGGCTCGTTCAGGTCTCTCGGCGAAGGCCTCGAAACGTAAGTCGATTGGCCGAATCACGGTGCATGTCGCCGGCGCTCGTACTCGTTCTCGCTGACGCGACACCCGACCACATGACGAGTGCGCCGCGCGTGACTGCGCTGGTCGACGCGCGGCTCGATCGCGATGCCGACCATCTATGGATCGAGCATGCGAGCTGTGTGCTCGGAGCTCGCGACGGTCGGCCGCTCGCTCAGACGTATCGGATAGCGGCGCTTGTTCCGTCGCCAGGGTTGACGGCATCGGGAACCAGGCGCGTGTGAAGACACGGACATCCACCGGCACGGAGGTTGCTGCCACCCAGGTCATGAGCGACGAGCCACCACCGGCAGCCAGCAAACCCAAGGCAGCAAAAGGACCGAAGTTGATGGTCCTCCTGCTCGTGATGAATCTCGGCGCGAGTGGGTTCACGACCTTCAAAGTCGCGACCGCTCACCCGGCCCAAGCTGCCACGCCCCACGAGAAGCCACCTGCGCCGCCTGCGAATGAGGTCACTGGCAAGGTCGTCCCGCTCGATCCGTTCGTCGTCAACCTCGACGAGCCGGGCCAGTCTCGCTACCTGAAGCTGACGCTCCAGTTCGAGCTCAGCGAGGAGAGCGCAGAGGCCGCGCTCAACAAGAGCAAGCAGCTGATCCGTGACGCGTTCCTCAGCCATCTCTCCGGGCTCAAGCTGGTCGACACGCTCGGCGTCCCGGCCAAGGACAAGCTCCGCGCCGATCTGATGGCGAAGCTCGTCGAGATCCTCGGCCCCAACAAGGTGCGTCGGATGTTCTTCCAGGAGTTCGTGGTCCAATGAGCGCGCCTCCTCTCGTGATCGGACGCGCGATCGGTCCGGACGCGCCTCCGTTCGTGATCGCGGAGCTGTCCGCGAACCACCTCGGGACCCTCGAGCGCGCACACGCGATCCTCGACGCCGCGGCAGACGCGGGCTGCGACGCGTTCAAGCTCCAGACGTTCACCCCCGACACGATGACGATCGAGTCGAGCGGCGGTGGGTTTCACATCGATCAAGGGCCCTGGCAGGGCCGCACCTTGTGGGATCTCTACGACGAGGCCCATACGCCGTGGGACTGGCACGCCCGGCTGTTCGCGCACGGCAAGGCGCGAGGGCTGGTCGTGTTCTCGACACCGTTCGATGCCGGCGCCGTCGATCGACTCGATCGGCTCGGTGCACCCGTGTTCAAGATCGCGTCGTTCGAGCTCGGCGACCTCGAGCTGATCGCGTGCGCGGCGCGGACCAACAAGCCCCTCATCATCTCCACCGGGATGGCGTCCGACGCCGAGGTCTCCGAGGCCGTCGAGACGGCGCGCACCCACGGCAACGGCGGCCTCGCGCTGCTCCACTGCGTGTCGGGCTATCCGACCCCGATCGCGCAGACCAACCTGCGCCGGCTCGACGCGCTCGCGCTCCACGGCGCCGTCGTCGGGATCTCCGATCACTCGCCCGGCTCGATCGTCCCGATCGCCGCGGTCGGTCGCGGTGCCTGCCTGATCGAGAAGCACCTGACGCTCGCCCGCGCCGATGGCGGGCCCGATGCGGGCTTCTCGCTCGAGCCGACCGAGATGGCCGACGTCGTCCGCGGTGCACGGCTCGCCTGGGAGGCGCTCGGTGACGGCAGCGCCCGCCGGCCGGCCGTCGAGGCGGGTTCCAAGGCGTTTCGCCGCTCGCTCTACGTCGTCTCCGATCTGTCCGAAGGCGAGGAGCTGACGCGCGCCAACGTCCGCGCGATCCGTCCCGGCTTCGGCATGGCACCACGCGAGCTGCCCGCCGTGATCGGCAAGCGCGCCCGCGTCGCGATCTCGCGTGGAACTCCACTCGCATGGGAGCTGATCCAATGACCGCCCTCCACACCGAACAACTCGCCCTCTGGCGCTCCGAATTCGGGCGCGAGTACACCGATCGCAACGACCACGAGAAGCCCGAGCGCGTGGTGTCGTGGCGCCGCTTGCTCGACGGGCTCATCCCGACGCGCGTGGTCGAGGTCGGCTGCAACGTTGGCTGGAACCTCGAGTACCTGAAGCGGCTCGGCGCCAGCGAGCTCTACGGTGTCGAGCCACAGGGCTATGCCGTCGAGCGTGCGCGGTCCCGCGGTCCGGCGTTCGGCGTCCTCCAGGGCACCGCGTTCGAGCTGCCGTTCCGCGACGGGTTCTGCGACCTCGCGTTCACCAGCGGCGTCCTCATCCACATCGCGCCCGACACCATCGGCCGTGCGCTCGACGAGATCTATCGCGTGTCGCGGCGGTTCATCGTCGCGATCGAGTACGACCACCCGGTCGAGCAGGAGATCCACTACCGCGGTCACTCGGCCGCGCTGTGGAAGCGGAACCACGGCGCGCTGTGGCGCGAGCGGTATCCCGACCTCGTCAGCGTCCGCCGGCTCGAGCTCACCGCTGCCGACGGGTACGACGACTGCACCGCACATCTGTTCGAGAAGGCCGCCGGCTGATGCGTACGGTCGCGATCGTCCAGGCCCGCATGGGCTCGAGTCGGCTCCCTGGAAAGGTGCTGCTCGAGCTCGGTGGCACCACCATGCTCGCGTGTGTGGTCGCGCGGCTGCGTGCGGCCCACTCGATCAGCGACATCGTGATCGCGACCTCCACCGCGCAACTCGACGACGCGATCGTCCACGAGGCGTCCCGCCTCGACACCAAGATCCATCGCGGCTCCGAGGACGACGTGCTGTCGCGCTATCTCGGTGCGGCGCGGGCGACCGCCGCCGAGGCCGTCGTGCGCGTCACCGCGGATTGCCCGCTCCTCGATCCCGGCGTCGTCGATGACGTGGTCGCCGCACTGACGCCCGACTTCGACTACGCGTCGAACACGCAGACCCGGACCTATCCGCGCGGGCTCGACGTCGAGGCGATGCATCGCGACACGCTCGAGCGGATCGGCCGCCTCGGGACCTCACGCGCCGCGCGCGAGCACGTCACAGCGTTCGTGACCGAGCATCCGGCGCTGTTCCAGATCGCCCAGGTCACGACGACCGAGGATGCCTCCGATCTGCGGTGGACCGTCGACACGGCCGAGGACCTCGAGCTCGTCCGCATGCTGTACGCCGCGCTCGATCTGCGAGCCCCGCGCGACTACCGCGAGATCGTGGCGGAGATGCGCGCGCACCCTCACCTCGCCTCGATCAATTCACATGTCGTCCAGAAGCCTCTCCATGTCGCATGATGCCTTGATCGCCTGGCGCAACCTGCTCGCCGAGCTCGGTGGGCTGGGCACGTCCCTCGCGGATGCGATCGACGCCGAGGACACGGTCCGCGCGATCGCGACCATGGTCCAGATGCGCTCGGCACGCTCGGCGCTCGCGCGGGTCGAGGTTCCGGCCGAGCTCGCCGGCACGCATGGAGAGCTCGTCGCGATGGCCGAAGTCGCTGCGCTCGTTCGCGACGCACGGGCCGCCGAGGTCTTGATGGAGCGCTGGCTCGCGCGACCGCTCCCCGCCGACGCGCTGCTGCTCGGATCCGCGCTCGGCATCGCCGTGCTCGCCGAGGCCATGCTGCCGCCGGTGTGGGACCTCGCCACCGATCTCGTGGTCCTGGTCGGTGACGATGTCGCGCCGGTCGCGACGCTGCTCGCCGATCTTGGTCAGCGCCGGATCATCCGACTCGGGCTGGTCGAAGGCTGCGGGATCCGCGTCGAGACCGGCGACGAGCTCGCGACCGCGATCCGCACGCTGTCCCCGAATCCGCCGTCCCAGGTCGTCGTCCGCGGCGGACCGGGCGAGCGCCCCGAGCACGTCTCCGAGATCGCGGATCGGTCGCGCGCCGCGCTCGCCGATCTGCGGATCCATCGCAACACCGTCCACGCGTTCTCTCGGACCTGGATCGAACAGGGCGCGGCGAACCTGCCGGCGATCGCGCGGATGCCATCGATCGAGACCGTCGGTCAGGTGTTCGCGAAGCTGCCGATGATCATCGTCGCGCCGGGGCCCTCGCTCGCCCGCAACGTGGATCAACTAAAGGCGCTGAAGGGCCGCGCGATCATCACCGCGTTCTCGCACTCGCTGAAGCCCGTGCTCGCCGCCGGTGTCGTGCCAGATCTGGTGATGACGGTCGATCCGCAGGACGTTCGCTATCACTTCGCGGGCTGCGACCTGTCGGGTACCTGCCTGGTCAATGCCGCGACGGTGCACCCGTCGCTGTTCGAGCTCCCTGCACCACGCTTCCTCACGCTGTCCGCGAACTGTGCGATCGACGACTGGCTGTTCGCGGCGACCGGCGAGCAGCCGCTCGTGCCTGGAGGCGGCTCTGTGGCGACCAGCGCGTTCTCGCTCGCGCTGCGCTGGGGCTGCGATCCGATCGTGTTCGTCGGGCTCGATCTGTCGTTCCCCAATGGCGAGTACTACGTCGCGACATCGTCGGATGGCGGCGCGCGCGCGTGCGTCGATGACAAGACCAAGCTCCTTCGCGTCGAGGGCTGGAGCGCCGGCTTCGAGGCGATGAAGGCCCGCGGCGGTCCCGGGCTCGCGACCGAGCGCGTGATCGAGCTACCGGGCTGGCACGGCGACACGGTGCCCTCGAGCTTCATGTTCGGGCTGTTTCACCGCTGGTTCGTCGAGCTGATGCAGTCAGTGACCACGGTCGGCGTCTATAACTGCACCGAGGGCGGCGCGTTCATCCAAGGGATGAAGCACTGCCGGCTCGCCGAGCTCGCATTCCCAGATCAAGTAGACGTCGCCGCATTGCTCGACGGCGCGACCCG
The DNA here is from genome assembly GCA_037720695.1 of Kofleriaceae bacterium. Taxonomy (GTDB): domain Bacteria; phylum Myxococcota_A; class Polyangia; order Haliangiales; family Haliangiaceae; genus JABFXX01. The sequence goes on along the minus strand of JBBJLY010000174.1, from coordinate 12,341 downwards.
CGAGATCAGCGGACGGACCCAGGCCGTCGCCGACCACGTTCGCCACTACCAGCGCCGGCTCGGCCGCTGCCGCTTGCTCGCGACCCGTGCCCGCCAGCTGATCGAGGCCGGCAAGACCGGGCCGCGACTCGAGCGCCTCGAGCAGGGCCTGGCGCGCGCGCTCGAGCCCCTCGCGTTCGTGTCGCTGCTCGCGCAGCGCGAGGTCGACCGCGCCCACGACGTCGCACGACGTGGCGCCACCGAGGACGAATATCTCGCGGCCTCCGCCGCGCTGCTGGTCACGCTCGACGACGTGATCGGACAGCTGGAGCCCGCGCTGACCCGCGCGCTCGCCGTGCTCGCACCCCAACGAGGCAACGACCATGGCAAAGCTGCCTAGGCGCATCCCGCGCATCATCGCCGTCGCCGGCGGCAAGGGCGGCGTCGGCAAGAGCACCGTTGCGGCGAACCTCGCGGTCGGCATCGGCCGGCTCGGCACCAGCGTCACGCTGGTCGACGCCGATCTGGGCGCCGCGAACCTGACGACGATGTTCGGGGAGCTGCATCCAACTGCGACGCTGGCGGACTTCCTCGATCACCGCACCGACGTCCTCGACGAGCTCGTGATGCGCGTCGCGCCGGCGGTCGGGCTCGTGCCCGGCACGTCACGGCCCGGCGCGGCGAACTTCAACAACGGCCAGAAGCTGCGCCTGCTCAAGGCGATCGCCCGGGTCAGCACCGAGTGCGTGATCGTCGATGTCGGCGCCGGTTCGTCCTACAACGTGATCGATCTGCTCGCCGCTGCCGATCACAAGCTGCTCGTCATCACGCCGCAGCTGCCCTCGCTTCACAACGCGTATGCGCTACTGAAGGCGACCGTGCATCGCATCGTCCGCAAGCTCTCTGCCGACGAGACCCATCGCAGCCTGATCGATGCCGCGCTCGCCAACGAGGGCAAGGCACGCACGATCCCGCAGCTGCTTGCCGTGCTTCGTCCGCTCGACGCCCGGCTCGCCGACGTCGTCGCCGACTCGTTGCAACGGTTCGGCATCGGCCTGGTCGGCAACCAGCTCGCCGACGGTGACGAGCGCGCGCTCGGCCGGATGTCGGCGCTGATCCACGATCACCTGCTCGTCCACGCGCCGATGATCGGAGCGGTCCCGCACAGCCTTGCGCTCTCGGGCGGGCTCAAGGCGGGCGGGCAGACGATCGCCGGGCGGGCGGACGCCTGCAGCCGCGCCTTCACCCAGCTCGCGCGCACGATCCTCGAGACCGACCTCGGCCGGCTGCGTGGCGAGCAGCGGTCGGCGATGCACCAGACCATGCCGCTCTGGATCCAGCGCGAGCTGCAAGGGCCGTGATGGCTCAGGAGCTCGTGCTCGGCGTCGATTTTGGCTCGAGCAACACCAGCGCAGGTGTGCTGGTCGGAGACCGGATCCAGCTACTGCAGGATCAGGGCGACTCGGTCATCCCGACCGTCGTCTACATCCCCGATCGGGGTCCACCCGAGGTCGGCCGGCGCGCCACCGCGCGCCAGCTGACCGATCCGTCCAAGGTGATCCGCTCGGTCAAGCGCGTGCTGGGCCTCGCCCCGAACGACGAGCTGCTGAGGCGCTACGCCGCCGGCGTGCCATTCGACATCACGCAGACCGGCGACCGCCTGGTGTTCAAGCTGCGCTCGGGCGATATCACGCCCGAGCAGATCGCGGCTCACGTGCTGACGCACGTGCGCGAGCTCGCGGAACAGCGGTTCGGCGGGCGGGTGAGGAAGGTCGTGATGACGATGTCCGCGGCGGCGCCACCTGGCTATCGCGAGGCAGCGCGGCGGGCAGCGAAGCTCGCGCATCTCGAGATCGTCGACTTCATCGCCGAGCCGATCGCGGGTGCGCTTGCGCTCGATCTCCACCGCCAGAATGTGCGCCGCAACATCGTGGTGTGCGACTTCGGTGGCGGGACGTTCGACGTCTCCGCCGTGGTCCAGCAGGGGATGGCGTTCACTCCGATCGCGACCCACGGCGACCACTTCCTCGGCGGCGACGATCTCGACGACGCGATGGCCGAGGCGATCGCCGGCACGGTATTTCGCGCCTCGCAGTTCGACATGCATCGCGATGCGGTGCGCTGGCAGGAGCTGCTGTTCCGCTGCGAGTCGGCGAAGCGCCAGCTGTCATCGGCCGAACAAGCGCCGCTCCACATGCGCGACGCGTACATCCACAAGAGCGAGCGCAAGTCGCTCGAGCTCGTGATCGATGGGCCCTGGGCGCGCCAGGCATGGGCCAGCTTGATGAATCGAGTCCGCGTGATCGTCGGCGAGCTGCTGAACCGCGCCAGCTGGACGACCGACCAGGTCGACGTCGTCGGGTTGATCGGGGGGAGCTCGCTGGTGCCCGCGTTTCGCGAGCTACTCGCCGACGGGTTCGGCCGCGACAAGCTGCTGATGACGCCCGATGCCGAGATCGCGGTCGCCCAGGGCGCGACCCTGCTGACCGCCAGACACCGCGCGCAGGTCACCGACCAGATCCCGACCCTCGTCGAGACCAGACCTACACCGTGATCGCTTCGATGATGCGGCGCGGTCCGTCGGCATCGGCGGTCGCGAGCGCGCGCTGGCGTTGCGCGGTCCGGCCCGCATCGTCGGTGAGGAACGCGAGCATGTCGGCGCGGATGACGTCGTCGGTGAGCTCGCCGAACGTCTGGCCGCCGGCGATCAGGCCGTCGCGCAGCTGCTGGCGCGCCGGCGCGACCTGATCCGGCACGATCGCGTAGGCGAGCGCAGGACAGCCGAGGAACGCGAGCTCCCCGAGTGTGCCGCCCGCCGAGCAGATCGCAGCGTCGGCACTGACGAACAGCCCGCCAGGGTCCGGTGGGGAGCGATGGACGTCCACGAGGTGGCCGGCGGCGGTCGCGGTCGCGATCGCTGCATTCAGGGCCTCGTCACCGCGAAAGCCGGGACCAGCGATCACGACGAGGTCGAGCGGCCGATCGGGTGGCACCAGCGCGAGCGTGCGGGCAGTGGCGCCGACCGGGTCGGTGCCGCCGTACGTGATCAAGACTCGCAGCCGCCCGTGGTTCGAAGGATGACACGAGCCGCGCATGTAACGCCGGATATCGCGGCGCAGCATCAGGTAACTGCGGCCGAGCAAGCGCTGCACCGCGCCCGGGTAGGTCGCGGCCAGGCCCGGCGCGTGGATGTTGTGGTTGACGACCGTCGAGACGGCGAGCCGGTTCTTGCCGACGTCGTCGATCATCACGCTGCGGACGCGCGGCGGGACTTTTGGTAGCAGCTCGCTGGCGAGCGCCGGGCCGTCGACGACCAGCGCGCAGACGCGCGGATGCTCGACCGCCTGGACCATCGCGGTCGTGCCCCAGTCGCGGAGGTCGACCGTCAGCTTGCGGTCAGCGGCCCACGATCTGATCGCGCTGGCGTCGCCGCCGAACATCGCCACCGGCTCGAAGCCCTGGGTCTCGGCTTCCTCGATCAGCGCGCACAGTCGCGCGACATGACCGAAGCCGATCTCGTGCGATGCGTCCGCTCGAAACAGGATGCGCGGACGTGCCATGGCATGTGCTCAGGCGACCCGATTGACCTTCTCGCGGGTGGCCGCGAGATCGAGACGAGGCTCGGCACTGTCACTCGAGTACACGAAATCTTCCGGCACGGGCCGGCCGGGATGCACGCTGGCGAGCGACTGGTGGAACTGGAACTCGGGCCACACCACGAGTACATCACCGAGGTCGCTCGTGCGGCGAGCTTCCTCGCTCGAGATCAGCACCTCGTGGAGCTTCTCGCCGGGGCGGATGCCGACCGAGTGTCGCGGCACGCCGGGCGCGACCGCCTCGGCGAGGGTCTCGATGTCAGTGCTCGGCAACTTGGGGATGAAGATCTCACCGCCGGTCATCAGCTCGAGGCCACGCAGCACGAGTGCGACCGCCTCGTCCATCTCGATCCAGAACCGGGTCATCCGGCGATCCGTGATCGTCAGCTGACCGCGCGAGCGCTGGTCGCGGAACAGCGGGATCACGCTGCCGGCCGAGCCCATCACGTTGCCGTAGCGCACGACCGAGAATCGCGTCCAGCGGTCGCCTGCGTACGCGTTCGCCGCCGTCAGCAACTTCTCCATGCACAGCTTGGTCGCACCGTAGAGATTCGCGGGCGATACCGCCTTGTCGGTCGATAGCCCGATCACCTTCTGGACCCCGCACTCCATCGCCGCCTCGATCAGGTTGCGCGCGCCGTTGACGTTGGTCTGGACGGCCTCGATCGGGTTGTACTCGCAGATCGGTACGTGCTTCATGGCCGCCGCGTGGACGACGATGTCGACATCGCGCAGCGCGGTCTTGAGCCGCGACGGGTCTCGGATGTCTCCGACGAAGTAGCGCATGCGGCGATCCGAGAGCTCGCGGCCGAGCTCGTAGTGCTTCTGCTCGTCGCGCGAGAACACGATGATCTTCTTCGCCCGCGAGGTCAGGGCGCGCTCGACAAAGGCGCGACCGAACGAGCCGGTGCCTCCGGTGACGAGGACGACCTTGTCGTCGAGGCAGCTGGTAGAGGCGGTTTGAAGCAACGTGGTCATTTTGGCTCTCCGAGGATGCGGTGCAGCTCCGCGACGATCTGGGTGACGTCGGCTTCGCCGAGCGTCGGAAACAGGGGCAACGAAAGGGTCCGGGCGTAGTAGTGAGCGGCGCCCGGTCGCGCGCGTGGTCGCTCGCCGGGACAGCGAGCGGCGTGCAGCGGGTGATCGAGCAGTGGGATGTAGTGGACCTGCGTGCCGATGCCGACCTCGGCGAGGTTGCGCATGACGCGGTCGCGCGTGGTGCGGTAGCGATCGAAGTCGATCGCGACGGCGAACAGGTGATAGGCCGATTCGCGATCGTCCAGCACGGCGGGTGCCTCGACGCCGGAATCGGGGCCGAACCGGCGGGCGAGCTCGACGCGATAGCGGGCGGCGAGGGCGCGGCGATCGGCGAGAAAGCGGTCGAGCTTCGCGAGCTGCGCGAGCCCGAGTGCGCAGGCGAGATCGCTGAGCCGGTAGTTCCAGCCGAGCTCCTGGACCTCGTAGACCCAGCTGCCGGCGGGTGCGTCCATCCGTGCCGGGTCGCGCTCGATGCCGTGCTGCCGGAGGCGCTCGATCCGGGCCTTGACCTTGGGATCGTGGACGATCACGGCGCCGCCCTCTCCCGTGGTGATGTGCTTGACCGGGTGAAAGCTGAGGACGACCGCGTCGGAGCCGTGCGCGCCGATCCGACGGCCGCGGTAGGTGGCGCCGAGCGCATGACACGCGTCCTCGATGATCCGGAGCCCGTGCTGACGCGCGATCGCGACCAGCTCGTCAAGGTCGGCGGGCTGGCCGGCGAGGTGAACCGGGACGATCGCGCGGGTCTTCGGGGTGACCAGCGCGGCGACCGATGCCGGCGACAGGTTGCCCGTACGCGGATCGACATCTGCGATCCGCACCGTCGCGCCGACGTAGTAGGCCGCGGCCGCGGTCGCGGAGAACGTGATCGGCGTCGTGATGATCTCGTCGCCCTCGCCGATCCCGAGGGCGGCGTAGGCGAGGTGCAACGCGGCGGTGCCGCTCGAGCACACGCTCGCGTGAGGTGCGCCGAGCCAGCTCGCGAGCGCTTGCTCGAACCTGGCCACGAGCGGGCCGCAGGTGAGCAGGGGTGCGTGGAGCGCTTCCACGACGGCGGCCACATCGGCCTCGTCGATCGTCTGGCGTCCGTACGCGAGCTTCATGGGTGAAGCCCTGTTGCGAGCCGCGGGCCAGCTCGGAGGCCAGTTATCTCGGCTGGTTAGCTATCAGGTCGCAGGCAGTGTCGTCGTCGCTGACGATCTGCCGTCAGAGCTGGCCATACGCGCGGACCTTGGTCGCCGCGACGCGTTGCGCTCCGAGTTGCTGGTGCGCGACGGCGAGTGCGTGCTTCCACGATGCGTCGCGACGCGCGAGCTCCTCGAGCAACACATGGTCCGCGGGCGATGGCGCGAGTGGAGCGCCAGGTGCGTCGATCAGCTCCTGGCGGAGGTCGATCATGCGCGCGAACGCTGCGAGCAGATCATCGACGTCGGTGCCGGGCGGCTCCGGGGTCGCCGCGAGCAGCGCGAGGAGCAGCTGCTCGCTCGTCATCGTGGCCTCATCGCGGATGAACCTGCTTGAAGGCGTCCGCCAGCTCGGCCATCACGCGGCGCGCGTGGTCGATCGGCTCGCAGCTCAGCTTCGCGCTGGCGACCGCGAGCTGGTTGGTGACGAACTCGTAGAGCGAGGCGAGCTGCCCGCACAGCTCGGGCGCGGCATTGTGATCCAGCGACGCCGCGAGCTCGAACACGATCTGCAGGGCATGATCGATCGCGCTCGCCTTTGCCGAGATATCCCGGCGTGTGATCGCGTCACGCGCGGTCGCGACGTCGCGGTCGAAGCGTTCGAACAGGCGGTCGACGATCTGCGACCGCGGTGCGGATTCGAGATCGACGCGGCGGTAAGCATTCGCGGCACGGGCGTACATGGAGGTCCTATTTGAAGAGGGCAGCGAGCGAGCTCGACTGGCTCTGCAGCTGCGACATCGCCTGCTCGAGAGCCCCGAATTGCTTTTCGAGGCGAACTTGCAGCGCGTCGGCGCCGCGGTTGATGCGATCGATCTGGGACTGCAGCGAGGTGTGGCGACTGGTCAGCGAGCTTGTCTTCGCCGCGAACAGTCCCGTGCTGGCCTTGGTGTAGCGCTCGGCGAGCGACCCCATGGTGTTGGCGAATCCGCCGGTCACGAAGATGCCGCTGACAGCATCTGGATCAGTGGCGACCGCAGCCGAGAGCTTGGTCTCATCGAGTGAGAGCGCGCCGGTCTTGTCGCGTGACAGCCCGAGTGCGCCGAGGCTCGAGCTGCCATATGCGGAGCTCATCGTGACGTCGAGCGCGCCCTGGAGCTGGCGCAGGCCGGCGTCACCGAACAGCGTGCCAGGTCCCTTCGTCGTGCCGGTATAGGCGAGCTGCTGGCGGAGCCCGCCGTGGACCGCGTTGTACGCGGTGACCAGCGCCTTGACCCGCTCGGTCAACGCCTTGTTGTCGAGTGCGATCGAGGCTTTGGTGTTGGGATCGGTGGCCGCGTGCTTGGAGCCGAGCGTGATCGTCACGCCGGCGAGCGCATCGGCGATCAGGTTGCTCGACCGCGTGACCTCGATGCCATCGATGTCGACGACCGCGTTCGACGCCGGCACCTTGACGTTCGCGGCCAGCGAGAGATCGAGTCCTGATCCAGAATCGGAGAACGTTGGGGCCTTGGCCGTGCCGGTTTCCTTCGCGGTCACGACGAGCCGGTAGTTCGAGCCGTCCACGTTGAGGACCGAGGCGGAGACCCCGGCATTGGCAGCATTGATCTTGTCCGCGACGGACGTCAGGGTGTCGGTCGCGTCCCACGCGATGGACTTGGTGGTGCCACCGACGGTGATATCGACGCCGCCGGTGCCCAGCACGCCTGGCGTGTTCGGGGCGAACGACTTGCTCTGCGTCACCTGCGACGCGGCGAGGGACTTGACGCGAAACTCGTGATCGACCGCGGAGGCCGACGACGACACCGCCACCGAGACGTGCGTGTCGCTGACCGTCACGCCTCGGGGCTTGACCTCGGAGTCGAGGTCCATCGCACGTGCGGCGCTGCCGAGTGCAGATAACGCAGAGGATAAGCCGGCGACGACGGACTTCTGCGCGTTCAGGTTGGTCTGCTTCGTCGTCAGAGCGACGGCCGAGCCGCGCTCGAGCGCGACGAGCTTGTCGACGAGCGCCCCGGTATCGAGACCACTCGCGAGACCGCTGAACGTGATGCCACTCATCTTCGACTCCTAGGTTGTGTTAGCCGAGCAGCTTGAGCGCGGCGCTGGGGAGCTGGTTCGCCTGACCGAGGACGGCGAGACCGGCCTGGCTCAGGATCTGCGCCTTCGTCAGCTGCGCGGTCTCGGAGGCCATGTCGACATCCCGAATGCGCGAGTTCGCGGCCGACAGGTTCTCGTGCGAGGTGGCGAGGTTCGAGATCGTGACCTGCATGCGGTTCTGGGTCGAGCCGACCTTGGCACGCGCCTGGGACAGCTGCTGGATCGCCTTGTCGAACACGCCCATCGCCGCCTGCGCACCCGCCACCGTCGACAGCGTCGCGGCCGAGAGCTTGACCGTCGAGCCGAGCGTCGACGAGGTGAGCTTCGTGATGCTCATCGCGAGGCGGTCGTTGGCCGAGTTCTGGATGCCGACCTGGAACGTGAGTCCGGTCGAGGCGCTGCCGTCGAGCAGCTTCTGGTTGTTGAAGTTCGTGACCGAGCTGATGCGGTCGATCTCCGACGACAGCTCCTTGAACTCGGTGTGGATGTAGCCGCGCTCCGTGGCGCCGAGCGTGCTGTTGGCCGACTGGACCGACAGCTCGCGCATGCGGGACACGATGCCCTGCATCTCGTTCATCGCGCCTTCCGCGACCTGCGACATCGAGATCGCGTCGTTCGTGTTGCGCTGCGCCTGGCCGATGCTGCGGATGCTCGACTTGAGGCTCTCCGAGATGCCGAGGCCGGCGGCGTCGTCAGCCGCGCTGTTGATACGCAGACCAGAGGACAGGCGGCCGATCGAGGCCGAGAGGTCCATCTGCGTCTTGTTGAGGTTGCGCTGTGCGTTGAGAGAAGCGACGTTGGTGAGAACCGAGAGGGCCATCTGAGTTTCCTTGTTGTGTGTTACGGACCTTGTTGGTCCCAACTACTGGTTCGCCCAGTTCGCCGGACGTTATAGGGGCTGCAGTAACTGAATCACGTGCGACGTCACGGCACGCGAAGCCTCGAGCGACTGGCTCGCCTTCGCGAGCTGGCTCGCCGCCGCGATCGTGTCGGACTCGACGCTGCGCGAGATCTCGCGCGACAGATTCTCGGCGAGCACCGACTGCGCCTCCTTCGTCGAGTCGAGCACGGTCATCGTGTTGCCGGTGCGCGTGCGTGCTGCGCCGACCTGCTTGATGGCGGTGTCGAGATCGCCGAGCAGCGCGGACGTCGCGTCGGGATCGTTCGCGGCGAGCGCGGCCGCGACGCGCTCGAGGAGCGGCAGCACGTCGACTCCGGAGGCCGCCGTGAGATCGGCGCCAGACACCGTGGCGAACGTGTTCGCACCCGCGGTCATCGGGACCTCGCGACGCGAGGCATCACCGCTGTACGCGCCGGTGGCAGCGAACGGCTCGGTCAGCGACTGCGAACCTGCGAGCAGGTACTCGCCGTCGCTCGAGCGCGCGTTGGCCGCGCCGCGCGCGCTCTCCATCAAGGCGCGGATCTGGGTCGCCAGCGCCGCGCGGTCATTCGCGTTGTAGCTCGCCGACGAGCCCTGCACCGCGAGCTGGCGGACCTCCGACACCGCGTCGCCGATCGTCGACAGCGCGGCGTCGGTTTCGTCGAGCCGGTCGCGGCTGGCCTGGATCGCGGCACCGGTGCCGGTCGCGAGCGAGCGCTGCAACTTCGCGCGCTCGCCGGCGGCGTACGCGGCGGGATCGTCGGAGGATCGGGCGACGCGCAACCCCGAGGACACCTCGGCGGAAGCGGAGGCGACCTGGGTCTGGTTGCTCGCGGTGGCAGCCGCCGCGAGCTCGATCATTCGGTTACCGGTGATGCGCATCTGGCACCTCCTACAGGCGGTCGATCAGATCGCCGAGCAAGTTGTCGATCGTCGACACGAAGCGGGTCATCGCCGACGACGCGTGCTCGAAGCGCGCGAGGTTCGTCAGCTCCTCCTGGATGTCGACGCCGGCGAGCGAATCGCGGAGGCCCGCGAGGTGCTCGCCGACCAGCTCGTCGCGGGTCACGCTCGCGGAGGCCTCGGCGGCCTGCGAGCCGATCTTGGTCACGAGATCGAGTGCGGACCCGGTCAGCGTCTTGCCGCCGGTCGCGACGGGCGCGGACGCGAGGGCAAACAGCGCGAGCGCGCCGCGGTTGTCACCGGGGCCCGCGCCGGGGTTGGCGGTCGCGAGCAGCTTCGGATCGGCGTCGAGCGCGGCGTCGATCGAGATCGTGCTCGCGGCACCCGTGACGCCGGAGAGCGGCGTGAACATCGTGCGTCCGGTGGCGCCGTCGAGTCCGGCGTTCGCGGTGTGGACCGTGTTGAAGCTGGTGGTGATGTCGAACGCGAGCTGGTCGAGCTCGGCCCGCGCGGTCGCGATCGCGCCATCGCGCGCGGCCAGGTTCGCTCCGAGCTTGCCGCCGCCGATCGCCTGCGTGACGTCACGGCGGACCGAGCCCGAGACCAGCTCGACCTGAAGATCGGGCGACGTGGTGCCGGGTCTGGTCGCGAGCTGCGCCGCCTGGTCGCCGTCGACCAGCACGCCGCCGCCGTCGAGCACGAAGCGCATCTTGCCGTCGCCGTCGATCCGCGCACTGCCGCCGACGAGCTCGGAGAGCTGGGCGGCGACCCGATCGCGCTCGTCCCGGGCGACGGGATCATTGGTGCGCGCGACCGTCGCGTTGGAGTCGGCGAGGCGCTTCGCGAGCGCCGTCGCGGCGCCGGCATCCTCCTGGATCCTGACGTTGGTTTCGCCGCGCGCGGCCTCGAGGTCGGTCGAGCGGTTCCGGATGCCGGTCGCGAGGCCGCGCGCGGAGGCCACCGCGGCCGTCCGGGCGGTCGAATCGGTCGGCGAAGCCGAGACCGCGTTGAGCTTGCCGAACAGCGTCCCGAGCTGGTCGTGAATCGACGGGCCGCCGCCGGAGATCCGCTGCTCGAGATCGAGCACGGCCTGCGAGAACGCGCGCGAGCCGGCGAGCGAGCCGGCTGCATTGCGGATCCGACCGGACAGGAGGTTGTCCTGCATGCGGTCGGGAGCACCACTGCGGACGCCGCCGACGAGCGGCGCGCCGAGCAACGACTCGAGATCGACCCGCTGCCGCGAGTAGCCCTTCGTGTTCGCGTTCGCGACGTTGTTGGTCGCGATCGAGACACCCGTGTTCTGCGCGGACATGCCGGCCGAACCGAGGGACAGCAGCGACAGCAGGTTCGACATCAGAGTGCCACCAGGGTCCGCGACGGTCCGTGGACCGCGCGGCGCGCGAGCCGGTCGTAGCCGGTGGCCTGGTCGTAACCGAGCATCGCGCGCACGGCCTCGTTCGCGACCTGCGCGAGCATCGCGGTGGCCTTGGCCTCGACGCGGATCGCCTCGAACAGCATCCGGCACGCGTGATCGCGCGTCGCGAGGTCACGCAGCGCGTGCAGGCGATTCGCGAGGGCGACCTTGATCACGGCGAGCTCGGCGAGCTGCGCGTGATCGAGCGCGGCGATCGCCTTGCGCTCGGTGGCGAACGTCTGTTGCAGCTCCTCGCCGAGCTGTCGGAGCTCCGCGATGCGCGCGTCGTCGGCAGGGGACATCGTGTCGGCAACCGTGGTCATCGTCTTCATCGCGAGCCTCCGCGCAGCCATTCGTCATCAACGATGCGCGACGCGAGCTGGTCGAGATCGATCGGATACGTGCCCGTGTCGAGCATCGCGCGGATCTTGTCGAGCCGCGCGGACATCACCGGCGAGGTCTCGTCCGATGCAGCCGCAGGGCCGGGCCGAGACAACGCGACGATCGAAGCCGCCTCGCCGCCGGACCGAGTCTCGGTCGGTGCTCGGGGGCTGACGCTATGAGGTTCTTGCGTGATCGGCGAGACAACAACGTTGGGGTCGATTCGCATGGCTTCCGTCCTTGGTCATCGATTCGCCCGGCTTCCAGATCTGTTTAGGGGTAACAAAGCCGAAGGATTCACGGCATCTCCGTCCTGGCGCACCTCGAAGTGGAGGTGGGGGCCGTCCGACAGGCCGGTCGAACCGACCTGGCCCAGCGCCTGGCCGGCCTCGACCGCCTGCCCGGTGGCGACGCCGATCGCGGACAGGTGGGCGTAGCGAGTCTCGAAGCCGTCCGCGTGGCGAACGGTGACCAGATTGCCGTAGTCCCCAGCCGGCCCGGCGTGGGTCACGGTGCCGGCTGCCGCGGCGGCGACCGGGTCACCCAGCTTGCTGGACAGGTCGAGCCCCTTGTGGAGGTGGGTCTCGCCGGTGTGGCCGACGCGCGGACCGTACTTCGAGGTCACGTGACCCGGCACCGGCATCGCGAACCGCGGCATCCCCGCGATCTCGTCGCCGAGCTCACCGGTGAACGATGCGACCTGGTGCGGAGCGGGCAAGCCGCTGGCCGCGGCGGTCGCGCTGATCGCCCCCTTGCCGCCGAGCTGGGCGGCGAACATATCCGCCATCCCGAGGCCTCCCGCGGAGGCCACCTTGTCGGCGACCGCCTCGTCGAGCATCTGCTTGAACGTGTCACCGGCGAACCCGCCGTCGACCAGGCCGCCACCTTGCGGCCGAGCCTCCGCCAGCAACCGGCGGAGAAAGAAT